>SSFX01000039.1:0-176868 GCA_008015635.1 Nitrosomonas oligotropha
CTCATTTCTTCACACTTTAGGTACATTTTAACAATTATAGGTCTGTTTTATATGAATTAGCCTGTAATTTAAGGCATAATCTTAGCTTACATGATTGCGTCACAATGTTAGCCTTTCGATATCTTTTTTCAAAAAAACTAGAGAGGGTACTTCGGTGTATAAAACATCTTTCAGAGTAAGCTTGCTTGTAATCGTTCTGATGTTGCCATGGGCTGTTGTTCAAGCCGCAGGACTTGGTAAGCTGACACTCAATTCCGCTTTGGGACAACCGCTTGCCGCTGAAATCGAGATTGTCACTACCAGCAGCGATGATGTGGCATCTCTAAAAGCCAGTGTCGCCACTCGGGAAGCGTTTGCGCAAGCCGGTATCAACTATGAGTCGGTGCTATCGGCTGTCAAAGCGTCGGTAGAATTACGGTCGAACGGCAATCCCTATATCAAGCTGACCTCTCCGCAAGCTGTCAACGATCCCTTTTTGATGATATTGATGGAGTTAAGCTGGTCTTCAGGCCGGATATTACGTGAATATACGGTTCTGCTTGATCCGGTTGAGACCAATACGCAAAATCTTGCGGCAGCCAGCACTGGTTCCACTCCGGCGATAGTAACAACCCGCCTGGATGAGGAAAGAGCACCCAGCGCTGAGAAAGATAACCCAACTGCAAATTCATCACCCAAGCGAAAAAATAACGCTGCCGGGCAAACGAAAAAATCTTACGGACCGGTAAAACGGGGGGATACCCTATCATCCATCGCACGCCAGGTATCACCAGCCGGTGTCGATCTTAATCAAATGCTAGTGGCGCTCTATCATGCAAACCGGGATGCCTTTATTGCAGACAACATGAACCTGCTCAAAGCCGGTGCAGTTCTGAAAATACCCGAGAAAAACGAAATTGCATCGATTGATACAACAACCGCAAAAACAGAAATTAAAATGCAGACTGCGGATTGGCGCAGCTATCGAGGGAAACTGGCGGATATTAGCCGAGAATCACCGGCATCCCGCACGATCAGCCAATCGGATCAAGGTCAGATTACAACCACGCTGGATAAGAAATCCGCTGCAGCACCAAGTGCATCTAAAGAGGTTCTGAAACTATCCAGCGGTGCTCAATTGCCGGATAAGGACGGTAAGACTCCTGACGCAAATCTGGTCGATCGTCTGCGCATGATGGAAGAGGATGCCATCGCACGAAACCTAGCTTTGAAGGAAGCCAATGAACGTGTGGCGATGCTGGAAAAAAGCATTGATAATCTTAAGCAATTATTAGAACTGAAGGATTCCGTTCTGGCGCAAGCCCAACTCAAAGCGGAACCGGCTTCCAAAACTACTGTTAAACCGGAAATCCAAACTGCAACTGCAGTAGATACGATAGCTGAAAAAGGTCCGAAGCAGGAATCGGAATCCATTGTCGTACAAGAGATTCCGGCCGCTCAACTGGCACCCGAAGCAGCAAAGACTGCGCCAGTGACTCCATTACCCTTGCCGTCAGAAGATGCTGAGAGTCAGTCCTGGGTCGATCTGTTACTCAATTACATTGAGTATATTGCTGCTGCATCGGTGCTAGGGTTGTCGCTGATTTTGCTCATGATGAAAAGACGCCGCAACCAATTGGAAGAGGCCAGTGAGGAAGGGGAAGACAAGAAAGAGAATTTCTCTTCAGCCATGCGATCGCGTATGGCGACAATGACTGCTGCCCAAGCAGCTACGGATGCAGCGGCTGATGTATCGGGCGCAGAGCATGAAGAAGATGATTTAACTTATCAGAATATTAATGCTTCTTCCGAGGATGAAGAATTTGATAAGGATGCTCAATATTACGAAGACAATGTCGCGAAATATGATTCTGTTTCAGAATTGCCAGTTGACGATGAACAATCGGCAAATGAGTTGCAACAGGATGAGCAGCCCATTGATGAAAATGTGCAGGATAATTTTGCAGAAGAATATGGTCAATCGGATGATTCCGATCAGGATTCGACCACTCCAGCCAATCAGATTGATTTCGATTTGAGTGACGAGGCTACTGATGCTAAACATCAAGTGGCTGCAAATCAATCATCGATTGGAGATGAAGCTGGATTATCGAGCGCTGCAGAAGATTTGAGAGCGCCTGAGAGCACTTCAGATTATGCACTGGAAATTAATTTTGATGATTCGGAAAAATCTCTCGACTCTGTCAATCTAAATGACGATGAAAAAATAGATTTTGATTTAGGCGATTCTGATATTGATTTCACTGAAGATAAAACAGTGAATGAAATCGAAGTGCCGTCATTAGATGACGAATCAATAGCGATTGACAGCAGTGAGAAATTCTCTGGATTAGATGAACCCTTGGAATTTGATTCATCGCTGGATGTTGCGCATGAAGCCATTGAACCGGAATTGGAATCCAACATTCCCGATTTAGCCGGCATTGATTTGAATCTTGGAGATTCCGCCCAAGAGAGTGAAAAGGATGAGAATCCTGATTTGGGTGAAAAGAGCGAGCAATGGCAGGAAGTGGAAACCAAGCTCGACTTGGCAAAAGCTTATCAAGAAATGGACGATAAGGAAGGCGCCAAAGAAATGCTTGAGGAAGTCATCCGGGATGGCGACGATAAGCAAAAGAAAGCTGCAAAGAAAATGCTGAAAAGCCTGTAATGGCTTCTTAACGCACATTGCACCCAATCAACCTGTATGGCAATTCTAGTTTGTGCGGATAGCGCTGGTTTTAGAGTATGACGGCAGCCGTTATTGCGGATGGCAAAGCCAACCGCAAGGCTGCTCGATTCAAGATACGCTTGAGGCAACCCTATCCAAGATCGCACAGGAAAAAATCCGCATCATCACTGCGGGCCGCACCGATACCAGCGTTCATGCGCTGTATCAAGTCGTTCACTTTGATACATCAGCGCAGCGCCCGGTCAGTGCATGGATACGTGGTGTCAATGCGCTCTTGCCCAATGATATTGCCATTCTATGGGCAGCAGAGGTATCCAGCGAATTCCACGCAAGATATAGCGCTGTAGAGCGGCGCTATATCTATTTGTTATTAAATCAACCGGTTCGTCCTGGCCTCAATAACAACAAGGTGGGATGGTATCATCACCCGCTGCAATTGGAGCAAATGCAAAGCGCGGGCGCAATCCTGGTGGGTGAACATGATTTCTCCGCATTCCGGGCGGCGGAGTGTCAAGCGAAGTCTCCGGTACGGACAATCACCCGGTTGACTATTTCCCGACAAGGAAATTTATTTGTTTTTGAGCTATGTGCAAATGCATTTTTGCACCACATGGTGAGAAATATTATCGGTTGCCTTGTTTATATCGGGAAAGGCAAGTATTCTGTCGAATGGATGCATGCATTGCTGGACAGCCGTAACCGGACATATGCGGCGCCGACATTTTCTCCTGCAGGATTGTATCTGGCGGGTGTGAAATACGATGCTGACTGGAGAATGCCGGAGTTTTCCCAGCCTCCGGTCATTCCGGGACTATCGATACATAACTAAGTGACACACAAGACGATATAGATTTCCATGTCAGTGCGCGTAAAAGTATGCGGAATTACCCGCAGTGAAGACGCAATTGCAGCGGTTCAGTGCGGTGTTGATGCCATCGGTTTTGTTTTCTGGCCACACAGTGCGCGTTATATTGATCCAGAATCTGCGCGCCGGATTGCCGAAGTGATTCCCCCTTTCATCTGCACGGTCGGTGTCTATGTCGATCCAGATGCGGCTTGGGTCGAAGAAACCGCTCGTGCTGCCAAACTCAATTTGCTGCAATTTCATGGCAATGAATCGCCGGAATTCTGCAATCAATTTTCCCAGCCTTATATTAAAGCGATTCGAGTCAAACCGGATACAGATTTGCTACAATACGCCCAACGTTACGGGGCAGCAAAAGGATTGTTACTCGATACTTATGCTGCGGACATGCCCGGAGGTACTGGACTCGCTTTTGATTGGCAACTTATTCCACAGCAATTGTCTCTACCGCTCATTCTTTCCGGTGGTTTAAACCCCGATAATGTGGCAAAAGCGATCAAACAAACCCAACCTTGGGCGGTTGATGTCTCAAGTGGTGTGGAAGCCTCAAAGGGTATTAAGGACGAGAAAAAAATTATTGCTTTCATGCAAGGAGCTAAACAATTGTGAGTGCTTATGACCTGCCGAATAAAGAAGGCCATTTTGGTCCCTATGGCGGCATATTTGTCGCTGAAACGTTAATTTCAGCTTTGGAAGATTTGCGCAAGCAATATGAATTTTATCGCGATGATCCCGAATTTAAAGCAGAATTTGCTTATGAATTAAAACATTATGTCGGGCGTCCCAGTCCTATTTATCACGCCAAAAGATGGTCGGAGCATTTAGGGGGCGCACAGATACTTTTGAAACGCGAGGATCTAAATCATACCGGCGCGCACAAAATCAACAACACCATCGGCCAGGCTTTGCTCGCGCGGCGTATGGGTAAGAAGCGGGTCATTGCAGAAACCGGCGCGGGTCAGCATGGCGTGGCAAGTGCCACGGTAGCCGCGCGTTACGGTATGGAATGCGTGGTTTACATGGGGTCCGAAGATGTGAAACGGCAGGCCACCAATGTTTATCGCATGAAATTGCTGGGCGCCACAGTAGTGCCGGTCGAATCCGGGTCGCGAACCTTAAAAGATGCCTTGAATGAAGCGATGCGCGATTGGGTCACCAATGTTGAAGATACTTTTTACATTATCGGTACCGTAGCAGGACCGCATCCTTATCCAATGATGGTGAGAGATTTTCAGGCCGTGATTGGGAATGAAGCCAAGGTACAAATGCAGGAGGACTTTAACCGTCAACCGGATGCGCTGATTGCTTGTGTCGGCGGTGGATCGAATGCGATCGGCTTATTTTATCCTTATATTGGCGATACCAATGTGCGCTTGATTGGCGTGGAAGCAGCGGGGAAAGGTATAGATACGCATCAGCATGCGGCAACGTTATCAACGGGAAAACCCGGCGTATTGCATGGTAACCGTACTTATCTGATCCAAGATGAGAATGGCCAGATCATTGAGACCCATTCCATTTCTGCCGGCCTTGATTATCCCGGTGTGGGACCGGAGCATGCTTGGCTTAAAGATTGCGGCCGTGCTGAATATGTCGCGATCACTGATGATGAAGCATTGGAAGCATTTCATACGCTGTGCCGGTATGAAGGTATTATGCCGGCATTGGAGTCAAGCCATGCGCTGGCTTACGCTGCCAAATATGCGCCTACTTTACCCAAGGATAAACTGCTGCTGGTGAATTTGTCCGGACGTGGTGACAAGGATATGGCAACGGTTGCGCAAATGTCCGGTTTAACGCTGTAATGATTAAGTAGCAGTATTTTGCAGTTTTCTGAAAAGAATTGAGAGCGGATGAGCACATGAGCTTTATAAAGAGTTTAATGAATATTTTCAGCGATCAGAATGACGCTAAAAAGATAAATCGTATTGCCACGAAATTCGCTGCACTAAAAAATCAAAACCGGAAAGCACTCATTCCATTTATTACCGCTGGTGATCCTAATCCGGAAATAACCGTTCAATTGATGCATCAACTGGTTCAATCGGGTGCTGATATCATCGAACTGGGCGTGCCTTTTTCCGATCCCATGGCGGATGGGCCGACAATTCAGAGATCATCGGAGCGTGCATTAAAGCATCATGTCAGTCTGCATGATGTTTTGCACATGGTGGGTGAATTCAGAAAAACCGATAGCACAACACCGGTTGTTTTAATGGGGTATGCCAATCCGGTTGAAGCCTTGGGTTATGCAGCTTTTGCGGCCAAGGCGAAAGATTGCGGTGTCGATGGTGTCTTGATTGTCGATTATCCGCCTGAAGAATCCGCCGAATGGGTGCAATGCCTCGAGCAACAGGAAATCGATGCGATCTTTTTGCTGTCCCCGACAACACCGCAGGCACGCATTGAACAAGTGGCGAAAATGGCCAGAGGCTACGTTTACTATGTTTCCCTAAAAGGGGTGACCGGGGCATCTCATCTCAATCTTCAGGATGTCAGCGCGATGCTGGCACAGTTACGCCAATATATCGCATTACCGATCGGCGTCGGATTTGGCATTCGCGATGGTGCAACAGCCAAGGCAGTCGCTGATCTGGCCGATGCCGTGGTGGTTGGCAGCCGCATCATCGAGGAAATCGAAAAATCTCCGGAAGCCGAGTTGCTCGGAAACGTGGGAAATCTGATCGGCACCTTGCGTAAAGCCATTGATGAAAATTGAAATAATGTTTAAAACACGTTTTAGGAAACGTCACAGATGAGCTGGTTTCAGAACATTATCCCGCCAAAGATCAAGAGAAAAGAAGCGGGTGAAAAGAAAATAGTGCCGGAAGGCTTGTGGAGTAAATGCCGCACCTGCGAAGCGGTTTTGTACTACACGGATCTGGCCAAGAATTTGAATGTCTGCCCTAAATGTGACTTTCATAACCGTATTTCGGCGAGAAATCGTCTCGATCAACTGCTTGATCCGGAAGGACGTTATGAGATCGGTGCTGAAGTGGTTGCTACTGATGCACTGAAATTCAAAGACAGCAAACGTTATACGGATCGCCTAGCGCAGGCGAAAGAAAACACTGACGAGCAAGATTCCTTAGTGGTGCTGCAGGGCACCATTAAAACGATGCCGGTCGTTGTCGCGGTATTTGAATTCGGTTTTATGGGCGGTTCGATGGGCTCGGTCGTTGGCGAGCGATTCGTGCGTGGCGTTAAAACCTGCATTGACCATCACTTGCCTTTTATTTGTTTCAGCGCCAGTGGCGGCGCCCGTATGCAGGAAGGTTTATTCTCCTTGATGCAAATGGCGAAAACAACGGCCGTGCTGACTAAGCTGAGTCATCGCAAATTACCGTTCATATCGGTTCTGACCGACCCGACGATGGGCGGTGTATCCGCCAGTTTTGCCTTTCTTGGCGATGTGGTGATTGCCGAACCCGGCGCACTGATCGGTTTTGCCGGTCCGCGCGTCATTGAACAAACGGTGCGCCAGACACTTCCCGATGGCTTCCAGCGCGCTGAATTTTTATTGCAGCATGGTGCGATCGATATGATCGTGGACCGGCGGCAAATGCGTGACAAGATTGTCAATCTCTGCACGCAACTGATGCGTATTCCTGCGCCCATTCCTTAAATACCGTTTGATCATTTCACTTCCTGCTTAATACAGGCACGCCAAATGGAAGCTGACTCGCTTACTGATTGGTTAACGTATCTGGAATCGCTTCATCCCAAAACGATTGAAATGGGATTGGCGCGTGTCAACCGGGTTCGATCCAAACTTGCTTTAACACCGCAATTTCCCATAATCATGGTAGGAGGTACAAATGGTAAGGGATCGGTTTGTGCAATGCTGGAGTCGATATTATTCTGCGCTGGCTACAAAGTGGGATGCTATACCTCGCCACATTTGCTACGCTATAACGAACGTGTCCGCATCGATAAGAATGAAGTGGCTGATAAAAGCTTATGTGATGCTTTTGCGCACATCGATGCTGCCAGAAAGGAGTGCGATATTTCGTTGACTTTTTTTGAGTTTGGCACATTGGCGGCGATGCATGTATTTATTCAAGCACGTGTTGATGTGGTGATCTTAGAAGTCGGTCTCGGCGGACGACTGGATGCGGTGAACATATTCGATGCGGATTGTGCAATCGTAACCAGTATCGATCTTGATCACATGGATTATCTGGGAGATACGCGGGAAAAAATAGGTTTTGAGAAAGCCGCGATTTTTAGAAAAGGAAAACCGGCTATTTGCGCGGAAGCTGATATACCCGATTCTGTTCATCAGCAAATTGAAACTTCCGGAGCCCAATTTTTCCGTTTGACCCAAGAATTCGGTTTCTCAAATAAAGGCATGCAATGGGATTACTGGGGACCGAAAGGATGGCGGCATTCTCTTCCATTCCCCGCCCTCCGGGGTGTCAAGCAACTGCAGAATGCAAGTGCTTGCCTGGCCGCATTGGATACCCTGTGCGAATTGTTACCAGTTAGTATGAAAGACATCAGGCAAGGATTGGGCGAAGCGGTTATACCCGGCAGATTTCAAATGGTATCGACACAGCCGATGATTATTCTGGATGTCGCTCATAATCCCGCTGCAGCCGCTGTTTTAGCGGAAAATTTAGCGGCGACAAAGCCAACCGGCCGCACTTATGCGGTATTTTCCATGCTGCAAGACAAAGATATCCAGGGTGTCATTCAGGCATTAAAAAACGATATCGATTTCTGGCTGGTCTCGGCTATACCATCTCCTCGCGCTGCATCGACCGATTATTTGATTAATGAAATTCATCAAGCGGGTATTTCAAGCGATAAGGATGTCATTCACCAGTTTTCCGACAGTGCGGCGGCTTTTGTTTTTGCCTGTGAACAAGCCGGTAAAAATGATAGAATTTGCGTATTCGGATCGTTCTATACGGTAAGCGGGGTGTTGCAGTATCTAGGCACACAACAAAGCAGGTAATAATCGGCTATTTCAAATGAATAAAAATATCAGTGAAGAAGAATTATTACTCAGGAAACGCGCAAGGCGGCGTCTGGTTGGCGCTACTATGCTGGTACTTGCTGCTGTAATTGTACTGCCGGCTATATTCGATGAGCCAAAAGGCGGAAGTGAAAAACAGGAAATTGCAATCAACTTGCCGGCGGTTAAGAACAATAGGAATGATTCGGCGCTCAAAGAAGAGTCTGTGAGCCGCGAATTTTCAGGTATGGACGATGAAGCATCGCCTGAGTTACCCGGGAAATCGAAAGCAGGTACGCAACATCATGATGAATACTCCGGAATGTCAAATGACCAGAAACGCATTCCAATCCCAGGTATTAAACCAAAATTTGACCGGCGTCCAGTAGCCGTTGCCCCCGAAGTGAAAAACAACGCAGCAGTGAATACCGCCGCAGCTGTTCCTGCACCTGTATCCGCACCTGCGGCAACTTCCGCAAGTCCATCCGCAACAGCATCTGTAGCAGTACCGGTGGATGCAGCTAAAGCATTTGTCGTGCAACTGGGCGCATTTTCCGATCAAGCGAAAGCCAAGCAGCAGCAAGCCAATCTATTATCGAGCGGGTTTAAAGCTTACACTGAAACACTGAAAGTCGATCATAATGAGGTGACGCGTGTACGGATTGGTCCTTTCACGACGCGAAGCGCCGCAGAAGCTGAATTAAAAAAACTAAAAAAGATTGGGCTTGACGGTGTAGTGGCTCCAAAATAAGCTGATAATGGAATGGTTTTTATTTTTCTGTTATGAATCAACGAGAATTGGATTGATTTTAACTGATGACTGCGTTTGATTATGTCGTTTCCGGTATTTTTCTTGTTTCAATACTTTTAAGTATTTTCCGGGGATTTGTCCGGGAGACGCTATCCATTGCCGGTTGGGTAGTTGCTTTTATAGTAGCCAGTGCGTATGGATCGTTTTTTGAACAGTTTTTACCGGTTGAAATTATCGGTGAGACACTGCGCATTTCGATTGCATTTGTTTTAACGTTTCTTGCGGTACTGCTGATCACTGCACTGGGGACTATGTTGCTGACTTCATTGATCAAAGGTATCGGATTGGGATTCATCGACCGATTGTTTGGTTCTATTTTTGGCCTTTTAAGGGCGATGGCGATTGTAACGTTACTGACTTTAATCGCCGGATTAACGACAATTCCCAATCAAGTGTTTTGGCAACAGGCAGTTCTGAGCCGTCCTTTGGAGGCGATTGCACTGCAAGTGTTACCTTGGCTTCCAGCCGATCTTTCAAAACGCATTAGTTTTGAAAGAAAAGAAAATTCTTAAGATGGACCAAGGACAACAAAATTAACGGAGCAGTTCTATGTGTGGAATTCTCGGCATTGTTGCAAAATCACCCGCCAATCAGTTACTTTATGATGGTTTGCTCATGTTGCAGCATCGCGGACAGGATGCGAGCGGCATTGTAACAGCGCAAGGGAATACTTTTCACATGCATAAGGGTTTGGAGTTGGTGCGTGATGTATTTCGCACCCGAAACATGCGTGCATTGGCAGGTAATATCGGTATCGGTCATGTGCGCTATCCTACCGCCGGGTCAGCTAACTCTTCAGCCGAGGCGCAGCCTTTTTATGTCAACTCGCCGTTTGGGATTGTATTAAGTCATAACGGCAATTTAACCAACGCGGAACAACTGAATCAAGAATTGTTCAGAACCGATTTGCGGCACGTGAACACCAATTCCGACTCGGAAGTTTTGCTCAATGTGCTGGCGCATGAATTGCAGGAAAGTACGCGCAATGGCCAGCTCGACCCCGCTACTATTTTCGCTGCGGTGGCGGGTGTTCATAAGCGCTGCAAAGGCGCGTATGCGGTGGTGGCGATGATCGCAGGGTATGGATTGCTAGCCTTTCGCGACCCCTATGGCATACGACCGTTGGTTTTTGGTACTGCAGAAAGTGAATTGGGCGATGAATACTTGATCGCATCGGAAAGTGTGGCGCTGGATACACTGGGTTTTAAATTGATACGCGATATACAACCCGGGGAAGCTATTTTTATCGATGAAGACGGCAATTTTTACAATAAGCAGTGCGCCCCCCATGCTTCGTTGAATCCCTGTATTTTTGAATATGTCTATTTGGCCCGGCCCGATTCCGTCATTGACGGTATCTCAGTTTACGAAACGCGATTAAACATGGGAGAACATCTGGCTGAGAAAATCAGAAGTACGATGCATCATTTGGATATTGATGTGGTCATCCCGATTCCCGATTCCAGCCGTCCCAGCGCCTTACAGCTTGCCAACAGTTTAGGCATTGATTTTCGTGAAGGATTTGTCAAGAATCGCTATGTTGGCCGCACCTTCATCATGCCAGGTCAGCAGCAGCGGCGTAAATCCGTGCGGCAAAAACTGAATGCCATGGGTATCGAATTTCGCGGCAAGAATGTTATGTTGGTGGACGATTCCATTGTTCGCGGCACAACGAGCCGGGAAATTGTTCAGATGGCACGCGAGGCGGGCGCGAATAAAATTTACTTTGCTTCCGCAGCCCCACCGGTGCGATATCCGAATGTATACGGTATTGACATGCCGACGCGCCAGGAATTGATCGCGACTGATCGCACGACAGAAGAAATTTGTAATGAAATTGGCGCCGATTACTTAATTTTTCAAGATTTGGATGCACTAAATCATGCTGTCTCAAAAGTATTGCCTGCGGTTAAAAGTTTTGAAACTTCATGTTTCAACGGTAATTATATAACCGGGGATATTACTTCCGAATATTTACAAACCCTGGAATCACAACGCAATTCCAATCATTCGATATTACAGACTAAACTCAATACTCAATTGGATTTGAGCTTGGTTTTTTCCGAATAATACACTGAGCAGAGCGTTCAATAAACATCATGTCATTTTGAGTCTTGCTATTTGCCGCTCATTTTTCTGTTCATAATAAACTTTTCCTGATTTCTATAAATATCGTTTTCGCTCAAGGTTCACGCTATGAAAGATCACTTACAGCCTGAAACGCTGGCGCTCCATACCGGAGTTCATCGCAGTCAATTCAACGAACACTCAGAAGCCATGTATCTGACTTCAAGTTTCGTTTTTGAGAGCGCCGCTCAAGCAGCTGCGCGATTTTCCGGTAATGAGCCGGGTAACATCTATTCCAGGTTTACCAATCCCACCGTGACTGCGTTTGAAGAACGGCTGGCCGCATTGGAAGGAGCCGAGGCCTGCATTGCGACGTCCTCCGGCATGTCGGCCATATTGGCCTGCACAATGGGGTTATTGTCGGCAGGCGATCATATCGTTGCATCGCGCAGTTTGTTCGGCGCAACAGTCAATTTATTCAATAACATATTGAAACGCTTCAATATCGACACAACTTTTGTGTCGGCGACCGATGTAAAGTCATGGCAAGCCGCGATACAGCCCAATACCAAGCTGTTTTTTTTGGAAACACCGTCTAATCCGTTAACGGAAATCTCCGATATCGCGGAACTCAGTAAAATTGCCAAGAAAGCAGGCGTTTGGCTGGCGGTCGATAATTGTTTTTGTACCCCTATTCTGCAGAAGCCGCTTGAGTTAGGCGCTGATATCGTTATTCATTCCGCGACTAAATATTTGGACGGACAAGGCAGAGTATTGGGCGGTGCTGTGCTCGGTAAGCGCGAATTGTTGATGGATGGCGGAATCTATGGATTCTTGCGTACTGCCGGGCCGACACTCAGTGCTTTCAATGCCTGGGTGATACTGAAGGGTTTGGAAACGCTGAAGTTACGCATAGAAGCGCACTCGTCAAATGCGTTGCAAATGGCACAATGGCTTGAAGCACAACCGAATGTGACGCGTGTCTTTTATCCCGGCTTAGCCTCTCATCCGCAGCATGCATTAGCGCAACGTCAGCAAAAATCCGGTGGCGGGATTGTGACGTTTGAAGTCAAAGGAGGTAAAGAAGCCGCCTGGCGTGTCATTGATTCGACACGTTTAATATCGATTACCGCCAATCTGGGCGATGCGAAAAGCACACTGACCCACCCGGCCACAACAACCCATGCGCGTATCAGTCAAGAAGCACGGGATGCTGCCGGTATCACCGATGGATTGTTGCGTATTGCAGTTGGATTGGAAGCGGTGCAGGATCTGCAAGCTGATTTGCACCGCGGACTGACATAATGGCACGATGTCATCGTGATGAGCGGCTGCCGGATTACGATTAAATCACTTCGGCTTTTTCGATGATAACATTTTCAAGTGGAACATTCTGGTGGCCTGCGTGATCACCCGTTTTGACCTTCTTGATTTTATCCACAACATCCTGACCTTCAATCACTTTGCCGAACACGCAATAACCAAAACCCTGCGGTGTTGAAGATTTGTAATTCAAAAAGCCGTTATTAGTGACATTGATGAAGAATTGCGCCGTTGCGGAATGAACATCAGCAGTACGAGCCATTGCGATAGTATACGAATCATTTTTAAGCCCGTTGGCAGCTTCATTCTGGATAGGTGGTTGTGTCTTTTTTTGCTTCATTCCAGGCTCAAATCCGCCGCCTTGAATCATAAAGTCGTCAATAACACGATGAAACAATGTGTTGTCATAGAATCCGCTGGTAACGTAATTTAAGAAATTCTGCACGGTTTCCGGCGCATTCTCGCTATCCAGTTCAAGCGTAATAACACCATAATTGGTTTGTAATCTGACCATATCTATCCTATGTAAAGTGATGATTTTTGTTATTGCGTATTTTTCTCAAGCGCGGGCAGTTTTATCACATCTTCAATAACGACGCTATTTTTGGGTACATCACCGCCAAAAGGGCCGCCTGATCCGGTCGGCATCGATGCAATCTTGTTGACAACTTCCATGCCGGAAACCACCTTGCCGAATACTGCATATCCGTAGCCATTCTGAGTAGACGCTTTGTAATTCAGGAATGCATTATTGGCGACATTAATAAAAAATTGCGCCGATGCCGAGTGTGGATCCGAAGTGCGCGCCATCGCAATGGTTCCGGGTTCATTTTTTAAACCGTTATCGGCCTCGTTTTGGATCGGCGATCGTGCCGGTTTTTGTTTCAATGCTGTATCGAATCCGCCGCCTTGAATCATGAAGCCAGCAATCACACGGTGAAAAACGGTATTTTTGTAAAATCCATCGTCAACATATTGCAGGAAATTATCGACGGTTTTCGGTGCTTTTTCCGGGTAAAGCTCGAGAACGATACTGCCCAAATTGGTTTTCATTTCAACCCGTGTCTCTGAGGCGTGAACAGGTAAGCACAGTGCAATTAACAATAAAAAAATCAGAATTTGACAGCGATGCAAAGTTAAGTATCCTCATTGGCAATTAGCGGGTAAGGGCTTTGCGCCTACGTTATGTTATACTCGAAGGCTATTTCAAAAAGCGCTGGAACGGCCAGATTCTATCAAGAAGATGGCTAACTCTACAATTTTATCTGTTGACCTTATGCTCAAAATTTATAACTCAATCGCCCGGGAAAAACAAGATTTTGTTTCAATAACACCTGGAAAAGTAAAAATTTATGTATGCGGTATGACGGTTTATGATTATTGTCATTTGGGACATGCGCGAGTTTTGGTGGTTTTCGATACGGTTAGCCGCTGGCTCACAGCCAATGATTTCGCAGTCAGCTATGTACGGAATGTGACTGATATTGATGACAAAATTATCAAGCGTGCGCAGGAAAATAATGAATCGATCGAAACGCTGACACAACGTTTCATTCAAGCGATGAATGAGGATTCGGCCGCGCTGGGTGTTTTGCCGCCGAGCCACGAGCCGCGCGCGACGGATTTTGTTGCGCATATGATTGCAATGATCAGCACGCTGGTGGAAAAACGCCTGGCTTATCATGCGAAAAATGGCGATGTGTATTATTCCGTGCATGATTTTCCCAATTACGGAAAACTTTCCGGTAAATCCCTGAACGACCTGCGCGCTGGCGAGCGTGTGGAAATTGATTCAAATAAAAAAGACCCGCTGGATTTTGTGTTGTGGAAATCGGCAAAACCGGGTGAGCCGTTCTGGGAATCTCCTTGGGGCAGGGGGCGTCCGGGCTGGCACATCGAATGCTCCGCGATGAGCGAACAGTTATTAGGCATTCACTTTGATATTCATGGCGGTGGACAGGATTTGCAGTTCCCGCATCATGAGAATGAAATCGCGCAAAGTGAAGGCGCGCATGATCATCCTTTTGTCAATTACTGGATGCACAACGGTTTTGTGCGTGTCGACAACGAAAAAATGTCGAAGTCGCTGGGCAATTTCTTCACCGTGCGCGAGATCTTAAAATTCTACCAACCGGAGGTCGTGCGCTTTTTTATTTTGCGCGCGCACTATCGCAGCCCATTAAATTATTCCGATCAGCATCTCAAAGATACCAAGCTTGCGTTGGATCGCTTGTATATTGCACTCAAAGATGCCGGTCCGGTCAATGCGATAGCGCTGGATTGGAATAACGCCTACGCGAAACGATTCAAAATGGCCATGGATGATGATTTCAATACGCCGGATGCAATTGCTGTTTTGTTTGATTTGGCGAGCGATATCAATAAATCGGGCTCAAAAGAGAATGCCGGACTACTGAAAACGCTGGGTGGTTTACTCGGTCTTTTGCAACAGAATCCGCAAGAGTATTTGCAGAATACAATCGCTACCGGCCCATCGGATGCTTTGACGCCGGATGACATTGAGCTGCTGATTCAACAACGCATTAGCGCACGTAAAGAAGGGCGGTACTCCGATGCCGACGCCATTCGTAAAAATCTGCAACAACAGGGCATCATCCTCGAAGACGGCGCGCAAGGAACGACTTGGCGCCGCACTTAGCGCACCATTTCACTCCAGCTAAATTTTCCACAGATATAGCGTGGAATTGGAGAAATCATCGAGTTTGATACTTTTATCCGCTACCACACCCGGGATAGTGAATGTATTGCTAATCAACAGACTTCCCGGGCGCATTTCCTTACCGGCCTTTTCCCACAACGCGGCCATCGGCACCGGCGACAGATAAGCATAAACGACATCGTATTGGGAGAAATCCTGCTGCCAGAAATCTCCCCACACGATTTTGCAGTTTGGAACACCCAGAAAGCTTCTTAATTTACTGATCAAGAACGGTAAGGGAGCGGATTCAATGCCGTGAAACTGACCATTCTTGTGTGTTCTGGCTAGATTATTCAACAGACCACCACATCCGCTGCCCAAATCGACAAAAGAAAATCGCTCTTTGCCCGGCAGTAGTGATTCCAACGCTTGATTTGCACGTTGACTGGAAAGATACAGCGGTACTTGGGTTTTATAGGTTTTTCCATAGACCAGCCATAGGCCGAGAAAAAATACCAGGAACCATGTCGAGGAAATATTCCATGCCAGTGCAACAACTACCAGCGGTATGAAACCCAAATGAATAGCAACCCACCATACCGGCATGCGAATGAAGTAACTGAGTAATCCTGCCAATAACCCTTGCGCCAAACTCCATTCAAATACACTCAAACCGGGAACTGCTTGTGACAGAATAATCAGATAAACCGTCAGAATGGTCACAATCTGAACAACTAACGCGACAATACCGGGATGGATTCGTTTTAACATGATAGGCTATTGAATGAGTTATGGATTTTGCAGTATTTCTTTATTCGGTTCGGCCTGCATATCAACATCAATGGTTTGGCCATCCATGGTCACGGCTTTCTCGGCTTTTTCGTTCATGACGACGATGCTGATCCGGCGATTGATCGGATTGACAGGGTCTTCCTTGTCAAACAACACCGCAGACGATAAACCGATCACTTGCAGAACCTTGTTGGTATCCATACCACCAATAATCAGCTCGCGGCGCGAAGCATTCGCGCGATCCGCCGATAATTCCCAGTTACTGTAACCTTTGTCCCCGGTAGGGAAAGGTTTGCCGTCGGTATGGCCGGAGAGACTGATTTTGTTTTCAACATCATTGAGCATTTTGCCAATCTCGCGCAAAATGGTTTTGGTGTACGGCTGCAAATCGGCTTTTCCCAGTGCAAACATGGGGCGATTTTGCTCATCGACGATCTGAATTCTTAAGCCATCGGACGTGATATCCAGCAAAAGCTGATTGGCGAATTTTTTCAGTGTGGGATTGTTTTCAACCGCTTCCTCGATTTTTTTCTTCAAGCCTTCCAATTTAATGCGCTCAATACGTTCCTTGATAATTTTCTTGGCTTGGATGTCGTCTTTAATTTCACCTTTTTTCACTTCGCCGTGCTGACGGGTCAGATCGGTGCCGCCACCTTTCAATATGCTGCTGGTTTCGCCTATCGACGATCCGCCTGTCATAGCTACCTTGAGCGGTGTTTTGAAATACTCCGAGATACCTTCCAATTGACTCTTAGTGGACGATCCCAGCAGCCACATGAGTAAGAAGAATGCCATCATGGCGGTGACAAAGTCAGCATAAGCAATTTTCCAAGCGCCGCCGTGGTGACCACCAGCAACTTTCTTGATTCGCTTGATGACTATCGGGCGTTGTGAAAGATCATCAGCCATAATTATTCTCGCAATTCAAATGGAGCATTATTCCGGAGCGGTTATTTTGATTTACTTTGTTTGACATGCTCTTCCAGTTCCAGGAAAGACGGTCTTTCGGTCGTGAATAGCACTTTGCGGCCAAATTCAACCGCCAGAACCGGCGAATAACCGTTCAAGTTGGCCAGTAATGTGATTTTGATGCATTCAAACATCTTGCTGGATTCATGAAGATTATGTTCGAGTTTGCTCGATAGCGGACTCACGAATCCATACGCCAATAAAATTCCCAGGAATGTCCCGACCAGCGCGGCGGCAATCAGAATACCCAGTTCGGCAGGCGGCAGATGAACGGATTCCATCGTATGCACCACCCCCATCACCGCAGCAACAATACCGAAAGCAGGTAATCCGTCGCCGAGTTTGGCTACCACGTGAATGGGCACTTCGCCTTCCTGATGATGCGTTTCCAATTCACTGTCCATTAGACTTTCGATTTCCAGTGAATTGAGGTTGCCGCCGACCATTAGGCGCAAATAATCGGTAATAAATTCGGTGATATGATGATCGGCCAGGATATCCGGGTATTTGGTGAAAATAGGGCTGCTGGCGGGATCGTCGACATCACCCTCGATCGACATTAAACCTTCCTTGCGAATTTTGCCGAGCACTTCGTAAAGCAATGTCATCAAATCCATATACAGCGCTTTGGTATATTTGGAGCCTTTGAAAACGGTCGGTAATGCTTTCAACGTGGCCTTGAGTGCTTTGTTCGAGTTGCCGACGACAAAAGCGCCCACTGCGCCACCGCCAATCATGAGCAATTCGACCGGCTGCCACAGCGACGCGAGATGGCCGCCCGCCAGTGCAAAACCGCCGAAAACAGAAATAATAATGATGATATAACCAACGGATACAAGCATTGCGATGACTCCCTCGAATGTAATTACGCAATTTTTGGATGGCAAATTCTGGAGTGAGAAGTTACCACACCACCTTGCAATTCATTCTTAGGGATAAGGTTGGTTTTTTCCCGGTATTTCCGGGTTTTTTGTATTACTTAAGAATTTATTTCATGGAAACAACAAGTAAGGTTGTTCAAGAAGATGCTGTGATTTCTTCATGAAAAAGATAACTTTCGCATGAATAACGATTGATTATGATGCGGAAATAGTGCTTTCTTGCTGGTGTTGATCGATTTCTTCCTGCTGTTGTAATTCCCACATCTGCGCATACGTGCCGCCGCTCGCCAGTAATTGCTGATGCGTGCCGCGTTCGATGATGCGGCCGTGATCCATCACCAGAATCTGATCGGCATCGGCGATCGTGGATAGCCGGTGCGCGATGGTCAGTGTGGTGCGGTTTTGGGCGATGCGTTTCAATTCCGCCTGAATACGCTTCTCGGAATTGGAATCGAGCGCCGATGTTGCTTCATCAAAAATCAGAATAACCGGATTCTTCAAAATGGTGCGGGCGATCGCGACGCGTTGTTTTTCGCCGCCGGATAGCTTCAAGCCGCGCTCGCCCACAATCGTGGCATATTTTTCCGGCAGGCTTTCAATGAAATCATGGATATGGGCAGCACGAGCGGCAGCAAACACTTCCTCTTGCGTGGCCTCCGGCCGTCCGTACGCGATGTTGTAATAAATACTGTCGTTGAATAACACGGTGTCCTGCGGCACGATACCCATCGCGGCGCGCAGGCTTTGCTGGGTCACCGCGCGAATATCCTGATCATTGATTTGAATGCACCCCGATCGCACATCATAAAAACGGAACAGTAAGCGTGCCAGCGTCGATTTACCGGAGCCGCTGTGACCGACGACGGCAATGTTCTGCCCGGCGGGAATATCGAAATTGACGTCGAACAGTATCTGACGGTTAGTTTCATAGCTGAAATCGACATGATGAAAGCGGATGGTTGCCTGATCGGCAGCGAGAACTTTGGCATCCGGTTGATCCTGAATTTCCCGGTTTTCATCCAATAATGTGAACATGCGTTCCATATCGGCCAGCGAATGCTTGATTTCGCGGTAAACAAAACCGAGAAAATGCAGTGGCATGTACAGTTGCAGCATAAAAGCATTGATCAGTACCAAATCGCCCAATGTCATGACGCCATCGATGACTTGATCAGCCGCCAGCAGCATCAGTAAAGTAACACCGATTGCAATAATTGCGCTTTGTCCGGCGTTCAGCGTAGCCAATGAGGTTTGATTGCGGACAGCGGCTTTTTCCCACGATTGCAAATGCTCATCGTAGCGTCGCGCTTCCCAGGCTTCATTGCCAAAATATTTTACCGTTTCGTAATTCAATAAGCTGTCGATCGCCTGGGTATTGGCTTTGGAGTCCATATTGTTCATGGTGCGGCGGAAAATCATGCGCCATTCGGTGACGATCAAGGTGAGTGCGATATAAGCCAGCAGCGTCAGGGAAATGATGATGGAAAACCGGATATCGTATTGCTTGATCAGGATGGCCAGTACCAAACCGATTTCCAGCAACGTCGGCAGAATATTGAACAGCATGAAATTCAGTAAAAAGGAAATACCGCGTGTACCGCGTTCAATATCGCGTGAAACACCGCCAGTCTGGCGTTCCAGATGAAATCGCAGCGACAGCGAATGCAGATGGCTGAATACTCTGTTCGCTACTCGCCGGATCGCCCGTTGCGTCACCTTGGCGAAAATTGCGTCGCGTAGCTCACCAAACAAAGTGCTGCACAAACGCAAAACACCATATCCGATCAGCAGAAAAACCGGTAGCACCAGTTCCGCGCGCGGCTGATCCAGAGCATCGACGATTTCCTTCAGAACCAGCGGTACCGAGACATTGGCCAGTTTGGCCAATACCAGCAGGCTGAGCGCCAGGATCACCCGCACTTTGAATTCCCACAAATAGGGTAATAGTGCGGCGATGGTTTTCAGGTTATTGCGCGTGGCGGCAGGTTTCTCAAGACGGGTGGGGCGCATTGGAAGCGATCAACGATGTAAAGTATGGAAATAACTGAAAATAAAGGGGTTGTGCAAATGGGGTTTCTTTGCGCTACGGCATTAAGGTAACATAAGTACGATTATTCTGCTTTTGCGCTGTTGGATTGAGTCTAAACAAAGCATCATGCCGATGAAATTTAATAGGTTGTGTCGCATTCATTATGGAAATTACTTGTTATCGAGATCTTGAAATCAGCCGGGAAGCGCGTCACTTGCCGGCAAGTACTTACAACCTGGCGATTACCTTATTGTCGCGTTGTCCGACACGGCATTTGTTTGTTCCCATCCGCAGCATGCAGTACATGGCAATCGTCGACCATGAAGAATTTGTATTCATCGATGGCGAACGTAAATGCTGGGTCGATATCGCGTGGCGGAATTTTAAACGGCAAGCGCGTGATGCATTGGATCAACCGGTTGCGTACGAAGCCGTGTATTACCGCGAGAACACGGCAGCTGTGATGAAGCGCTTACAAAGTGAATTTCCCGCGGCGTTGCAGATGCTGGTCAATAAAACCGTGCTTGAAGGTCCAGCGCGGATTATTCATTTCCCGGCGAGACATTAATCGTCTTCTTTCAACTCGGCATCCCAGCCTTTCGCCTTGGCGCTTGTTATCGCTTCGGAATACAGCCGCATGTGACGCTCACGTAAGTCATCCGGCAAGCGGCTGGGTAAGTGTGCGTAGGGTTCCCATGCCGCATGGACTTTTTCGTACAAAGTCTGCATCTGTGAAGCGCTCCAGCCCACGCAGGTTTCCGTTTCCGGCAGAATTCCGAATACCCAAGCGTCACGCACGATGCGGCCTAAATGTGTGAGTCCTTCATTTGCATCTTGATTGATACCGGCATATCGCTGATTTGTCATTGCAATAATCTCATAAAAATTTTAATTCACGGGAAGCTGTTTAATACTTAATAATCGAACCTGATGCTACGACGCCGGTTCCGATTTTTTGTTGAACCGGTTCAGGATGTGATACGACATGCTGTTGGCAAGCTCTTCCTCGGCAAAAAATACCATGCCGATCTGATCTTTCCGCAGCAATGCGGTCTCGTCTTCGCTGCGGCTGCGTAACACAATCTCGATATCCGGATTCAACGTGCGCGCGGTATCGATCATTTGCCGCACATTCAGCGGATCCGCCGTGGCAATGACCAGCATGGCAGCATCCTTGATATGCGCTTGGATCAGCACGGAAGGTTCCGTGGCATCGCCGGATACCGCGGTAGTGCCTTTTTTACGCAAATCCTGCACCAGCTCGCGATTTTGCTCCGCAACAATGTAGGGAATATTTTTTTCGTTCAACGCCAGGGCGATACTTTGACCGACATGCCCGTAACCCACCAGCACCACCTGACCCTTAAGAAATTTGCGTTCAGTGCTCATCGGCAGTTCCGCATAGGGATCGTCGCGATTTTCGTATTTTCGTGCCACAGTGGAATGCTTCAATATCAAGTTTCTGAACGGCGTAACTGCGGCAAATGCAATCGGGTTGAATGCGATGGAAATTAACGCGCCAGCCAGCACCAAGCTCATTCCTTCCGCTGGCATCAATCCAAGCGATAAGCCCAATCCGGCGAGAATAAAGGAAAATTCACCAATTTGCCCCAGGCTGGCGGCAACGGTCAGCGAAGTATTGAGCGGATAACGCAAAATAAGAACTAACAGCATGGCTGCCATCGATTTGCCGACGATAATAATGGCGACAACCGCTAAAACCCGTATCGGTTCTTCGATCAGCACAGCCGGATCAAACAGCATGCCGACAGAGACAAAAAACAGCACGGCAAACGCATCGCGCAACGGCAGGGATTCTTCGGCGGCACGCTGACTGAATTTGGATTCGCGCATGACCATACCGGCGAAGAAAGCGCCCAGCGCAAACGACACATTAAATAGCGCGGCGGCGCCGTAGGCGATACAAATGGCGACCGCAACGACGGCTAGGGTGAACATTTCACGCGAACCGGTGCGGGCGACCTGCCATAGCAGCCAAGGCAGGAAGCGGCGGCCCACGATCAGCATCAAAGCGATAAACGCGGAAACCAGCAATAATGTGATGCCGATGGTGCGCCATAGCGGATCGGCTGGGCTTCCGCTTTCATTCGTGCCGCCCAGCATGGTCGCAAACGACGGCAACAATACCAGAATCATAACGGTAACCAGATCTTCGACGATCAGCCAGCCGACGGCAATACGACCGTTCATTGTTTCCAAAAGACCGCGCGACTCGAGTGCTTTGAGCAGCACGACCGTGCTGGCACATGATAGCGACAAACCCAACACCAATCCGGCGCCCAGACTCCAATTCCACCAGGACGCCAAAGCCATGCCCAGACCGGTTGCAACAGCCATTTGCACGATTGCACCAGGGACTGCGATGCGCTTGACCGACAGTAAGTCATCCAGCGAGAAGTGTAATCCGACGCCGAACATCAATAACATGACACCGATTTCCGACAATTGCGAGGCAATCTCGACATCCGCAACAAATCCCGGTGTGGTCGGACTGATGGCAATCCCGGCCAGGAGGTAACCAACTAGTGCGGGTGTTTTAAGCTTTTCGGCAATGAAACCAAAAATCAAAGCCAAGCCAAAGCCGGCTGCAATCGTCGTGATCAGGGCAACATTATGTTCCATTCAAATCCCAAGGTTATGGTTTATTGGCTTGAACTTCAGGGTGTTTCAATTGTAACGGTGTTGTCCGGAGTTTTATCCGACAAAGCCGGTGTGTTCAAGAATTTTTCAAATTCGATGCGCTCTTCTTCGATCGCTTGCAGGATTTGAAGTTTAAATTCTTCGCGTGAAAATGCTTCTTCCAGCATCAGCAGGAGTTTCTCTACGGTCAAACCAATGGTAATACCGCCAATGATACCACCGATAGCCGCGCCGATGGCCGTGCCGATGCCGGGGATGAATGATCCCAATGCGGCTCCCGTTGCAGCGCCCGCCGCAGCACCGCCCAAAGCGCTGACCGCTTTACCGGCGGTTACTTTGATTAGGGCTTGCGCGCCGAGCTTGATAATGCCTTTCCCCGCCACTTTGGCGGTAATTTTACCGGCGATGGCGCCAGTAATCGCACCGGCGGTGCCAATGCCGCCAGAAATCAGCATGCGGTTTTCCAGATTGACGATTACGCTATGTGCCGGTGGCTCCTTGAGCGCACTTAATGAAGCGTGCCGGACGACTTCAAGCTGGGAATTATCGAGATGCTCAACGCGATTCTCGGCCAGAATCTGCTCCACTTTCTGCATGTGCTCGGTGCGTAACTGTTGATTACTCTGCAAAACTTCCTCGATGGATTGTTGCACTGGTCCGAACACATTGCCTTTCATGAGATAATTTTGCAGTTTCTCAGCCATCCAATTTTCCAGCACACCGGTTGCCAATGCCACAATCCGCTCATATTCACCCGGCAGGCTGTAATACCAGTCGAGATAGGCTTCGACGTTGTCGGTCATTTGCTGAAAACCGGTGCCGGTGGTTTCGCGCAGTTTTCCCAGCGATGCTTCCATCTTGCTAAGGCTATCGAGGTAGGCTTGTTCAATCTGCGCAGCGGTTCCGGGCTTATAGTATTCATCACCGATCATTTCCACTTTTTGCACGACAATTTGCCTTGAAGCGTGAATCTCTTCGATAGTCTCAGGATTGGAGCGCAACCAGGCATCGACATAAATTGTCGACGGAACATAGATAAAGAAAACAAAGAAAGTGGCAAATGCCGAGGTGATTGCCCAAGCCCACGGTGAAACGGCGGGCGGTTCATCACTATCCTGCAGCGGTGCAAATACACGGCGGTATTCCGATAGAGGCACCATGAAACTGGAAATCCCCAGCGCCACATTATAAAAAAACAGCAAACTGCCGAGGAAAACAGCGCCGAGATAAAGCGGGTCGTTCAATGCATGCAGACTGCCCAGTGCGTAACGCTTCAAGCCTTCGATGAAACCCAGCAGCCGGTTGGTTTCAAGAATCAAGATGCTGTTTGTAGTGCCATCGAGCCGCTGGCTTTCCTGTGCAATGGCTTCCGTTAACGATGCATATTGGCGGTTCACATCACTAGGATCGGCAAATAGGACAAAAAATACCGCCATGGTTAATGCAGTTGCCCAGCGCGACCAAGCCAGCGATTTATGCACAGCAATGTAGGGTTTGTATTCACGTGCCGCGATGGGATAGAAAAACGTATAAATGACGGCAAAAACTGGAATGGCGGCAAAGAATACAACCCATTCCTGTTTTTCAGCGGAGCCGAGATAAAACAACAGTAAAAAGGAGAAGATAACTGACCACAACAACCACCCGATATACGACAGAATCCGCCGGGTAAAAAACCAATGCAGGATGCCCAGTTTTTTAAATTGACTGGACAAATAAATTCTTTCAATCGTCACCGCATAAATTGCCGCAACGTAAATCGGCAAACCAAAAAACAGTGTCACTAATAAAGCGAACCACAACTGCCGGTCCGGGATCAAGCGGCCCAAGAAATACGCAAATGCCAGCCAGCTTGCGGCAAAAGCCAGATAACCGATAAACCTCACAAAACTAAAGCTTTTAAGTGCAGAGAACACCACGTGATTCCTTCATGATTGACAACTGGGGATAAATGTTTCGCAGCAGGGCGGATCAATAAATTTAACAGCTGGTTGATAGTAGACTTGATCCGGTCAGGGACTGTCAAGCTGTGATTCGTTGCTTTGTAAAGTTTCATGCTTTAAGTAAAAACCGGTTAAATTTTGCTTGCACTATGGACTAACAAATTGTATCTGCTAGTCTAGGCGTTTTTATTGAATGCGCGTTGTGAAACACTGGACTACTATCGAACTGCCAATACCGGATTGGCTCAATACTTGGGCTGCCGGTATTCCGCAGACTTTTCCTGAAATCAGTCAGCGAATGGCGCTGGTTATTGATCTGGCGCACACCAACGTACAAAATGGTGGAGGGCCGTTTGCTGCCGCTGTTTTTGATCAACACACAGACGAGCTCATTGCGCCCGGTGTCAATTGGGTTGTTCCGGGAAAATCTTCATTGCTACACGCGGAGGTTATGGCACTCGCTTTAGCGGAGCAACTGTTGGGTAGTTATGAGTTGGCCGGTCATGGCTCGTTTGAACTGGTAACCAGCGTGGAACCGTGTTGCCAGTGTTTGGGTGTGTTGTTATGGAGCGGTGTTGCTGCGCTTGTTTGCGGCGCGCATTCCGAAGATGCGCAAGCGATCGGCTTTAACGAAGGACCACGCTCGCCGAACTGGGAAACGGAGTTGCGGCAAAACGGCATTCGCGTGACGCGGGAGGTGATGCGGCCGGAGGCAATTGAAGTGTTACAAAGTTACCGCGGGGAAATTTATAACAGTCATTTACGTGCCCGGCAGAACCATAGCGGTTAAATTATGATATTTTTACGTGATTTTACAGACCAGGCTTTGCAGCAAAGCGTAACTCCGAACATTCCGTATGAATTGATAAAACTGACATGAAACAAAAATTTCTTGCACATTGTCTGTATTGTTTCATTATGTCGGCGACAATGACCGGCTGCGTTTCGGCCACTGTCACCGCAGTGAATCTTGGTTTTTCCGGAGTTTTTGTTGAAGAGTGGCTGTATTCATGGGGTATTGCTTTTCCAATCGGCTTTGTGCTTTTGTTGCTGCTTTCGCCTGTGTATCGGCGTGTAGTGGAGTCAATACTGCATCGATCTTCGCATTATGATTAATATGATCATGTTTCGCCGCATCAAGATCTAATGGTTTCCCTTATTTAAAAACAATAGATTTACCAATAGTTATCGTTGTACTCACTGGGTACGATGCGCGTCCTTTGCTTATCTGCCTGGGGTTACTGCGAGCATGAATTTAACATTGAGTTCAAATGCTGAGTAAAGTCTTCTGAAAATACATTAAAATTAGAGCGCAAACTCTTAAAGTGTAATAAGAAGTATTTTTCTGTGTCATACTCATTTCTTTGATCAGAAATATAGTCTGTCAGTTGTTTCATTAGTTTTACTCCTTATATTTTGCCGGTGTTCTATAAAATTGAGAACACCGGCTTTTTTATTTCCACTTTTACTTTATTTGATGTACTTAGAAACGAACTATAAGTAATTAGTTGATCTCAAATTCCTGTTTTAATCATGCCGCCAAGTAGTTCCGCAAATATTTTGAAAAAAATATTTAAAACAACAATAAATATAATTAATTCCAAGATAATTTTCATGTAAAAAGAGGGTAGATTAGTTTTTCAAATTTTCGAATCTTGCTTAGACTGCGACACTGTTTAAATAAAATCGATTACCCCTATAGGGCAAATTAGTATAACCAAGGTTCCAATCAAATTTTCAGGTTTTACACTAAACTCATCGGGTATTGCGCTTTATACATCAAGATCGAAACTCAACCATCAAAATGGGTAGAATTCGCGCATTTAGTATAGCTATCTGGTTCGGACGAATTTTGTTTTGATTCCCAGAAATAACAGGGAAATCCCTCTGTATTCTTAAAATTGAATTCAAGTATCGAGTTAATAATGCTCATTATAGCTTTGAGGTATCATTACAAATGTACCGGGATCAAGTGATACGGATGTCCTAGCAAAAAGGGAATAATTGCTTATGGTTTTAATAAAATAACAAACCTATACTGTATTTTTGAACAGTTAAAATAAACTCAATGCTTTGGGTAGTTAACTTGTTAGCTTTTATTGTAGAAAAATGGTAATTCCTTCAAGTTTGATGTGTCTACCACTGATTGAGATGTATTGCCTTGATACCGGAGATAGGAAATGACACGAATTTTAGTAATCACACTATTGTTGCTCAGTTCACACGCATCTGCTTTTTCCGTAGAGTGGATTCCATTGAGTGCAGCGGAGCGCAATGGAAATCCATTGAACATCCATGGAAATCCGGTTATTGAATATAGAAATGCCGGAAAAGGCGGAATTGACTGGACTGTCACCGGCGATGGACCAACAGGCGGGCGCGGAATACGGGAATTGTGGTTGTTTGATGACTCGGCCGCAGGCATACCCGGAACCAGTCAGGCAACTACTTCATTTTCGATAGTTAGCAACAGTGTCGGTTTCGTGATGGCTGGAGATCATAACGATGGCTTTGCGCAATTTTTTGTGGATGGCATTGATGTCGGCACCTATGATATGTACCGTGGAGGAAACAGGATTTTAGTGATCACCGAACTGGATGCCGCTGTACATTCGTTAAAAATTGTACAACTTGGCCTGCATAATCCCGCCTCAACCAAAGGCGATGTCGCGATTTTTGGCGGCGCTGCGTTCAATATACCTATTTCTCCGGTCCCAGAACCGCGAGTCTATGCCATGTTATTGTCCGGGTTGATTTTTCTGGGTTTCATCGCGCGACGCAGAAAGCAAGCCATTGCATTGCACGTACTGTAATAGCGATGGCATCAAATACTCGCGCTCCCTGTGGCATGACATGTGGTCATGCCATCACAATTTCTCAGTAAAATTTTCTTTTTTATCTTACGGCTAATGGATTAGTACAGTGTTCGCCAA
Source organism: Nitrosomonas oligotropha (assembly GCA_008015635.1). Taxonomy (GTDB): domain Bacteria; phylum Pseudomonadota; class Gammaproteobacteria; order Burkholderiales; family Nitrosomonadaceae; genus Nitrosomonas; species Nitrosomonas oligotropha_B. Next base: position 27,565 of record SSFX01000039.1, read on the forward strand.
TCCAACGCCCCTGCGTTTCTGCCGTTGCATGCATCGGAGTGCCACCTACGGTACTGTCGAATTCGGTATTTCCTGAGAAACTTTCCGGACTGGTGAAAGTACCTTGTGCCACTCCATCTCCCTGAAAATATTGGTTTGAGCAAACGAGCTCCAACTGATAATTGTTACCCTTGCGCGTTGCATTCTGTACCGTGCAACCGGAACGATTTTCGTAAAAATATACGGGAATTTCTTGTTTGGCCATTTCCGGGGTGATGCAGATTTTTGCTGCAGCTGCTCCGTTTTCTATTTTGGGCAATTTAAAACCATAGCGGCTGGCGAGGTCATGCAATTGCTGCATCTGTTCCGAAGGAATATGAGGCACTAGTGCCAACAAATCGGAGCGAGTGGTGATTTCCCATAATCCTGGACGGATGTGTTGGTGAGCCATGCTGGAAGTAACTATCGTCAGGGTAAACAAGATTGAAATAATAATTTGATGCATGGATCCTTCACATTTCCTTTTCAAAGCCATTTTATGGTCTGCGAATTTCAAGTTTTAGTAAGTTTAGCTGACTATAGGAAAATATAGGAAAAATCACTGGAAATTTTTATTGATGCTACGTTTATATATTTGATTTAAAGATTAATCATTTGAATGGATCGTGATATGGATAGCGTTATCCGCGCCGGATCGATTCATTAAACTATGTCAATTATGACATTCACTTGTTACTAAATATCCGGTTGCGCAATGCGGGGTGTTGAAACGCGATACCTCGAATCTTGCATCAATGACAATTCCAGAGATTGGATTTGTCTTGTCAACCTGGATTACCTCGATACTGCTGGTAAATTGCTGATCAAGCAATCCCAAATTCATTGATTAGGTTAACTCTCTGATTATGTGTGACACCGCACAGAAGGTATCTGATACTGCCGATAAAATTTGAGGGCCTTAGAGAGCTAATAGATATTTGGTCAGATAAATCTGATATTATGCTTTAAAATCAAACTACAGATAATTGATATATCAGAATAATAAAAATATAAGAGATTAGAAAAATTTATGTTTGTGTAATAAATTTACTACATTTATTCTAATTATTACGATAAATTATGTTGCAAGAAAATATGAATATAACTATTTAATTTATAATAAATAAATGTGCTTCTTTCTTATGTGTCGCCTGAATGGTGGGTAATAATTTGAGAAATAGCGGGTGAATTGGGCGCTATTCTGCTCCATTATTCAAAGTAGTGAACATTACTATTCCAATCGGCTAGTACTCAAAGTCAGTTCAAACAGTCATTAGAAAATAGAGTTGTCATGTTGGCTAAGATTAACGATTGACTTTGATGATCGGCCCAATTGCAAGTCAATACATCTACTCAAAGGGGAATAATAATGAGCAATAATCTTCCAAAACTTAAACGCATTACAATCTTATTCACTGGAATTTTGGCAGCTTCAATTCCGGCGGTTGCGAGTGCGGAATGGTCGATCGTAGGTCTGGGCACTCTTGGCAGAACATACAGTGTTGCCCAAGCGATCAACGATTCCGGGCAAGTGGTGGGCAATGGTAATGGAGTGGATCGTGCTTTCATAACCGGAGCAAATGGGATAGGAATGAGCTATTTGGATACCCTTGGCGGAAGCAGAAGCTATGCTTCGGACATCAATAATGCCGGGCAGGTAGTTGGTTATTCCTCGACAGGCTCAGGCGACCTGCACGCTTTCATTACCGGCCCGAACGGCGTGGGAATGTCTGATTTGGGTACCTTGGGTGGAGATTACAGCATTGCTTATGGCGTTAACAAATGGGGGCAAGTAGTCGGGGTTTCTTCCACTGAGGGAAATGCAGCGTATCACGCTTTTATCACGGGCCCAAACGGCGTGGGAATGACCGATCTGGGAACTTTGAGCGGGGATTATAGCGCGGCCTTTAGCATCAACGATTCAGGGCAAGTAACGGGCGTTGCTTCCATTTCGGATACAACCATACAGCACGCTTTTATAACCGGCGAAAACGGCACAGGAATGATCGATTTGACCACCCTTGGCGGAACGACAGATAGCATCGGGCGGGCTATTAATAACTCAGGACAGGTTGTTGGATTTTCCGGATTTTATAATGACTTTGACGGTTATCAGTTTGTGCAAGCATTCATCACCGGCGCAGGAGGTACTGGTATGGCCGGCCTAGGTACGCCGATTGACAGCCGTGCGGATGCTATCAATGATATTGGGCAAGTCGTGGGAGGAATAAACAGTTATTGCGACAATTGTATTCGCAGTGCCTTCCTCTATAGCGAAGATACTATAACCGATCTCTCGTTGCTGGCACCGGTCGTTGAAGCTGGATGGAGCGAACTTTCGGCTGTCGGCATCAACAATCACGGGCAGATCATCGGCTGGGGACATTTAGAAGGTGCTCCCGGCGGCGGCTCCCGGGCATTCCTACTTTCTCCCATCGTTGCAGTACCAGAACCCGCAACTTATGCCATGCTGTTAGCTGGCTTGGGATTGCTGGGTTTTGTGCTGCGCCGCAGACAACAAACCGTTTGACCGGTTGGCTAATGATGCGTCAAGGCTCTTTACGGATGCGCCTTGATGGATGAATGGTTAAAGCAATCAGAAGCGGTTGAGCGTGGTAGGCAGCGGAACTCCAATGTGTTCACTTTGCTGTAGATTTACCATGGCAGTGAAAGGGTAAGATGCTGAATAATGATTTCAGTGTACTTACCCTGCCAGTTCAGCGGATTATTCGGAAATACTGTTATCGCAATGCCTTGCGGATTGTTTCCGCTAATTCCTCAGCGACAAATTTAGCGATATAAGCATCAGCGCCGACCGATTTGACGTGTTTTTCATTGGTTTCACCCGTTAGCGAAGAATGAATCACGACGGGGATTGATTTGAATCGTTGATCACTCTTGATGTTACGGGTTAGTGTGAAGCCATCCATTTCCGGCATTTCCAAATCGGTCAAGACCAGCGCAACCTTGTCCTGAATCGTCTTGCCTTCGGTTGCGGCAGCCTCCGACATAGATTGAATGCGATTCCAGGCTTCCAGTCCGGTTTTGGTCATGACATAAGGAATATTAAGCGCTTTAAGTTCATTCTCAACCATACTGCGTGCCAGTGGCGAATCGTCGGCAGCCAGGATGATTTTTCCATCGGGCAATTTGATTTCGGGGCCGATTTTATCGAGTGATATTTCCGCAATCTGTGCAGGGAGCACATCGCGCAGTATCTGTTCAACATCCAATACTTGTGCTAGCCGGGAGTTTTCTGTGTTTCCGTCGATACGAGCAATGCTGGTAACCAATTCGCCGCCTTTTCCTTCCGCAGCAATCACTTGATTCCACTCCAGACGCACAATTTCATTGACTTCTTCGACGGCGAATGCCTGGGTCGAGCGTGCATACTCAGTGACCAGCATGATCGGGAGTCCTTTTTTTGGCGTGCAACCGACCACTTTAGGTAAATTGATCACGGTAATCACTTGACCGCGAACATTCGCTACGCCCATCACATCAGGGGGTGCGTTGGCGATTTCGGTGATGGTGGGCATGACCAGAATTTCACGAATTTTGAATACATTGATACCGAATAATTCCCGTTGACCGTTGTTGGAAGCTTCGCCCAGCCTGAACAGCAACAGTTCGAATTTATTACTGGTAGTCAAATTAGTGCGTTCGTCAATTTCGTGCAATGCTGTGTTCATAAAATACGCTCCGTAAGTATCGAATGTGTTAAATCCGGGTTATCCATCTATCCAGTAGAGAATTTGAATCCATAGGAACAGTGTATCGTATCGATTATTAATGGAAAAACGATAGCAACGCTATAAAATGCCCGCTTTTTTGCGTTTTCAGAAAGCGTATAAATTTCTGCAAATGAACATTGATCTGTTTTGTTGTAAGGCTGCAAGCGATACTACAGGGTCAATGAAGCATGTCATTTCGCGGCTGAACTTTATTTCACTGGGATTATCTGAATTAAGGCCGATTCTCCTTGTTTTTTCATGATTTAATAGAACGTAGATCCAATGAGGCTGGGCGGTAATTTTGCCGGAATCGGCTGTCACGACACCTATATTCAAATCAATTAATGCCGTATATAGCACGCTGTAGTAACTGATCGTTATCCGGAGAGAAGAATGGATGTATATACGAGCATTCCCAAAGAATCAAAGCACTCGGCGTTAATCAAGGAATTCCGGATACTTTTTCTGAATCTTTATTGCGGTATTCAATTACTGGCTTTCCGCCGCCCTGCGATCGACCGGATAACCGTCTCTTACGATCAGTTTATTCTGCTGCTGGGTTTTTATACGCTTACGGCACTGGTTGTTTCGTACGCAGCTACACCCAATCCAGTTTTCGATCTATCCAGTCTGGGTTATCTTGGTGTTAAGCTACTGATTGCACTGGTAGTAGGGTATGTTTTTGCGAAGTTAACCGGAGACCAAAGAGATTTACTCAGGATTCTGGTCATTACCTATTGTGTTCTGCCAGCGCTTTATTTGATTTCCTTTGCCCTTTTAGCCTATCTGCCAGTGACGATTCTAGTAGCCGGTTATGTCGCTTTTATCGCGTGGGCCTTAGCGGTTTGTTTTTATATCGCGTTGCAATTGCTGGAATGGAACAAACCTAAGGCAGCATTGATTGCCGCGCTTTGGCTGGGCGCTTCGTATCCATTGGTCAATTTATCGTTCAGCTTCTGGTACGAAGGGTATGACGATGATAATGAATTGGCCGCGTATTCCACTGGCGCGCTGCATGAAGTCAATCAGGAACATGTTTATTACAGCCAATACCGGCTTCTGAACAACGCGCTGGATCCGATAAAACCCGGCATTACAGGCGTCAATGATCTTTTCTTTATAGGATTTGGTTCTGACTCTTCTCAGGATGTTTTCATGAAGGAGATCGAACATGTACAGCGTGTCATGGACGAGCGCCTGGGCACATCGGGACGCTCTGTAGCATTGATTAATAACCTCAAAACACTGGATACAACACCGCTGGCATCTTCGACGAACCTGAGAATTGCATTAAAGCATATCGGCAGCAAAATGAATCCTGACGAAGACGTGGCGCTGCTCTACTTGACCAGCCACGGATCAATGGATCATGAGCTTGCAGTGCAAATGTGGCCGCTTGATCTGAATAATATCCGTCCGGAAGATATCAGAGCTTATTTAGATGATGCCGATATCCGCTGGCGTATTATCTTGATTTCGGCCTGTTACTCCGGCGGTTTTATCAAGGCACTGCAAAACGAATACAGTCTGATTTTTACCGCAGCCGCACCGGATAAAGCTTCATTCGGTTGTTCAAACGAAAATGAATACACTTATTTTGGCGAAGCGCTGTTTAAAAATCTGGAAGACAAGCCTTATCAGTTCGTTGAACACTTTGTTCAAGCGATGGAAAGAATCCGGCAACGTGAACGCTACGAGAACCTCACACCATCCGAACCGCAATTATTCATCGGTAATTTAATGAAAGAAAAATTGAAATTGCTGGAGCGGGATATTGTGAGTAGCGCCGCTCCTTAATGGCGGTTTTATGTTTAAAACTTGTAGCCTCGATGGAGCGCCACGATACCCGCGGTTAAATTGAAATACTCCACGCGGTCAAAACCGGCTTGTTCCATCAGTTCTTTTAATTCCGGCTGGGAAGGGTGCATACGGATCGATTCTGCTAAATACCGGTAACTTTCCGCATCGTCGGCGATTACTTTTCCCATGGCCGGAAGTAACTTGAACGAATAGGTATCATAGGCGGGTTGCAGTGGTTTCCAGACTTTGGAAAATTCCAGCACAATAACCGTTCCGCCCGGCTTAATGACCCGGAGCATCTCTTTGAGTGCGACATCCTTGTGCGTCATATTTCTAAGACCGAATGCAACGCTCACGCAGTTAAAATAATTGTCGGGAAAGGGGAGTTTTTCAGCATCGCATTGTGCTACAGGCGTGGGCGTGCCTTCATCGATCATCCGGTCACGGCCGATGGAAAGCATGGAATTGTTGATGTCGGTCAGCCACACTTCACCGGATTTGCCGACTTTTTGTAAAAAGAGTGCGCTTAAATCTCCGGTACCGCCTGCGATATCTAAAACCTTATCACCTTTTTTAACACCGCTGACTTCAATGGTAAAGCGCTTCCACACGCGGTGCAGGCCTGCCGACATTAAATCGTTCATCAGGTTATAGCGTTCCGCTACGGAATGAAATACTTCCGCGACTTTGCCGGCTTTTTCTTCTTCTGCAACGGTATTAAAGCCAAAATGAGTAGTTTTTGTCATGACGGGAATTGAATTTTAGAGAGTGATGGCTGAATGATGATCAGTAAAAATTTACTTGCAGGAATGCTGCGCAGTACTCGCCCGGCTTGCGGGTTCACGGCTGGCGCCTGCTTCGTCCATGCGTTGCAAATACCGCTGCCACATTTTATCCTGATTAAGGCCGAAGTTATAGAGCAAGTCCCATGAATAAAGCCCGGTATTATGGCCGTCAGTAAAATTAAGCTGTATGGCATAATTACCAACCGGCTCGATTTTGACGATACTGACCATTTTCTTACCGGTTTGCAGCACCTCTTGTCCGGGGCCATGTCCGCTGACTTCGGCAGAAGGCGAATAAACGCGCAAAAATTCACAAGGAAATTGGAAAGTTTTACCATCGGAGAAAGTGATATCCAGAATTCTGGATTTTTGGTGTAACTTAATTTCAGTCGGATAAGGAGTGTCTTTGGTTAAACCGGCCATGTCGTATTCACTGCATTGGGATTAAAAGCTGATGGGGTGCATTGTAGCAAACTGTACGGAAAAAATTGATCGATACAGGAATTTATATGACGGCAACGATATTGATTGTGGAAGACGAAGCTGCGATACAGGAGTTGATCACTTATAATCTGCAGCAAGCCGGTTACGAGACAGTGTGCGCGGATAATGCCGAGAAAGCCATGGCGCTGATCACGGCGGCTTTGCCGGATCTAATTCTGCTGGATTGGATGCTGCCTGGAATGAGTGGCGTTGAATTCGCCCGAGTGCTGCGGCGTAGCGAACGCACACGCTTGATTCCGATCATCATGCTCACCGCGCGCACGCAGGAAACGGATAAAGTCGCCGGATTGGAAATGGGCGCGGATGATTACATCACCAAGCCGTTCTCGCCGCGTGAGCTGGTTGCGCGCATCAATGCCGTACTGCGCCGACTGATTCCGGAGGCATCCGACGAAGCGGTTGAAATCGATGGTTTGCGGCTTGAACCGGTGAATCACCGCGTAACAGCTGGAAACCAGGAAATTGAATTGGGGCCGACAGAATATCGTTTACTGCATTTTATGATGACGCATACCGAACGAGTATATTCACGCAGTCAATTGCTCGACCGGGTTTGGGGCGATCATGTATTTGTTGAAGAGCGGACTGTCGACGTGCATATCCGCCGGTTACGCAAAGCGCTACAATTAGCGGGTAAGGATGAATGGATACAAACTGTCCGCGGTGCGGGTTACCGGTTTTCTGCCACAGCCGTGCAGTCAGTCAAAGATTCCGGTCCTGACATTTAAACCTTGATCACTGCGCTTAGCCGCGATCGACACGAAGCCGATTGATTAAAGAAAAAATGCAAAGTTATGATTGTCTATCCAATGCGGCAGCAAATTCTCAAAATGGTTTCAGCCGGAATTTTCTTCACCTAATGACTTTTCTCAGGATTTATTAAGTGTCCGATATCTGGCAGCGTTCCTCCAACATTCTTTTCGTCATCTTTATTACCGCGTTTCTCTGGATGGTTCTTGGCGCCGCGAATGCTTTGTTTTTCTTCGGCGTGGTTATGTTATGGATGGTGTTTCATCATATCCGTCACATCGTTGCATTGGAGCGCTGGCTGCAACTCTCGGATCATACGCCGGCCAGTATTCCGGCGGGTTCCGGTGCCTGGGATGATGTCTTTGCCCATTTGGCGCGTTATGTGCGCCAGCATAGCAAAAGCCAGGAGTTACTCAGTTTAGCGCTGGAACGCATGCAAAGTGTCACGTCCGCGATGCCTGACGGCATAGTGATTCTGGATGAACATGACCGGATTGAGTGGTGTAATCCAATCGCCGAACAGCATTTGGGAATTAATTTGTCACTGGATGCAGGGCAGCAGATTACCTATCTGGTCAGGCAAATACCGTTTGTGACGTATATTGCCGCCGGTCAGTTTAGCAATCCTTTGATTTTGAAACAAACGCGTCAGCACGGCATTATCGTTTCACTCCAATTGGTGCCGTATGGTTATAACCAGAAACTGCTGATCAGCCGCGATATTACGCGCTTTGAAAAAATAGAAACGATGCGGCGCGACTTTATTGCCAATGTATCTCATGAGTTGCGCACGCCGCTCACCGTCATCGGCGGGTTTCTTGAAACCTTATCAGCTGATGAGCAGGTCAATACCGGTTTCAATAAGCGTGCCCTGGCTTTAATGACGGAACAAACATTCCGCATGCAGCGGTTGATTGAAGACTTACTGATTTTGTCACGCCTAGAAAACGAGCAAAATAAAGTGAGCGAAAAGACCGTGGATGTCGTGAATTTGCTGCACGCTGTTCTGCAGGACGCGGAATCACTCAGCGCGGGCCGTCACCAAATCAAATTGAATGTCGACGCACAAGATCAATTATTGGGCAGCGAGGAAGAATTGCGCAGCGCATTTGGCAATCTGATCAGCAATGCCATACGCTACACCCCGGATCGGGGCGAAATTACGATCAATTGGGAGAAACGCAACGGGCAGGGGGTATTCTGGGTGCAAGATAGCGGCATTGGCATTGAACCGGAACACATTCCCCGTTTAACGGAACGCTTTTATCGCGTCGATAGCAGCCGCTCGCGCGAAACCGGCGGCACTGGACTGGGACTCGCGATTGTCAAACATGTATTGAACCGGCACGAAGCGCGCCTCGAAATTACCAGTCAAGTCGGCAAAGGCAGCCGGTTCACAATCTGGTTTCCTGCCAAACGGCTGGTATCGGCGGATGCGTGATACTTGCAGGTGATCTGCACCGGTTTTTTTGCATACCCTTCGTATTAAGCTTTCCCGATTGATTCAACGGAGGAATGCTGTAGTGATGATTATTTATCCGGTTCCGTGTTTTTTTCTTTTTCCTTGCTGTCGGGAATAACCGCGTCAGCAACGGCACCAGCCGCTTTAACCGTGACTTTGACTGCCGTCGCAGCAGCAGTGACGGCAGCATCGGCAACCGCCACGACAGCACATCCTGTCAAATGAAACAGGAATAGGGATGCTATGAGTAATCGTAAAGTGGAAAACATAGGTATGTGATTATGGCAGTTATTAAGCCATAACGGCTGTTTTTTGGTCTGCTTGTTAACATCATAGAGAAACCCAACGGTTGGCGGTTTCGTTGATGCTGAGTTATTGTTGGGATTCGCGCCTCACTCCAACCTAACAGCAAAGCTCAAACTTGCCACGAAGTAGTGTCAGCTGGAATTATTTGTTCGATATCGATTGTGCTTCCGATGGCGGCAAGAAGCAAAAAGCTAACAAAGAAAGCGATAGCAAAAATCACCCGTAGCGGGCCAATCCGCTCATGCGCAACAGTGAATCCACTATCTCTGTCCCAACGGGTTATGCCGTTCTTGGTCAATTTGTTATACGACACTATGAGAGTGATGAGGCTGATGAGTGGAAATCCAATGCCCAAACCGAGCCACCAAACCTTAAAACTTCTTGAGAAAGCAGTTGAATAATCCGGTGTCTCTCCTGACGGTGGAATAAGGCGGATCTTGAAAAGCCACTTGCCGGGCGTTGTGCCTGTTGTTGAAAGGAATAGCGATTCGATGAACACCCATGCAAAAAATACGGTAAACCCGAACAATTGATCAAATTGATTACTATTCTGCTCGCTAAGCGCGTCTGGATAGAGGATGCTGATGACTATGCCACTGACGATGGAAATCAAGTAGAGGTCGAACATACGCGCCCAGTATCGAACCCACGGGCGAATTTGGGCAACAGAAGCGGTAGCCTGTATTGGCATGGGCGAAGTAGTGGACAAAACTACATTGGGTTCTTGCAGCGTTTTCTGATCCGTGGCTTCCAGAGGCGCTCCGCAATGTCCGCAGAATTTCGCATCACCTATTATTTCCTTGCCACATTGCGTACAAAACATCGAATTTTCCCTTTGCTCCAATGTGATGATTAAAATCGCGTGTTCAAAATGCCGCAATATAATACGTCATAAATGAAATCTAAAATATGGCGGTTTATGGCGCTCTTTCTTTTACTTCCAACTAATTGACCAATTTAGCTTTGTCATCATGCCAAATTTATTTCGTTCTCCAAGTTTGGGAACGTAACACTATCAATGTATGGCCAATCTGATTTTTTCCAAGACCCGCAAAACGATCTGTCTCGGCGCCCCAATATTCAGTCACACAAAACCGCTGCCTTGCATGACGGGATTCAGGCCGACACCGGCTTGGTGGATGAAGAAGCTCAATAGTTGGTGATTTTGTTGATGTTGGGGTTCGTTCCTCACCCCTACCTACAAGCTACGAATTGAAATTCCTCTTTGGAGCTGTATTGGCTCCTTTGAGTCGTTCCATACAGACCAGATAAGCATGTGTTGTCTGTCGCGTTGATTCGTTCCGATTTCGCCTAGGGGCTTGCCGTTGTTGTGCACATGGAGCCTTGTCTCGATACGAAGATCATGGCGAATTGGATCAGATACCTTCCTAAAAATTGAGCCGATCCACTCCTTTGGTTTCTCAAAGGCGAGTATGAGCCCAACAATTCCAATAACAAAGCCGAGAATACTTAGAACATCCATGCCTACACCGCCATGTTGAAGCGCCTAACGCCGCGCTCTGCGGCAAATTTGGAGCGAAGCGGAAAAATTGTCCGACAGCAGCGCCTTGTTAGATTTGTTACTGCTCATTTAGGCGAACTCGATCCAGAATAAAACCTGCCACTTCTTCTGGGGTGAATCGTTGTAGATCAATGTAACCATCGTGTTCAAAAACGCCAGGAATTTCGGCATCATCAGACCTTACAAACATGATGGCGTGATCACTTTTATTGTTGATAATTCCACGAATTGCTCGCCACTCTATACCGCACCATTTTTTCTTTTCGTATTCTTTGGACAAGAACACAACGATCAAGTCGGAATTTTTAAGATAAACAGATTGAAGCAAACTATCCAAATTTGGCCTCGCCAATTGTGCTGTAAAATCGTCGTCGTAAAAAATTGAGCCTGCGGGCAAGGAACTTTTAAGGCGGTTTACTATTGTGAGAACACAGTCGCGAACCTCGCCGGGGAAAGAAAACGCTACTTTGAAGCTCAGCTCTTCGAGCTTACCGGTGCGACCAACGGGATTGATAAATCTCTCATCGATTAGACCCGCCGCGTGCAGTCGGCTGAATAAATCTTCATCTTTAACCACCCAGTGCGTTCTATTCATTTCCCATTCGCTAATATCGAGAAGATTCACGATTGGCGCAATATCTGAGAATGGAATTGGCGGAATGTCAGTTTCGAAATCATATTCAATCATAATCGAGCGACTTCGCTCCTTGAGAGACCGAATATAACCGACTCGTACTGATTCTTTTTTTCCCTCATATGCAAACAGGCACGGAAACGACTTTAGAAGTTCAATGTGTTCGGACGTAAGTGTCTTGAGCAAGGTTTTTTCTTTGTCATTTGTATGCTCAAGGAATCTATCTCGTGTGTATTCATACGCGGGTAGTTCCCATGCGCCTTCATGTGCAGTTACAAGTAGGTTATACATTTACACGATGCCTCTTTGGAAATCTAACGTAAAGGTGAGGGGCGCGAGCGGCTACGCCGCGAAACGTCCCTCTCGACCGATTGGTTGGGCTTATTTGGCAACCCTGACCTCGTAGAAGATGTCGTAAATATCGCCAAACACCCCTTTCTTTCTTAGGACGGGAACACGCGAAATAACTTCATACCTCTTGGCGTCATAATTGTTGTCTCGCAGCCATGTTTCTAGCCAGTCAATCCGTATTCGTTCAGCTTCCTCCGACGTGAGCGGATACGCCGCATCGGCGAATGCCGTGAATTTGAAAAATTGAGCATTCGCATCGGTTCGTGTCGGCTCAAATTTTGTTACCGCCACACGGTCGAACGAAGCACAGCCCGCCATCATCCCAAGGAGCGCAGTGTAAACAAAAACGAGGGTAAGCTTGCGTATGGTCATGTGCGTTTATCTCGTGGCCCAACTAAAATTAGACATATTCAAAATAATTTAACTTGGTTTCCTAAATGAGAATGCTAGAGCATTCTTCTGTTTTGTTCATTAGGATATGATGATTATGTGTTTTATATGAGCCTAAAAAAACACGGATGAGTAAATCTCCAAAACTGCTGGATCAAGTTCGCGAATGTATACGTGTAAAGCACTATTCTATTCGTACTGAAAATACCTATGTGGATTGGATAAAACGTTTTATTTTGTTTCATCACAAACGTCAACCCAAAGAGATCGGGAGTTCAGAAGTCGAAGCGTTTCTGACGTACCTTGACGTTGAACGTAATGTCCCCGCTTCTATTCAGGAGCAGGCCACAAGGCGGCCATATACGCCAGAATTATCCGCGCATTGCCCGTTTTATCCTCTCCAGCACCACCAAAACCGTTTTCCTCGGCGCCCCAATATTCAACCGCATAAACCCGCTGCCTTCAGACCCAAATTGCACGCCGGGGTTGAGGCCCACACCGGCTTCGTGGATGAAGAAGTGTTTCAGTTGCGCGTCGGTCATGTGCCATTTGCGGCAGTCGAGCCACAACAGGTAGGTGCCTTCGGCTTGGATCACGTGCATGTCCGGCAAATGTTCCGCGACGAAGTGTTCGACGCTGGTGCGGGTGTGTTGCAGGTAATTCAGCAATGCAGTGAGCCAGGCTTCGCCATCGCGGTAGGCAGCTTCGAAAGCGGCGACGCTGAACGGGTTGGAGGCGCTGACGTGGAATTGGTTGAAGATGTGCGTGACGGCGTTGCGCACGGTTTTATCAGGGATGATCAGCGCGGATAAATTCAAGCTGGGGATGTTGAAGGTTTTGCTCGGCGCGACGGCGGTGATCAGGTTGCTGTTGTCACTGGCGATGGCGGCCAGCACGTGGTGCCGGTGGCCGGGGTAGATCAGGTCGTGGTGGATTTCGTCAGAAAACACGATCAGGTTGTGACGGGTGGCGATTTGTTGCACTTGCTGCAATTCTTGCGGCGACCATACGCGCCCGACCGGGTTGTGTGGCGAGCATAGTAGCAGCAGTTTGGCGTCTTTGGCGCACTGTTCCAGGTGATCGAAGTCGATGGTGTAACGGCCACTTTCTAAGTGCAGCGGATTCTGGATCAGCTTGCGGCCGGTTTGCGTGACGGCGGAGAAAAACGGGAAATAGACCGGCGGCTGGACGATGACGGCTTCGCCGGGTTGCGTGAACGCCATCACGGCGGCGTTGATCGACGGTACCACGCCGGGGCACATGACGATCCAGTCGCGTTGCACCATCCAGCCGTGCCGCCGTTGCAGCCAGCCGATCAGCGATTCATACAGGCTATCGGGAAATACGGTGTAACCGTAGATCGGGTGTTGTGCGCGCTCGGTTAGTGCTCGCGTAACCGCAGGCGGGGCAGCGAAGTCCATGTCCGCCACCCACGCCGGGATGACATCGGCCTTGCCGAACATGGCTTGCCGTCCATCGTATTTGACACTGTAAGTTCCTTCGCGATTGATTTCCCGGTCGAAATCGAACGCATCGCTCAAGAAATTTTCTCCCAAATGGTGACTTCCGCCAGTGTGTGCTGGAATTTGCGTTTGGTTTCTCGGATCACGAACGGCACGGCTTGCGGCCCTTGAACCAAGCGGAAATGCGGGCTAAGCATTTCTTTCAGGCCATCGAGCGTGGTGAAGTTCTCGCCGTCGCGCTTGAACCCGCCGATCCACGCTTCTTTCTTCGTATGTTCGGTGAGCCAGGTATACGGTGAGGTTATCATCAGCAAACCGCCGCTGTTGATGCGGGTGTGGATACCAGTGAGCAACTTGGCCGGATCGTACAAACGGTCGATCAGGTTGGCAGCCAGAATCAGGTCGTAACCGGTAAAAATGGATTTCAAATTACAGGCATCGCCCTGGAAAAATTCGACTTTGTGTTTGACGTGATTCAAACCCAGGCCGGTCAGCGTGCGCTCCTTGTACGACACCAGCTCGCCTTCGTCGGTCAGCGTATAGCGCAAAACACCTTGCTGCGCGAGTTGCACGCCTTGCCCGATGAAGCGCGCGGAAAAGTCGATACCGGTGACGTGATCGAACACGGTGGCCAGCTCGAAAGTCGAGCGGCCGGAGGCACAGCCCAAGTCGAGCGCGGTGCGTTTAGGCCGATTGCCCATTGCGGCGATGGCGATTTCCGCGAGCGCCTTGGAGAAATTGGGCACGTCAAAATACGTATCGCCGTAATGAAACTCGGCGTATTCTGACAGCAGTTTATCGGTTTCGTAGTTGGAACTCGGCAGCGTGGCCGGTGCATCCGACACGACATAGCGGAAACCGGCGTGTTGGAAGAAGTGGCGGCGGAAGGCGTAGCGCGAGCTGCGGATCGATTCGTTGCCACAGGCAATCCACGAACCGCCTTTGATCAGATTATGCTGATTATCGAACGTCGGCGTGGTGAAATCGTCGTACAACGGATGTACGTCGAAACCTTCAAACGGGTAGGTCGGTGTTTCGGTCCATTGCCAGACGTTACCGGTGATGTCGAAAAACTCGCCTTGCGCGAATTCGGTGACCGGACAGCTCGACGCATAGTAATCCAGATGCAGATTGCTCGTAGCTTTACGGTCGTGCGGCACTTCACTTAGACCGGAAACATCGTACAGCCGGTACCATTCGTCCTCGGTCGGCAGCCGTACCGGTTGCTTGGTTGTTTCGGCCTTCCAGTTACAGAACGCTTTGGCTTCGTGATAATTGACTTCAACCGGCCAATCCCACGGCATCGGCACTTCTTCGGTCATCAAGCGCAGATACCAGTCGCTACCTTTTTTGACCCAAAACGTCGGATGCTCGGCTTGTGTGAACTGTCGCCACGAACGGCCTTCTTCCGGCCAGTAACTGGCGATGCGGTAGCCGCCGGCTTCGACGAACGCTAGGAATTCCTGATTGCTGACCAAGTATTTGCTGGCCTGAAAAGCGGCGATCTCGGCGCTGTGCAAGCCGTATTCGTTATCCCAGCCGTAGTGCTGATGATTGGTTCTGGTTTTATGCAGCGTAACCGTTCCGGCGGCGACATTAACTAAAGCATTCTGCGGCGCGGCGCCGGATGTACGACACGGCTGCCAATCCGGGTGAGGTTGCACAAAATGCAGCGCGTGCTGGCGGATTAGTACCGACGATGTTTCCAAGTGAATGCGTTCATGCTCGATGCCCATCACAATCGGCCACCACGAGCTTTCCCAGGTGATTGGCAATGCCAGCGGCATCGTTGCAATCAGCTTGTCGACCATGGCGCGCATGGTTTTGCGGTACGCGCGCACTTCGTCGACGGTCGGCCAATCATAGTGTGTGCTGTCGAGATCGTCCCAGCTCATTTCATCGACACCGACGGCGAAAATGGATTCCAGCCGAGGATTGATACGTTCGGCGATCAGTCCGGCAAGAATCAGCTTATTAACGAAAAATGTGGCGGTATGGCCGAGATAAAAGATCAGCGGGTGACGCAGTGAGATCGGTTTTTTGTAATAGGCTTCGTCACTGCGCAGCGTTTCAAAAAGCTGCTCGTAACGATCCAGTGTGGCATGAAAATAAGCGCGAATTTCCGCACGTTTTGCGGTGATATCGTCACCATCCAGCAGAGGTGTTCTTTGAAATAAAGTTTGTTGCATAGGATAATGTTTAGTAGTTTACTCAGTTATTAGCCGGTATTATAACGCCTCGCGATTTTCAAGCCATACCTTAACCGGGACAAATGTCATTAAGCATTGATATTACGTGCAAAAGATTACAAGAAATTTAAAAAAATGACTTGTTTTGAGGACTGAGTGGCAAATAATTTGCTATCACTGGTAGTGAACTGTTTGCAATAGAGATTGAGTGTGTATTCTTCAAAATGACTTATAATATTGAAACCGTAGCCTCTTTCAGAATACAGTAATCGAGTTAGTAGATTAGCGTACCGATGGCTTTATCGATTTGATTATGATCGGAGCAAACATTCTTTCGATTAGATTGTTAAACAACACAGACAGTGTAAAGTAAAGTGTCGACTTCGCTGAAAGGGAAAATCTTCTATTTTTTTATTATGTGGCAGATGCTTTTTTGAAATACTCCTCTGCCCATACAGGGAATTTTTTAATTTTCTTCCCTCTTAATAACATAATCGGCGCCATTCCGGGGTGTTGCATATGTTGGTTAATCAAAGCAATGGTTTCGGGGATTTGATAGGTTCCGTACCACCATCCTCCTACCAACCGATCAGATGATTCAATATTCATAATTGTGTATCCTTCGATGTTAAAGCCTTCATAATCAGAAAGCTCAAAATCAAATCCAAACTCAGTCCTAAACCATTTAAAACGCGCAATGATTGTATTGCCAAGGCGATGAAAATCGTAGTAGTGAGCTGTCAAATGTGAATTTCCATTGTAGCAATAAGGTGCAAGCAACTTTCCATTGATTATCCTAGCATATAGCATGCTTCCTCCTGGAGAGCTTTTCCAAGCGCCTTCAAAAAAAGAAAGATCATTTTCATCTATGCCAGTGCCATTATTTACTCGAGGTGAAGTCATGTCTTGAATCATTTTTTTCATATCCCCCATCTGATTCTCAAATGTTGACTTCATTGTTGCCATTTCTGACAGAATCGAAATGACAATGTCATAACCAGGAGGGGTTGAAGAAGCCGAAATTCTTTCTACTTCCTTATTGTATAGAAATTGGCGTACTGGATTATCAATCTGAATATCTGAACTAATTACATTACTGACTGTCTCTATAAGTGATTTTTTAAATTCAACTAACTTTATAGGGTCAAATTGGTAAGGAATAGCACGCTGACCTCTAAGATCAAATGGAATATCGTCAATGTTGTCCGCAATTAAAATTGTGTTTTTCTTGATAGCATGCCTGACTCCCAGTTCATAAAAAACATTTGGGTTTTTCCCTGATAAATCTGCAATAACGATATCTGCTGAAATCAAATGTTCAAGTATATGATCAATAATTTCACCAGGCCTATTTTCTTTATCTGCACGATGACAGGTGATTGTTTTCTCTTCGCTTGGTGATATTGAAATTGATTCTATTGTTGGTTTTATCCATTCTGTATATATATGATCGAGGCGCTCTTTGTGTTTAGGGTCAATAGATAGATTTCCGAAAGGCATTATTACAAAACATTTTATTTTAGCTTCATTCATAAATTAGAGAACTACATATGGTGTAATAGTTTGCGCAAAATAATGTAACTGGAAGTATTTCATACAGAATAGAATTATTCAAACTTGAAAAAGCAGAATAGAAGATATTAAAGAGTTAGTCTCCGACGAGAGTGTTTTTTCATTTTATGTGGTTTTGATGGCGATAAATTTAAAATTCACAAATCTAGAGCGTAACAGCCGACAAATATTCCGGGATAGTGGCCGTCCAATTGAGTTTTTGCTGAATGGCAGCGGCTAAGGCGGTAGAGTTGCTGAGTTCGCCGTGTACCACAAAAATCTTTTCCGGCGCTTTTTCGAAGTGGCCCAACCAATTGAGCAGACCGGCCTGATCGGCATGAGCGGAAAGCCCGCCGATGGTGTAAATGGCTGCTTTGACGTGAATATCCTGGCCAAAAATTTTAACGAGTTTTGCGCCGTCGACAAGCCGTCTGCCCAATGTTCTTTCCGCTTGGAATCCGGTGATCAGGATGCTGCATTCGGGGCGATCAAGATTGTATTTCAGGTGATGCTTAATACGTCCGGCGTCGCACATGCCACTGGCGGAAATAATGATGACGCCGTGCTTCATATGATTGAGTTGCATGGATTCTTCGATATCCTGCACAAAATGGATACGCGGTTTTTGCACATTCTGATTCATCCAGTGCAAAGCATCGGAAGCTTCCGGGTCGAGCAATGCCAGATGTTTCAACGTGATTTCCGTCGCTGCCCGTGCCATCGGCGAATCCACATAAATGGCCATTTCACCCAATTTGCCCTGGCGGTACAAGTCAATCAGCAAAAACAACAAATCCTGCGTGCGTCCGACGGTAAAAGCCGGAATGATGACGTTGCCGCCCTTATGCACGAGTGTATTGTTAATGGCATAAACAAGCTCGTCGAGGGTATCCGGCATGCTACGGTGCAGGCGGTTGCCATAAGTGGATTCTATCAGCAGGATGTCAGTCTGGCGGATGAAAGCCGGATCGCGCACAATCGGATGACCGGGTTTCCCCAGATCACCGGAGAACACAATTTTCTTGTTGCCAGCCTGTTTTTTGACCCACAATTCGATGATAGCGGAACCGAGAATATGACCAGCTTCACGAAAGCAACAGCGTATCGACGGATGCGGATTAAGATCAGTGTTGTAATCGACGCGCTGCAATTGCTTTAACAGCGCTTCCGCCTGCGTGACGGTATACAGCGGTGCAAGATCCTGAACGGATTGACCGCGGCGGCGCGATTGATTGCGCCATTCGATTTCCTTTTCCTGGATGTAAGCGCTATCCTTCAACATCACCTGCAATAAATCCGCCGTTGCTGCCGTGCAATAAACCGGACCGCGAAAACCCCACGCACTCAGCCGCGGCAATAAACCGGAATGATCGATATGCGCATGAGTCAGCAAAACAAAGTCGATGGTCTTGGGATCGTATTTAAAAGCCGTGCGATTTTTCTTGTCGGCTTCGCGCCCGCCCTGAAACATGCCGCAATCGACCAGAAAGCGGGCAGATCCGGTTTCGATCAAATAACTGGAGCCGGTTACTTCACCTGCTGCACCCAAAAAAGTCAGTTTCATCGCATTCACTCGCTGTTATGAAGTTAGAGCGTATTCAGCACGTGCAACGTGCCGTCGACCAGCAAATCCATTTCCTGCTCGCTAATAATATAGGGCGGCATGAAATAAATGGTTTTCCCCAAGGGGCGTAACACTAATTGTTGTTTCAATCCGGCTTGAAAACAGTTTGCGGCAAAATCGGGATCATCGGTTTCGACCTCGAACGCCCAGATCATGCCGCAATTGCGGAAATTCCGGACTTTAGGATGAGCCGCTAACGGTGCTGCGATGCGATTCAGATAGGCAGTCTTGAGCGTGTTTGTTGTAATAACCTGGTCTTGCTCAATCATATCCAGAGCAGCTAAAGCGGCGCGGCATGCCAATGCATTGCCGGTGTGCGAATGCGAATGCAAAAAAGCGCGTGCGGTTTTGTCGTCGTAAAAAGCCTGAAAAACCGCATCGGTTGTCATCACCACGGAAAGTGGCAGATAGCCGCCGCTCAGACCTTTCGATAAGCATAGGAAATCCGGGGTGATATTTGCCTGGTTACAAGCAAATAGAGTTCCGGTGCGGCCAAAACCGACCGCGATTTCATCGGCGATCAAATGCACTTGATAGCGGTCGCAAATTTCCCGGGCGCGTTGCAAATAAACAGGGTGGTACATGCCCATTCCCGCCGCGCCTTGCACCAGCGGTTCAAGAATCAAGGCAGCCGTTTGTGCATGGTGTTCCGCTAGATAATGTTCCAATGCCGCAGCGGCACGGAGCGCGTAAGCTTCTGCCGGTTCGCCCGCTTCCGCGTAGCGCCAATCCGGTGTGGGGACATGAGTGCATGGTCTGAGCAGTGGCGCATACGTTTCACGAAAAATAGCCACATCGGTGACGGATAACGCACCGAGCGTTTCGCCGTGATAATCGTTTTGCAAGCTGATAAAGCCGTTTTTTTGTGGCTGCCCGTTCAAAAGCCAGTAGTGAAAGCTCATTTTTAAGGCGATTTCAATCGCCGATGCGCCGTCGCTGGCATAAAAACAATGTCCGAGCGAGCCGGGCGCGATGCTTTTGAGCCGTTCCGATAGCATGACAACCGGTTCATGCGTAAAACCTGCCAGCATGACATGCTCGATCTTTTCCAATTGATCGCGGATCGCGGCATTGATGACCGGATTAGCATGGCCGAACAAATTGACCCACCAGGAACTGATCGCATCCAAATAGCGATTACCGTCGGCATCGTATAACCATGCGCCTTTTCCGCGGACGACCGGAACGAGTGGATAAGTCTCGTGTTGTTTCATTTGCGTACAGGGGTGCCATACGGCGGCAAGGCTTCTGTGTTGAAGTTGTGATGCCGGTGAAGAGGGTGTGTGATCGGAATTTGTCATGTTTTTATGAGTATGGATGTCAGCTAGAAATGCATGCAGCCGCAGATCATCTGCTGGTGTTACCGGTCATTGTAGACTATGAAGTGTAGTTTTTCAGTGCTTTTGACCTGACATGGGATCCTTGGTACATTCAAACCTTCAAACAATTTTACTTATTTTGCCTGCATGTTCTCCAGTATTGATTCCGGTTTAACCGACTTGCTGCCCGATAATGATCCGCAACGTATTTTGCTGCACAACGAGGTGCATGCCCGTCCCAGTCAGCGTATCCGCCTGCCTGCACTGGTGGTGTATGTAGTGGTCATTAACGAAGGCATCACACGCGAGCAAGAATGCGAGCATTTGCGCCGTCTTCCCGGGCAGCAAACACTGATGTTCGAACAATTGCAAAGTAATTTTCTGCGTTTGCGCTTACAAGGCTATACCGTGCGCTGGGAGCGTCACAGCGAATTTACACGCTATTCCGTGGTGCAAAATTTGCCCGAAATTGCACAATTGGGGGCGACCGATCCGGAATTACTTTCCTATGTGACGTTGCCGCGAGATTGGCTGGCTGAGATACCTGGCCGCACGTTTGCTGCGGTCAAACTGGCGATGGTCTGTGGCGATCTGAACCAACCCGAAGAATTGCTGTCGCAGGCTCGTAAGTGGTTTGGGGGAAATCCTGTGGTGGCTTCGTTGATCGGTAGAGAACGGCATTCTCTGGCGGTTACGGATTTCATGTTGCGTCCTAGCGGTTTTGAACGCATGTTAGTGATTATGCCAGCGGGATCTTCCGAAACGCGTGCCGGGCGGGTTTCGCAGCGTTTGCTCGAAATCGAAACTTACCGTTTGATGGCGTTGCGTGGTTTGCCGGTTGCCAAACGGCTGTTTCCTGAGTTGACCAGCGCGGAACAGCAGTTGGCGGATATCACGGCGCGGCTGGAAAATAAAGCGGCGTCCGATCAGGAATTGCTCGATACGTTGATTGCGTTAGCCGCGCGGATTGAACGTGCGACAGTTCAACACGCGTATCGCTTTGCCGCGACACAAGCGTATAACAAGCTGGTTACGCAACGCATCGCCGAACTCCGGGAGCAAGCGATACCAGGCACGCAGACGATTGGCGAATTCATGCAACGGCGGTTGTCTCCGGCGATTGCGACGGTTGAAGCGACTGTGCAGCGCATGAGCTATCTTTCCGCGCGTGTTTCACGCGCCAGTGCTTTGTTACGCACCCGTGTCGATATTTTGACGGAAGCACAGAATCAGCAATTGCTGGAAAAACTGACACGCGGTCAGGAACTCCAGCTGCGGCTGCAAAGCACGGTGGAAGGTTTGTCGATAGCGGCGATTTCGTATTATGTGGTCAGTTTACTGCTGTATCTGGCTAAGGCCGGTAAGGCGGCAGGTTTGCCGATTCACCCTGAACTGGCTGCCGGGGTGATGATTCCGGTTGTACTCTGGGCGGTATGGCGGGCTACACGGCGCATTCACGATAAGTTTTTTAAGCTGCACTAGAATGGTAAACAGGCTTGAAAAAACCCTCGACGGGTGATTCTCAAGCCTGTTATGTGAACGGACAACGCTGCAAATGTTATTGCAGATAGCGCTCGAATGAGTGCAATGGATTGACTCCCCGTCCTTCGGCGCCTACCGCAGGTACCGTGAAATATTCATCCGCCGCGAGGTTATCACCCAGCGCATGAGTGGCCGTGATCAGTACATTATTTCCTGCATGGCCGTGTGGAACGGCCAATTCCGGGTGGTCAAAGGGTGCTTTCTCATAGCGTACACGGTCATCTGTCAGGCTTTTCAGAAAATTCAGCAAATCTTCACGGCTTTCCGATGACAATTGCAAATCAACCAGTGAAAAAACTTTGCCGAATTCTTTGGGCGGCACTTCAAAATTACCGCCTCGGATATAAAATTCCAGCACTTCTTCCAAGGAAGCCATACCGCCGTTATGCATGTAAGGTCCCGTTAATTCTATGTTTCTTAGTGTTGGAATTTTAAATGTGCCTGCAGCAGCACTTAAAAAACGTTTTCTCTTGGCTTTCTTCAATTCCGCGGCAGCTGCGTCAACTGTCGGGATAAATGCGCCTGCCGGATTGAAACAATCCGTAGCATCCTGTGTTTGCTTTTGTATGCCATCCGCGCGGGTAAATAGCAGCGGATGCGGCTTATCGCGATCCAGTGCAATGGCCGTATCAAAATCGCATGCGCGCACATCGGCAACATAAGGATCGATAACCCCTGTTTTATTGCCGGCCAAAAGCTCCATGTATTGATCGGCGAACGATAGGGGATTTCCGAAGGGATCGACGCCACCTAAACCGATATCGTTTTCTACGGGCGTGACGCCGGTTCCGGAAAAACCGGTATCCTGAAACATCATGCCGCCGGTCAGCGATAAGTAGGTCACAACATTCGTGGTGCTGATGCGGAAAGAGGAGTTGCCGAATGCATGCGGGTTGATTTTTTGCAAAATGCCATTCGTCACGACAGCGGATGAGGTGAAGTTCGGACCGATATGGCAGAGTGCGCAATGTGAATCACGAAAAACATCCAGACCGCGCAGCGCCGATTCGCTGAGTTCAGTCGGCATGCCATGTTCATCAACAGCGCTTTGGTCAAAAGGTGAATCATCGGAAATCAATGTCGATTCATACATTTGAATAGCAAGCGCAAAGAACATGGCAAAATTGGCTTCTATCTGCCGGTAAGGCAGATCGTGCGTGGCTGAGGCAGGCGAGGGAGAACCGAACAGACCAACATCGTTATGCTTCCAGTACTTGGAATTGAATGAATCCATGACCAATCGGTAATAACGCGTATTCAAACCTTTCTGCAAGTTATTATTGGTGCTGTGTGCCAATGGACCGAGAACGCTATCGTTCCAGTGAACGCGTTGATGTTCCAGCGGTTTACGGTTTAATAATTTACGGCCCAGATCGGCGAAGGTGCGACCATGACAACCCATTTCGAAGTTATCCAGCGGGGGAGCGACGGCTTGAGATGCAAGTGAGGAATTAATTAGTCTTAATCGTTGTTTGGTGACTGTGCCGTCGCTATTTTTTACCCAAACACCGGCATCCGGATCGCGATCCCCCCAGGGACTGCTGCCGTTGAAAATATTGTTGGCACGGCCATCCCAGAAGTTACGAAAATTGAAAACTGAATTGATGATGGTCGGTGTATTACGCGGTTCAACTTTGCGTGTGCCTTTTGCACCGGCATGGAATACCGGATCGGTATTGCGTTCGCATTCATCGTTTTTTTCCTGAAACCACTCGACATCACGATAGTCGCCGCCGAAAGTGCCCGAGGACGATACCACGTCATTATTAATATAAATAGGCTCGCCGGTGGGGCTCATCGGATCGCTGGTTTGGAAAAAAGGAAAATCGGCTTTTTTCAGTTTGCTATTCGGTCCGCGAGGCGTTCCGTCGCTTGCCAGCGAGAATTCCTTGGGTAGTGTGCTGTTTCTACCGGCTGGTGCAATCTGATTCTTTGTGCGGCGGTCCGCGCCCGCATGATAGTGGCAGGTGGCGCAAGAGATGCCATCGCTTCCCACATTGACATCCCAAAATAAAGCTTTGCCCAATGCGATTGCTTTGTTCTTGTTGATAATGATTGGATCAGGGCCATCCAGTAAGCCGGGAACTTCGGGAACCGGCGCGCCTTTCAGAGACATGGGGATAGGCCCGAATCCGTCAGCTCGTGACACTGAAACGATGCAAATAGTAAGGCAAGCTATCCGGACTAAGGTAATAATGGTGTTTTTTATATTGATTATCATGATATTACTCCTCATGCGCTCTGCAATTTAGTATGTGCGCTATGGTGTGTTATAGAACATCAGAACGATTTACATGTTTGAGGCGCTCACAATTTGTGTTCATCACGAGCTGCGCTTAAGCTGCGTGAAATTTATTAGTTATGACCTGATTGATTTTTTTGGTAAGAACGGAGGATTCTGTAAAAACCCCCCGTAACTGCTTATTGATACGTCATGCGGTGATTAAGCTGCGGCTTCGCATGAATCTGTTGGTGATCTTCTCAAACGCCAGCCAACCAAACCCAGACCTGCGAGTAACATCGCCCAGGTTTCTGCTTCCGGCACTGCGCTAACCGTCAATTCAAACGCGCCACCTGCTGAGGCGTGGTTGGTGCCGCCGACATATACAGCGTACCAGCCTGAGGCTAAGTCATTGAATGTTAGTGTTGCTACGTTTGCACCAGTGCTACCGGTTACACCATTTTCAAATGTGTTGGTTACGCTAACATCATGTGCGCCGGTAAAAATGGTTTCGCCCCAACCTGTGTCGGCCGCAGTGAATGCGGCCGGACCTGATACTGCATATCCAAGGGTTTCGATGACGTTACCGCCTTGACCGTTGGCCATCCACAGCGTGCCTGCATCGCCCATTGCACCGGTAGCATTGAGTGAGTGTGGCGTGCCAAATGCTGCGGTACTGACTTCTGAGCCAAAGCCCTCGGTGCCGCCGTCAAATTTCGCCGCGCCGGTTGCCCACACGGTCAAACCGGGAGCGAATCCAGCAGCTCCGGAAACGGTTACGCTAACATCTGCCAAATTGGTATTTTGAAAAACAAACCAATCTCCGGTATGCGCCCAAGCAGAGAAATTCAGATTCGGATTGCCTGTATATGCGCTTTTCAAGCCGCTTTCATTGGCTGTAATGGTTTCACCCAGACTCACGACATTATCGCTGCTAACCCAGTCCTTTGGTGATACGGCATCGGCTGCGTAGACATTGCTGCTTGCCAACGCCGCAAGTGAAATGATGACGGCCGAAGCCAGTGTGCTTGTTTTCTTATGATATGATTTTAATTGCATTTCTTTTCTCCAAAACGATACTATTTAAAGGTTATGCGGCGCTGCCGGTTGCTTGTAGAATTGAGAAGAAACAACAACTGTGCGGCGCTTCTTTTTGAGCGATGATCTGAAACCTGTGTGTAATTTCACACTGTCTGTTTCAGCTACTCCCCATACTCACGGGAGGCAACCCGGCCATCTCACATTGTTGAGATTCAAATGAGATCCGCTGGCTTTCCGTGCCTGTCTTGCGGCAAGCGTGGCTTTGTCTGGTATCTGTTTCAATAAATTACGTTTTTATAGTTTATGGGAAAATTCTGATAAAACAATGCGACAAATTGTCGCTGCGGCAAAATGCCGCACCTCAATAGTGGTGCGGCATTGCGCCAAAAATTATCGAGAAATTGCCAGACAAATTAACCGCTTTGAGCACACAACAAGCATGGTAAAATCCGGCCTTCTGAAAAATTGCCAATATCATGAATTCCACCGTTATTACCGCTTTGTCTCCCCTGGATGGCCGTTATCACAGCAAAGTTGAGCCATTACGATTCTATTTCAGTGAATTCGCGCTGGTTCGTTTCCGTGTGCAAGTTGAGGTTGCGTGGCTCAGAACATTGAGCGATGACCCTGAGATTGCTGAAGTACCGGCTTTCTCCACAGCAACTCACGCGCAATTGGACGATTTGGCTGCCGATTTCTCGGTCGAAGATGCAGCAGCGGTTAAAGCCATTGAAGCGACAACCAATCATGACGTCAAGGCGGTGGAATATTGGTTAAAGCAAAAACTCGCCGGTAATGCGGAAGTGGTCAAAGCGGCCGAATTCATTCATTTCGCCTGCACCTCGGAAGATATCAATAATCTGTCGCACGGCTTGATGTTGAAATTGAGTCTGGAAAAAGTCATGTTACCGGCGCTCGACAGAATTATTGCGCGCTTGATCGAATTGGCGCACCAATTGGCGGATGTCGCGATGCTGGCGCGCACGCACGGGCAACCGGCAACACCGACGACCTTGGGCAAGGAGATTGCCAATACCGTGTACCGCTTGCAACGCGGCAGGGAAAGACTCGCGGCTGTCGCCATACTGGGCAAAATCAATGGCGCAGTGGGTAATTACAACGCGCATTTATCCGCGTACCCGGATTTGGATTGGGAAAAATTCGCGCAATCGTTTGTCGAGAAATTGGGACTGGAATTCAATCCGTATACGACTCAGATTGAGCCGCACGATACCATGGCGGAATTGTTCGATGCCTATGCCCGGATCAATACCGTTTTATTGGATTTGAACCGCGATATCTGGGGCTATATTTCGCTCGGCTATTTCAAGCAAAAAACCAAAGCGGATGAAGTCGGTTCTTCCACGATGCCGCATAAAGTCAATCCGATTGATTTTGAAAACTCGGAAGGCAATTTGGGAATTGCCAATGCTTTGTTGCGGCATTTGAGCGAAAAATTACCCGTATCTCGCTGGCAACGCGATTTAACCGACTCCACCGTGCTGCGCAATATGGGTGTGGCGTTAGGTCACACGCTGCTGGCTTATGACTCGTGCCTGAAAGGACTCAACAAACTGGACGTGAACATGACGCAGCTGGCCGCCGACCTGGATAATGCCTGGGAGATTCTGGCGGAGCCAATTCAAACCGTGATGCGGCGCTATGGCGTTGCCAATCCTTATGAACAGCTAAAAGCACTAACGCGCGGCAAAGGCGGAATTACCCAGGCAGCGTTGCATCAATTCATCTCGGGTCTAAGCATTCCGGAGGCAGAAAAGAATCGTTTGTTGGCGATGACGCCGCGGAACTATATTGGCAAGGCACGCGATCTGGCCATAAGAATTAAAAACTGAAAATTATTTCTATGAGCAACATACTGATCTGTTACACTAATTAATCATTTCTCTACGTATTCTCAGATAAATTTTCATTTACGGCTTGAAATTTGGCAGAGCTGTCCCAATATCGCCCTCACAGTTATGAGGAGCTACGATGCAAAGTCCAGAAAATTCACACAATACAGAAGCGAGTCCAAAAGATATGGCTGATTCCCAGGAAGAAATCAAAATCCCCGGAGCGACTAACGATGCCACCATTCAAACCGGGGAAATCACTAACGCGCAACCCGATTTGGAACATTTACTGAAAGAAGCGGAAATCAAAGCGGCCGAGCATCACGATGCCTGGATCCGCGCCAAGGCGGAAACGGAAAATATCCGCAAGCGCGCGCAAACCGACGTTTCCAATGCGCATAAATATGCGATTGAGAATTTCTCGGCGCAATTGCTGACGGTAATGGACAGTTTGGACGCCGCATTGGCGGTTGAAAACGCGACTATTGAGAATTTCAAGAGCGGCATGGAGCTTACACAAAAACAACTCATCAACGTTTTCGATAAATTCGATATCAAGGCGATTGATCCTAAAGGCGAGAAATTCGATCCGCATCAACATCAAGCCATGTGCATGATTGATTCCGAACTACCGCCGAATACCGTGGTTCAAGTCATGCAAAAAGGCTACAAGCTGCATGAGCGCATTATCCGTCCGGCGCTTGTATCCGTTTCAAAAGCAAAAGACTCTTGAATTTTTTACAAGTATCTCCATTTTTATACCCATCGACAGACAGAATTAATCTTTAAAAGGATCTAAACATGGCAAAAATCATCGGTATCGACCTGGGTACCACGAACTCTTGTGTAGCCGTCATGGAAAACGGCAAACCCAAAGTCATAGAGAATTCGGAAGGCACGCGGACAACTCCTTCCATCGTGGCCTATACGGAAGAAAATGAAGTTCTGGTGGGCGCGTCCGCCAAGCGTCAAGCAATCACGAATCCTAGAAACACGTTGTTTGCAGTCAAACGGCTGATCGGACGGCGTTTTAACGAAGATATGGTGCAGCGCGATATCAAGATGGTTCCGTATAGTATTGTTAAAGCGGATAACAATGATGCGTGGGTGGAAGTGCGCGGCAAGAAAATCGCACCGCCTGAAGTCTCCGCGCAAGTGTTGATGAAAATGAAAAAAACTGCCGAGGATTATTTGGGCGAAACTGTTACCGAAGCAGTCATCACGGTACCGGCTTATTTCAATGATTCACAACGTCAGGCAACCAAAGATGCCGGACGGATTGCCGGTCTCGAAGTAAAACGGATTATCAATGAACCGACCGCCGCAGCACTGGCTTTCGGTTTGGATAAAAAAGAAGGCGACCGGAAAATCGCGGTATACGACTTGGGTGGCGGTACGTTCGATATTTCCATCATCGAGATTGCCGAAATTGAAGGCGAGCATCAATTTGAAGTACTGGCGACCAACGGCGATACGTTCCTCGGTGGCGAGGATTTTGACTCGCGCGTAATCGAGTATCTGGTGGATGAATTCAAGAAAGAAACCGGTATTGATCTGAAAAAAGATATGCTGGCACTGCAACGCCTGAAAGATGCGGCGGAAAAAACCAAAATCGAGTTATCTTCCAGCCAGCAGACCGAAGTGAATTTGCCGTATATCACGGCGGATGCTTCCGGACCGAAACATCTGGCGGTCAAAATAACCCGTGCGAAACTGGAAAGTCTAGTGGAAGATTTGATCGAACGTACTGCTGGGCCTTGCCGCACGGCGATCAAAGATGCCGGTTTATCCGCATCGGACATCGACGATGTCATTCTGGTGGGCGGACAAACCCGCATGCCGAAAGTGCAAGATAAGGTAAGAGAAATTTTCGGTAAAGAACCACGTAAAGATGTTAATCCGGACGAAGCGGTAGCGGTTGGTGCGGCTATTCAAGGCGGCGTGCTGAAAGGCGACGTGAAGGATGTCCTGTTGTTGGATGTGACGCCATTGTCACTGGGAATCGAGACGCTGGGCGGTGTAATGACCAAACTGATTCAAAAAAATACCACGATCCCGACCAAGGCGCAGCAAGTATTTTCCACCGCGGACGATAACCAGACCGCAGTGACGATCCACGTGCTGCAAGGCGAGCGTGAGATGGCATCAGGAAACAAAAGCCTGGGGCAATTTAACTTGAGCGATATTCCGGCAGCGCCGCGCGGTTTGCCGCA
Organism: Nitrosomonas oligotropha; assembly: GCA_008015635.1. GTDB lineage: Bacteria > Pseudomonadota > Gammaproteobacteria > Burkholderiales > Nitrosomonadaceae > Nitrosomonas > Nitrosomonas oligotropha_B. The sequence goes on from SSFX01000039.1 coordinate 56,837, forward strand.
AATCGAAGTGACATTCGACATTGATGCCAATGGTATTTTGCACGTATCCGCGAAAGACAAGGCGACCGGCAAGGAAAACAAAATCAAGATCCAGGCAAGCTCCGGGTTGTCGGATGATGAAATTGAACGCATGGTCAAGGATGCCGAAGCGCACGCCGAGGAAGATCATAAGGCATTGGAACTGGTTTCCAGCCGTAATCAATGCGATGCGATGATCCATTCAGTGAAAAAATCGCTGAAAGAACATGGTGATCAATTGAGCAGTGATGAAAAAGCTAAGATCGAAGCTGCGTTAAAAGATGCCGAAGACGTGCTGAAAGCCGACAATAAAGACGAGATCGATGCCAAAACACAGGCATTAACCGAAGCGGCGCATAAACTGGCTGAAAAGATGTATCAACAGAAAGATCAGCAAGGCAGCGGAGAAGCGCAACCTGAATCCGGATCTTCATCATCCGGCCGAGGCGAGAAGCCAGTGGAAGGGGAGGTGGTTGATGCGGAATTTGAGGAAGTTAAAAACAAAAAGTAATTGTTGTTAAAACAATCGAACGCAGAGACGCACACGGCAGTGCAAAAAATGCCTGTGTGAGCTCTGCGTTTTAGTGTTTGCATAAAGCGTAAATTTCAACAATCAGAACAATATATCCTTATCATGTGAGCAGGAAGCCAAGATGAGTAAGCGAGATTATTATCATGTGCTCGGTGTCAGCCGCGATGCCGATGAAGCGACAATCAAAAAATCGTATCGTAAATTGGCGATGAAGTATCACCCCGATCGCAACGCAGGCGATGTGAAATCGGAGGAGATGTTCAAAGAAGCCAAAGAGGCTTATGAAGTATTGACCGATGCGAATAAGCGCGCTGCGTACGATCAATTCGGACATGCCGGTGTTGATGCAAACGCAGGCGGAGGCGCGGGCGCACAGGGCTTCAGCGATGCGTTTAGCGATATTTTCGGCGATATTTTCGGCGGACGCGGCGGACGTTCCAATGTGCATCGCGGTTCTGATTTACGCTACAACTTGGAAATTTCCCTGGAACAGGCTGCGCATGGAACTGAAACTAAAATCCGCATTCCCACTTTGGAAGAATGCGATGAATGTCACGGCAGCGGTTCCAAACCGGGTAGCTCGCCGAAAACCTGCCCGACTTGTAACGGTCATGGGCAAGTCAGAATGCAGCAAGGATTTTTCTCTATCCAACAAACCTGTCCAAAGTGTCAAGGCAACGGCAAAATTATTACTCACCCCTGCGCAAGCTGTCATGGCGTAGGGCGCATTAAGCAGCAAAAGACACTGAACGTAAAAATTCCCGAAGGTGTGGACGATGGCGATCGCATTCGTATTTCCGGTGAAGGTGAAGCTGGCTTAAACGGCGGCCCCCCAGGCGATTTGTACGTTGTGATTCACTTATCGGCGCATTCTGTTTTCCGCCGTGACGGCGATAATTTGCATTGTGAGATTCCGATCAGTTTTACCGTGGCTGCACTGGGTGGAGAAATAGAAGTGCCCACGCTTGAAGGTCACGCTAAAATCAAAGTACCGGCTGAAACACAAACCGACAAGATTTTCCGTTTGCGCGGCAAGGGAATCAAGGGTGTACGCAGTCATGACAAAGGCGATTTGCTGTGCCATGTCGTTGTGGAAACTCCGGTCAAACTGACGGCGCGCCAGAAAGAACTGCTGGAAGAATTGGAAGCGATCAGCCTGAAAGATGGCCCCCGCCACAGTCCGCGCGCTAAATCGTGGATGGATAAGGCGCGTGAATTTTTCTCTGAATAGAAATTCATAAACCCGCATGACTTTTGAATTTCATGATTAGTCATTGATTTTGTCTAGAGTCTTGCGGTTTTGTGTATGTACTTTGTTAATTTTGACTGATATTTAACAAAGAGTTTGCATTGTCTTCACAATTTGATTGCCTTCTCAGTCTATAGTTACTCCTGTGTTCACGACAACAACTACCAACGCAACAAGGTAGTCATTACATACAGGCTTAATTTAGGAGGCAATCATGGCAACAATATCTTTTCTGGTTAACGGTAAAACAGCTCAACAAACCAAACCGACGGCTTGGGTGACAATCGAGGAAATGGCGAGCGGCTCACTTCTTTTTAAAGTCAAACAAGGTGGCGGCACCATGGAAAATTTGCACGGTGTCTACTTTGACATTACCGATGAAAGCATACTGAATACATTAAGAGTGACCGCCGTTTCCAATGCTATCCGCGCTGATGAAGAATCGGTCAATTGCCTGAAGAACGGCACGGATGCGAGCGAATCATGCGTGGATACTAAAGCCCAGGATGGAATGAGCAGCTATAGCTTTACGCTGCACAGCACGGCACGTGCGCTTACACTGTGCGATTTTCCGCAAATACAGCTTGATTACTCCGGAGATGGCGGTAGTTCGAATATGAATACTAACGATGATTTCAGTCATCGCTGGTTATACTTGGGATTGTTTTAAGAATTGCAGAAATTGAATTGAAGTATCAGTGTTTTTGATTGTAGCCAATCCTTATGCAAGTGTGTAAGTTCGTTGAGTAAGAACCCCAATACCGCCGGTTTTTCCGGCGGTATTGGATTAAGCGACGGTCAAACCACCATGACAAGCTTGCCGGTTGGATGATCTTGTTCAAGAAATTGCTGTGCTGCGGCTGCATCTGCGAGTGCAAAGGTACGCGCAATTTTTACAGTCAGCTTATTTTCATCAAACAATGCGGCACACTGCCGCAGTATTTCACCTTGGTAGCGTTTTGCTTCTTCCAGTTCCAGTAAAACCGGTGACAGCATCATTTCCAGACTGAATCGCACATTGCGTTTTCGTGCTTCGCTCCAATCGGTATCCGGCGAAGGTTGCAGAATGGTGACCACATCGCCGTAGGGCTTTACGCAGCCAAAACAGCTTTGCAGTACCTCCGGTCCGACTGTATCAAACGCGATATCCACGCCATTACCGTCAGTCCATTGCAACACTTCCGCTGTTACATTGTGTGTCCGGTAGTTGATGATGAAATCGGCACCGAGCTGTTGTACAAAATGTGCTTTTTCCTCGCTGCTGACTGTCGTGATGACTTTGGCGCCGGCCAGTTTTGCCAATTGGATAGCGGCATGACCGACACCACCGGCGCCCGCATGGATTAAGACTGTTTGACCCTTAGTAATGCGCGCCCGGTCATGCAATGCTTCCCATGCGGTGATAAAAACCAGCGGTGCCGCAGCAGCTTGTTCAAATGACAATGTGCGCGGCTTCAAAGCCAGCAGGCTGGCATCAACAAGCACATACTCGGCATACGTGCCCTGACGATTGTTGAAGCCGGGTTGAGAAAAATACACTTCGTCGCCGGGTTGGAAATTTTTTACTTGCGTGCCTACACTTTCAACGATACCGGCGCCGTCGCAGCCTGGAATGACCGGGAAAGTCACCGGGAAACGTTGCGGCGCCGTGCGGATTTTACAATCGATCGGATTGATGCCAGCTGCTTTAATACGGATCAAGACTTGCTTGTCACCACACGGGCTGAGGGATTCTATATCACCATATTGCAGAGCATCTGTTGTTCCACCGGTATTGAAATAGATTGCTTTCATGGGTTGCGCTCTTATGGTTACTGTTCGTGGTATTGCATGGATTGCAGATGCCGTGCATCCAAGATTCTACCGGACGACTCTCACGGATTGGCGATCATTCCATAAAGCTTATCTTTATATAACAATCGCTTCTTTTTCAATTCCTCCAAGTATTCATCGGTGGTATTCTCAACGCCTTCTTCGATTCTCAGGATTTCACGATTGAGATCGTGATATTCCTCAAACAGGCGCGCGAAGTGTGTGTTATTGGTTTTTAATTCATGAATGCGGTCATAATATTCCGGGAATTCATGGTGTAAATCGTGTTTGTCGATCATTGGGATACTCCTCTTATTATTTTCGGTGCAATTTTACATTTTGACTGACTGCGAAGAATAGGCGCTGATACAGATCAAAACTCCAACGGGTCGACATCCAGTACCCAGCGCACTTTTTGGCTGGGCAATGTGGTGATTTTTGCATACCAGCCGGTTAGAAAAGCGTGTAAATGTTTGCGTGAGGAAGATTGTACCAGTAAGTGCGCACGTTCCAAGCCTTTCAGCCGTGACATGTGCGCCGGTACCGGGTCGAATAATTCAACCGCTTGCGGCGGGCGGGCGAGCTGTGCCGCTTGGGCAAGAAAATCCAGCACGGTTTTTATATGATGCGCTTCCGCTCGCAATAGGGCTTGATAAACATAAGGCGGGAATCCGGCCATTTTTCTTTCTGCCAGCAGAGTCTGTGCCAGCGCATCGTAATCGTGCCGTTGTAACGCTTGGTACAACGGGTGATCCGGAAACTCGGTTTGAATCAATACGTGTCCGGCAACATTGGCGCGCCCGGCACGCCCGGCGACTTGCATCAGTTGCGCAAATAATCGTTCACTGGCCCGAAAATCGGTGCTATAGAGCGCACCATCGGCATTCAGAATACCCACTAAGGATAGATTGGGAAAATCATGGCCTTTGGCCAGTAATTGTGTACCGATCAGAATATCCACCTGATGCGTATGAACGGCGTGCAGAATCTCTTGCCACGCATGTTTGCGGCGCGTACTGTCGCGATCGATGCGCAAAATCTGCGCCGACGGAAAATGTGCTGTCAATGTTTCTTCCACGCGTTGCGTGCCTTGCCCGAAAGGGGCGATATCCTGATTGCCGCACTGCGGGCAAGCGCGTGGAAATTGTTCTTGATGACCACAATGGTGGCAGCGTAGCTTTTTATCGCGCAGGTGCACAACCAAGCGGCTGGAACAACGCTGGCAGGGGGCTGACCAGCCGCAGGACTTGCACAGCAACACGGGTGCATAGCCGCGCCGGTTGATAAAAATGAGGCTCTGATGTTTTTCCTGTAGACACTGATCGAGTGCTTGGATCAGTGGATCAGATAAACCTTCTTGGGTCTTGTGGATGCGCGTATCAATGCATTGAATCAAGGGCAGGGTAGCATTCTGCACTGCGCGGGAAAGCAGGCGTATGTGCCGGTAACGGTTTGTGAGTGCATTGTAATAGCTTTCCAATGACGGCGTAGCCGAGCCCAGTATCACCGGGATAGCGCATTGCCTGGCACGGAAAATCGCCAGATCGCGCGCGGAATAGCGCAATCCATCCTGTTGTTTGAACGAGCTATCCTGTTCTTCATCGACGATAATTACACCAAGATCGGATAATGGGGTAAACACGGCGAGGCGCGTGCCCAGGATAATTTTGGCTTCTCCGCTCTGGGCTTGCAGCCAACCGGATAGCCGCTCGGTATCATTGAGGCCGCTATGCAGACTGACCAAGGAAACATTAGAAAAACGGGCGCGAAATACGCCTTCCAATTGGGGTGTCAGACTGATTTCAGGAATCAGCACCAGTGCTTGCCGGCCTTGTGCCAGCACGGCTTCGATAATTCTGAGATATACCTCGGTTTTGCCGCTGCCGGTTACACCATGCAGCAGCCAAGTATTGAACTGCTTACCATCGGCAGTGATGGCATTCACCGCGATTTCTTGTTCGGCAGTCAATACGGGAATTTTTGCAACTTGCGTCGCCGTTGCGGTTGGACAGAGTTCTGTCGTGATCCAGCCGAGCTGAATCCAGTCTTGCAGCAATTTTTCCGCACGGGGTGAAATATGCTTGATTTGTGGGTTGGTCAGCGTGACAGCTTGCTGAAATTCATTGAGCAGGCGGCGCGCTACCCGGTTACGTGCAGGAATTTGCGTTGACTCAACATTTTTACCGGTTGAAGTCAGGGTGTATTGATACTGATGCGGTTTTCTTTTTAAGCTAACTGGTTTGTTATTACGCAGCTTAACGGGCAGGCCATTCATGATCACCATACCCAGCGGGTGATGATAATACTGGCTGCAAAAATGAAATAAATCCAGCAATGCGGCGGGTAAAGGTTTTATTTCCTTGAAGATGCCATACGCGGATTTTAGTTTCTCAACGGGAATCTGCGTTTCATCGCTAACCGCGAGGATAATGCCGGTGACTTGTTTTTTGCCGAAAGGCACACAGGCGCGCAGCCCGATATCGTGGTGACTGGCGTCCTCTGCGTGATAATCAAACAGTGTGTCGACTGGAACATTCAGTGCGACACGGATGATGGGCATGAGCAGCCGGATTTATAACAAAGGTGAAGCACGACTCACCGGGCATGGAGCAAGTTCCGGTGAGTATTGTGCGTTTAAGATGCAGACAACTGGTTATTTAGAAACACGGTACAGTGTGACCGATGGTTCACCGGGTTTATCCAGTTTGGCGGTATTGCCATCCGAACTGAGGGTGAAGCCGATGCTGCCTTCTACATCGGAGAAACCGGCGCAACCATTGGTGTTATAGGTGAAGCTGGATAAACTGAAATTATTCCCGCCCTTGTTATAGGTATAAGAAGAAAATTCGATACCGGGTTTTGCGCATTTTACTTGATCTTCACGCTGTGTTGCGCCCGTCGGATCGATCATCATATATTTGCCATTGGGGAAGAAAACCAAAGTCTGTGTTTTGATTGCCTCACTGTCATATGCCCATGCACCGACAATACCGTTTGCGTCGTTATCGATTTTTGAGTAACGGGATTCTTTGACTTCTTTTTCCGCGACTTCATTTTCATCGCTTAACTGTATCGGTTTGGCAATATGGAAGAGTTCACCGAATACACTGCCTTGTTCGCGTGCTCTTTGCACCGTGACGATATCGGAATTAATCAATTCGGAACCATCGGTGCGTACCCGCCGCGTCGGACCTGGGTTGGAGAAACCGGCTTTTAGATTGGTATCCACGCTGGGGGTGCTCACTAGCTTGAAGCCGCGATTGTCAAAATCAGCCGCTTTGGCTACGCCATATTCAACACCGGCCTGAAACACGGTTTTCCCGCCGCACACCCGGTTTTCATCACAGGAATCGTCCGGTCTTGCGTCGCCTTGCAAGTATTCTCCGCTACTATCGGCGGCTACCCGCAACACACTGGCGGTTTGGTTGGTATAACTGACCCAGACTTGCGCGCTGAGCAGTGCGACACCTTGGGAAAGAAAGTGCGTGCGTGCGGCTTCGGGTGTTTTCACTTCACCCGAAATACCGCTGGCTTCCATAATATCTTTTAACCCGGCGGAATCAGCGAATGTTTCCGGACTGCTATCCAGATTAATCGATCCTTTAACAGCGTTAGCCGTTTCGCGCGAAATGGAAATACCGTTGGAAAGATCGCTATCGGAATCCAATGATTGCAGTAAAACCAGCAGATTTTGTAATTTATTAGCGTTGTCACCGGCCAATTCAATCGGTGTCACAATCTGTGAACCGGGAATATTACCCAGTGTCAAACCGCCCAGTTTGAATTCAATTTTGTCACCATGATTGAAATTAAAACTACCTTTCTCGTCAGTGGTGCCGGATTTACCGGAAGTTGCCGCAAACGCTACGCCGGATACGGGGGAGTCAACTAAAATACCGGTTGCCGGGCCTGTCGGCATAGTTCTTTTGGCAGCCGTTGCTGACGATGATGACGAGGAGGATGAGGTATCGAGTGCTTTTTCACCGTCGTTGTCGCAGGCAGCTAGACCAACAACAAATACTGTGGATAATACGGGTATCCATGATTTTTTTCTTAATTGCTGTTTAGATTTCATTAAGATGCTCTCTTTTTGATTAATTAAATAATTCAATCTTGTACAATTTACTTTTTTTGTCCGCGTAACGTATCGATGGATGCTGATATTTTACTATCAAGATTGCTATTATAGCCATGCATTCGGTTTTTCGTTCCTGACTTGCTTAAATAGGTTTTAAATTTTTGTCTTTTCGTGTATTTTCGCCGCTATTTTTATCTGGGGGATATAAGGTATTTCTATGTCTAACATGGCTGAGATTTCGCAACTGGCGGACATGTCAGTGCAGCTTCCCGTCAACTGGTACTTGGATCCCAAGATTCTTGAGCTCGAAAAACGTATCTTGTTTGATCGCGGACCGGGTTACGTAGGTCATGAAGTAATGGTCCCCAATGTGGGCGATTATTATGTACCGGAATGGATGAATAATGCCAAAGTGTTGGTGCGTAACGAACAAGGCATTGAATTGTTATCGAATGTTTGCCGTCACCGTCAAGCGATTTTATTAACGGGTAAAAGTAATACCAAAAGTATCGTGTGTCCGATACATCGCTGGACCTATGCATTAAATGGCAAGTTGCTGGGCGCGCCGCATTTTGAGCAGAATCCTTGCCTGAATCTAAGCAAGACTGCATTGCAAAGCTGGAATGGTTTGTTGTTTGATGGTGAACGTAATGTTTCGCGCGATATGGGCAATCTGAGCGTGTTGCAGGATTTTGATTTTTCCGGCTATGTCTTTGATCGCGTGCAAATTGATCACTATCACTGTAATTGGAAAACATTTATCGAAGTGTATTTGGAAGATTATCACGTCGATCCGTTTCACCCGGGATTAAGCCATTTTGTCGATACTGGAAAACTCGATTGGGAGTTTGGCGATTGGTATAGCGTACAGACTGTGGCAATCGATAGCGGGCGTTTGCAAAAACCGGGCAGTCCGGTGTATGCCAAATGGCACGAACAAGTGTTGCAGCAATCGGAAGGGAAAATGCCGCCGCATGGATCGATCTGGTTGTTGTATTATCCCAATATCATGCTCGAGTGGTATCCGCATACACTGGTTATCAGTACGATTCTGCCAACCGGGGTGGAGAGCTGTATGAATGTGGTTGAATTTTATTATCCGGAAGAGATTGCGCTATTTGAACGTGATTTCGTGGAAGCCGAACAAGCCGCATACAAAGAAACCGCGCTCGAAGATGATGAAATCTGCAAGCTGATGACCGCCGGGCGGCGTGCTTTATTTGAACAGGGCTTGAATGAAATAGGGCCTTATCAAATTCCCATGGAAGAAGGAATGAAGCACTTCCATCAATTCCTGCAACGAGAAATCGGACCGCATATCCGCTGATTTCAATAACCGCAATTGCTGCATTTTTTAGGATAACCAACAAGTGCGTTCATTGTGGATGCTGGTTGCAGGCTTTTTGTTTGCCTGCATGGGCGTATTGGTTAAACTCGGTGCGGCGTATTTTTCCAGTACGGAATTGGTGTTTTACCGTTCGCTGTTCGGTGTTTGGATGACTTACCTGGTCATCCGCTATTACCGTCTTCCGGTAACAACCCCGCATTGGCGGGTTCACTGCTGGCGCGGAATATCCGGCTTAATCAGTTTATTGATGTTTTTTTACTATATAACGCAATTGCCCTTGGCGACCGCCATTTCACTGAATTATACCTGGCCGCTTTTCTTGGCATTGTTTTCCACGTTGATTTTGAAAGAACATATTCGTTGGCCGTTAATCTGCACAGTTCTGGTCGGTTTTATCGGCGTAATTCTGTTGCTGCGCCCTTCGTTGCCCGAAGATCATTGGGTTGCCGGTGTGCTGGGGATGGCCTCTGGGTTTTTCGCCGCGATTGCCTATATCAATGTCAAGCAACTGGGTGAATTGGGCGAGTCCGAATGGCAGGTGGTATTTTATTTCACATTAATTAGTACATTAGGAACCGGAGTGTGGTTACTGTTTACGGCATTCAGTCCGGTTAACTGGGATGGTTTATTGCTGTTACTGGGCACCGGTATGACGGCCACATTGGCGCAATTGGCGATGACGCGTGCCTATCATCAAGGTGCGACGATGGTTGTGACTTCGTTGGGCTATAGCACGGTATTATTTGCCAGTCTTTGGGGCATTCTGTTGTGGAATGAAGTATTGCCTCCCGTGGCCTGGCTTGGGATGGGATTGATTGTTCTGGGTGGTACACTAAGCGGTATCCTAAGCATCAAGCAAGCTCCCGCTGTGGCGCCAAAGTGATTTTGCTTTGATGCGAGTAGCGGCAAAATTTGCACCATCCTGTTTAATTCCCTATGATGAGCTAATTATTTGTTGAGGAGGGAGTCATGATAACTATTCAAAAGAAAGACAATCTCATAATTGTTGCGGTTATTGGGGAGTTTACATTAGCCGACTACAATGAATTTGAACAACAAGTGCTGTATCAATCCCATTCTGACGGTAAAACCAATCTTCTGTTTGATTGGCGCGACATGCTGGATTACACCGTTGATGTAGCCTGGGAAGAAGTTAAATTCATGCGCGATCACGGCAGTGAATTCAACCGGGTAGCGGTTGTGACCGACGATGAATGGCAAACGTGGGGCACATGGGTTTTTAATTTATTCATTCATGCTAACGTAACGATTTTTCACGATTACGAGGAAGCCGAAATTTGGGCCTCGGAGACTGAATAACCAATTCCCGGCTGAATGATTGTGACGAATTAACGCGATCTGTGTGTTATGAAACGCCGCACGTAAAGTGCATGCGTAATACACGACAGAGTATTGACTATGTTTTCCAAGTTTGTTTTTAAGCGATAAGAAAAATTGAATGGATGATTTTGTTTTAGCCCGGGTATTGCACGTATTGGGCATCGTGCTTTGGATAGGCGGCGTTGCAATGGTGACGTTTGTGTTGTTGCCAACTTTGACGCGCATGCAGTCGCCCACGGATGCGATGGCCTTTTTTTCCCGTTTCCGGCAGCGGTTTGCCGCGCAAGCGCGTTTTTCCACATTGATCGTTGGGTTGAGTGGTTTCTACATGGTTTATGTGCTCGATGCTTGGCAACGTTTCATGCAGTGGCAATACTGGTGGATGCACATGATGGTAGCGATCTGGCTGCTGTTTAGTGTGATGTTATTCGTCATGGAGCCGCGCGAACGTCGCAGGCAAGGCGCGGCCCCGGTGCAGCAAGACATTACACCGGAAACATTTGCCAGAATTCAGCGCAAACACTTGTTCTTATTGATACTCAGTTTAATTACCATCGCCGGCGCCGTGGCGGGCAGTCATGGCTGGCTGATAGCCGGGAGTTGAATGTGAGTTACGCATTGTTGAAAATGATTCACGTCAGTAGCGTGATACTCAGTTACTCACTGTTTCTCCTGCGTGGTGTCTGGTTGATCCAAGACTCCACCAATTTACGTCAACGTTGGATCAAGATTCTGCCGCATATCATCGATACCATTCTGCTGACTAGCGCGGTTTTTCTGGCGATGACCATCCAGCAGAATCCGCTGCAGGATTCCTGGTTAACCGCCAAGGTTGCCGGTTTACTGTTGTATATCGCTCTGGGTATGGTGGCGATGCGCTTCGGCAAAACCCGGCGGACAAAAATCATCGCCTGGGCGGCGGCACAGTGTGTATTCATTTACATTGCGCTGGTTGCAATCACAAAAAGCCCGGTATTAGGTCTCGGCTAGAATCCGGCGGCGCATCTCCGTAAAATTTACTGACAACGAATGGATTTCTCCGCTTTTCGTTTTGAAAAAGCCAATGTCAATCAAGCGCAGGCAATCAGCGATCTGATCAATTTGACGTATCGCGGAAATGCCGGTTGGACCACGGAGGCAGCGATTATTCACGGCGATAGAACTAACCGGCAGGAAATCGAAGCCGCCATGCAAAATTCCAGTGCGCATTTTTTCGTTGTTAACCTGCCTTCCATGCTTGCGTCGTGCATTTATGTCGCATCAGAAAAGGAGCATGCATATATCGGGTTTTTTTCGGTTCATCCAGATCTGCAAGGGCAGGGACTCGGAAAATACATGCTCGAACAAGCGGAAATCTTTGCCAGCAGCGTCATGGATATACATCAATTTGTCATGTTCGTGATATCGCAACGCACCGAATTGATTGAATTTTATCAACGTAGGGGATATCACTGCACCGGCCGGGTTGAAGCTTATCCGGCTTATCTTGGCGTGCCTAAAATTGCCGGATTGACCATTGAATATCTTGAAAAGAAAGCTATGCGTTGCTAAGGTTTTTTGTCATTAAAGAAAAAGTTATCGTCAGATTTTAATCTTCAGCTTCCTTCGCTCATCAATCCGGTTGCGCTCCAATCGCGGCGGAATTCTTAATCTAAATTATAATAACATTACTGCTAATAGTTGTTTTGGTTCACATATTTTTCACAAAATACGTAATTTTTCTTGACATTTTTTTTACATTTATCATGATATCGTGCCCGCTCCTGCAATTAAAAGGGTAATCAAACTTCTTTATAAACGAGGGAATTATGCTGATAAAAATATTTTTGGCTATCGCAATGAGTTTAAGTGTTTCGTGTTTTGCTGAATCCGGATCGAACAACGCAAAGTCATCTGCTGATTCCAGCCAACAAACACAAACTTCACAATCGAGTTCATCGACCACAAAGGGAAATTCTCAACCGGCAAAGGATTCCGAGAAGGATAAGAAACCGTCGATGGTGGATTATTGCAAAAAACATACATGTTAATCGAATGACGATTTGCAAATTGGAGATAACCAATGAACAGAAAAGTATTGAGAAATCTGGCTTCAGTAATTTTTGCATGTTATACCGCAGCCGCAGTTTCCGCTCCGCACTGGACGCATGAGGAACAAGCAACCTGGGGAGCGATCCAGGATCCGTCACAAACCGTCGTGCCATTGAATTATCCGTATGCGGAATGCAGTATCGGCTCACACCAATCGCCGGTCGATTTAGCCGACGCGAGAATTGATAATGCCCGTAAATTGAATGATCTGGAGGTTTGGTACGATGTGGACACCCCGGTATTCTTCAATACCGGCCACGCGGTTCAGGTCAATACCTCGACGCACTATAAAGGTGAGCTGAAAATTGGAGAAGAATCGTATCCGCTGGTTCAGTTTCACTTTCATGAGCCCAGCGAACATGCAGTAGGCGGTGTGAAGTTTCCGGCGGAATTACATTTTGTTCATGTCGGTCCGGACGGGCGGCTCATCGTTCTGGGTGTTGCGGTAACCGTGGGAGAAGAGAATGCGACATTGCAGACTATTTTAAACAATATGCCCGCTACGGGGGGTGATCAAAATGCCAACGCCACAGGCATTCAAATTGATCCAACAACGTTATTGCCGCCAATGCGTCATCAATCGTTTGATTACGTAGCATTCGCTGGCTCTTTAACAACACCGCCTTGTAGCGAAGGCGTGCAGTGGTATCTTTTATTGGATAGCATTTCGATATCTGCGGCACAGCTTTCACAGCTCAAGGGATTCTATACAGATAATGCGAGATCACCGCAGAATCTGAATGGGCGCGTTATTTCCTCGACCAAATAGTTTCAGTAAGAATCTAAGGTAAATCAGTGTATTTAACTTGGTAATTCCAGGTTAATGCACGATTTGCCTTATGATTTCTCACTTGCCGATCTGAGTTTGATCGTTCTGCTGTGAATCTTCGTGCCGTTTCCCGGTTTCTTTTGCGCTTAATTTCGAGATAAACAATTCTAGCAATCAAGCTTATGGTTGATTTTATCGTTAGCCGGGAATTTTAATGACTTGGCGTCAATGGGGTAAGGCTCGGCAATCCAGTAACCTTGTGCATAGTCGATGCCCATATTTTCCAGCAGCTGTAAAGTCTGATCGTTTTCGACCCATTCGGCGATGGTTTTAAGCCGCATCACGTGGCCAATGTGATTGATCGATTCAACCATGGCTTGATCGATCGGATCGGAAAGCATGTTCTTGATCAACCGGCCATCGATTTTCAGATAATCGAGCGGAATATTTTTTAAATACCCGAATGATGACAAGCCACCGCTGAAATTATCCATCGAAAAACGGCATCCGAGTTCTTTTAACGTGGTCACAAAACGCACTGCGTTGTTCGTTTCAGTCAGCGCGACATGTTCTGTGATTTCAAAGCAAATACAAGCGGGGTTTAGCTTGCTGGCTTTGATGGTGTTCACGGTGAAATCGAGAAAATCCGCGCTCTCAAGTACTTGTGCGGATAAATTGATGGTATAGATGACGTTGGGTTGGTGGTGTGCATGGGCCTTAATTAATTTAAACGAATGTTCCAGCACCCAACGATCAATGATCAACATGTGATCATGCCGTTCAGCAGCAGGTAAGAATGCCCCCGGCGTGACGAGACGGCCGTGTTCATCTTCCAAGCGCAACAGGATTTCACCGTGTTTCTCTTTACCATTGTTGCTCGAAATAGACTGAATCGGCTGGAAATATAAGCACAACCGCTGGTCGATCATGGCTTGCTGAATGCGGGGCAGCCATTGCACTTCGCCGGATTTTTGCTGCGCTGTATCGGCTTGATATATATGTACTCGATTACGTCCTTGTTCTTTGGCCGCATAACAGGCGCTATCGGCCGCATTTAATGCATAAGCGAGGCCTTCGTTGGCATGCGTGATGGGAAATAATCCAATACTGACTCCGATACTGAAAGTATTGCCTTGCCATTGAAAACGAAAGTTTTGCACCAATTCTCGCAATGCTTGCGCAACCTGCAGCGCCTCGTTCTGCGGGCAGTGCTCCAGGATGACACCGAATTCATCACCGCCAAGACGTGCCAGCGTATCGCGTGTACGCAGTTTGGCATGCAACAATGCGGTGACTTGGCGCAGCAATTCATCGCCGGCGCTATGTCCGCAGGTATCATTGATAATTTTGAATTGATCTAGATCGAGATACAGCAGTGCGTGTGAATCGTTTTTGCGGGTGGCCGCCAGGATTTTGCCGAGACGGGTTTCAAATTCCTTACGGTTCAGCAAGCCGGTCAGTGAATCATGCGCCGCCTGATAGGCAAGTTTTTGCGTCAGCTTACGTTGCTCCGTGACATCGCGGAAAGTCAAAACAGTTCCAATCACATGCTGTTGCTCATTCTGAATCGGCGCCACGGCGTAATCGATAATCCACTCTTGTTTATCCTTGCGGATTAACAAGCACTCATGGTGTTTTTGCGCATTTCCGGATGTCCCGTTATGACATACCAGCGGGTCGGCAACAGCCGACCGGTTAACGCTATCGAGAATGTTAAATACCTGTTGCAACGGCAGGCCATTGGCATCCTGGTTGCTCCAGCCGGTAAATATCTCTGCGATCGGATTCAAGTAGGTGACGTTACCGCCGGCATCGGTCGTGATGACGGCATCGCCGATGCTGGCCAAAGTGACCTGAAACAATTCTTTTTCCTGGTGCAACACAGCGTTGGCCAAAGCGAGCGCATGGGTGCGTTCTGAAACACGTTGCTCGAGTTGTTCCGTAACGCTTTTCAATGCTTGTTGCGAACGGTCTTTTTCGGCGATTTCGACTTGTAATGCCTGATTGATCGCTTCTTGATGATTTTTCGCTTGTATCAGCCGTTTGAGCAAATCGAAATTATCGAAGCGGAACTTGAGTGACTCCGCGACAGTTTGATACAAACGATGGGAAATACTACCCATTGCAAAAACAAAAATGAGGTAGGTGAAGGCGATCGCGAGTTGTACATCGCCGTCGTGCGTCATCACCTGATAAGTAAAAGGAATGACGACGGGAATTGAGAAGGCCAGGAATGCGCCACGGTAAGACGACAAACTAGCCATCGCACCCGCAACCATGCCACCCAATAAGTACGCGAGAAATAATTGGTGTGTGGCGCTGCCGTTGACAAAGAAAATGCTGCCTGCGGAACCCCAAAGTATGCCGGAAAATAACGTACCGATTAGAAATTGCCGTCCCCAGCGAGCGGATTCGGCAGTTGACGGCTCTTTACGAAAATAGGATTTGACCAGCAGAAACCTGACGAAAGTCAGTAAATAAATTGTGACTAACCATCCCAATAGCCAAGCCTTGGCAACATGATTCCAGAAAATAAAAGCGAGCGCGGCGGAGGTGATCAGTGTAACAACCAGTGCCTTGGGGGCTTGCTGATAAAGCAATTTTACTTGCTCGGCCAATAATGCCGTGGAATGATTGTTTTGCTGCAAGGGGGAATCTACAGTACGGTTATTAAGCTCTGATGCCCGGTTATCATTTTTCATCGCGGACAAATGCTGAAAATTGTAAGCAATTTGTCGGATGACTTTCCAAAGAGTTTAGAACTATTTGTGAATTGCCGGGATAACCATAATTCAAGATAAACAACTAGATTGCTGAGGATTTGTAAGCATTTTATTTCAATGACATAATGCAGCCTGGATTGCAAATGAAAAATACTCATTTCTACACGTGTAAGAATATTCTTATTGAGAATCAGAAAATTATACTTTGAATTTTATGTAAGTAAAGAAAACCTTTACAGCGGTAAGGATCATCCGGATTAAAACAGTGAATTTTCAATCGATCAAGAAAATTATGGAGATTAATCTATTAAAACGCTATCTATAACTGATTGTTCCTTGGAACGAAGTATTTTCTGGTTTGCGGGTTTGGTTTTGTTGATTATCTCTACTTCGATACGCGGTGCAGGCATTGCCGTGATGGAGCAAAGTGTCAAGGAGCTGGGGCAAGCGTTTTCGGGTGCGCCCACGAACACTGACGACGGCAGTATGGTGTTTTTTAATCCGGCTGCAATGAGTCAGGTGCGCGGTCGGCTGGTTTCGACAGCAGGATATGTCATTGCACCTTCCGCAGTTTTTCACAATGACGCTTCACACCTCAACCCATTTTTGGGAGGCGCGCCGTTGAAAGGCGGTAATGGCGGCGATTCACCCAGTCTGGCTTTTGTACCGAATGTATATTATGTGCAGGAACTGACAAACCGAGTGGCCTTCGGTTTCGGATTCAATACCCCTTTTGGTACGCGCAATAGCTATGATGCGGATTGGAAAGGGCGCTATCAAGCGCTTGATTCAGAGATTCTGACCTTTAACTTCAATCCGTCGCTTTCCTTTAAAGTCACCGAGAAATTCTCACTGGGTGCGGGTTTCAATGTCCAGTATTTGCAATCCCGGTTGACCAACGCCATTGATCTTGGCCCCGCTTGTTTCCTGAAATTGGGACCCACACCGTGCGCCCGTCAAGGCATTTTGCCGCAATCTGCGGATGGCCATGTGTCATTGAAAGGCGACAGTGTTGGATTCGGCTATAACTTCGGTGCTTTTTATGCGCCGAATCAAGATACGCGCTTCGGTGTCAGCTACCGCTCCAGAATTGCGCACGATGTGAATGGTCATGCGAACTTTTCCGTTCCGGATAGGGCCATCGGGTTGACGCAAGGCAACATTCTCGTCGATACCAGCACAAGCACGCCGGTTACGCTGCCGGATTCGGTATTGTTCGGTTTGTCGCACCGCCTCAATCCGCGCTGGGCGGTTTCTGCGGATGCGTTGTGGACACACTGGAGTCTGATACAGGAGCTGCGGACCAATTTTGCATCGGCGCAATCGGATGATGTGCAAAACCTGAAATGGAACGATACCTGGCGTTATGCTTTCGGCGTCAATTATTTTTCCGAAAGTAATAAATGGACCGTGAGAATGGGCTTTGCCTATGATCAAACACCGGTTCCCAATGCCCGATATCGTTCGCCGCGCATTCCTGATGCAAGCCGTTATTGGCTGACTGCGGGATTGACTTATGCCGTCATGAAGAATGTCAATATTCACGCGGCATACGCGCACTTATTCATGAACGACGCCGGCATTAATCATCGAGGTGCGACAGCCGATGTTCTCGCCGGACAATATTCCGAGCAAATCAATATCGGCGGTCTGCAAATGGATTGGCGCTTCTAACTCGCGTAGTATCCCCTGTAGTTTGCTGAAACTTATGCCGGTTTGCGGTATCTTATGACGGCGTTTCTAATGGCGCTATCAAGAATTCTTCGTATCCATAAATCGAGGTTGAACCATGGACAAAAAAACACATGTTAACTTCTGGTTTGTCATTGTGGCATTGTTAAGTTTGCTGCTGATTCAAAATCTCTACTCGCAATACACTCAAGTAAAACCCATTCCGTATAGCCAATTTCATCGTCTGCTTGAGCAGGGTAGCGTAGCTGAGATTGCGATAACACAAAATCAGATTTTTGGCACACTGAAAGAAAAAAATGCCGATGGACTCAAAGATTTTGTGACTACACGGGTCGAGCCGGAATTGGCGGAAATACTGGATAAGCACAATGTGGTGTATACCGGAGTGGTGCAAAGCACTTGGCTGCGCGATTTGCTGTCGTGGATCGTGCCAACGGCAATCTTTGTCGGCATTTGGTTGTTTGTGATTCGCCGCATGGGTGGCGGCATGGGAAGCGGATTGATGTCGATCGGTAAAAGCCGCGCCAAAGTTTTTGTCGAAAAAGAAACCAAAGTCACCTTTGACGATGTGGCCGGTGTGGATGAAGCCAAAGAAGAATTGGTGGAAATTATCAATTTTCTGAAAAATCCCGTGGATTATGGCCGCTTGGGCGGGCGCGCACCGAAAGGTGTTTTGCTGGTGGGGCCGCCCGGCACTGGAAAAACATTGCTTGCGCGAGCCGTGGCCGGTGAAGCGGGTGTGCCGTTCTTTTCCATTTCCGGCTCGGAGTTCGTGGAAATGTTTGTCGGTGTCGGCGCGGCGCGGGTACGCGATCTATTTGAACAAGCGCGGCAAATGGCGCCAGCGATCATTTTTATCGATGAATTAGATTCATTGGGGCGTGCCCGCAGTGCTTATGGCGGTATGGGCGGCGGGCACGATGAGAAGGAACAAACGCTGAATCAACTCCTGGCGGAATTGGATGGTTTTGACCCCAGCAGCGGCATCGTCCTGCTGGCTGCAACCAACCGGCCGGAGATCCTCGATCCGGCACTGTTGCGCGCCGGACGGTTTGACCGGCAAGTGCTGGTGGACCGGCCCGACAAAACCGGGCGCGAACAGATTCTTGCCGTGCATGCGAAAAAAGTAAAACTGAATACCGATGTCAAAATTGAGCAAATTGCTGCGTTGACTCCTGGATTTACCGGTGCGGATCTGGCGAATTTGATCAATGAAGCAACGTTACTCGCGACACGCCGCGCAGCCGTATCGGTGACGATGGACGACTTCAATAACGCCATTGAGCGTATCGTGGCCGGATTGGAAAAACGTAACCGCCTGCTCAATCCCAACGAACGGCGTGTCGTCGCTTTTCATGAACTCGGTCACGCCATGGTAGCGCTCGCATTACCGGGCAGCGATGAAGTGCATAAGATATCGATTATTCCGCGCGGTGTCGGTGCTTTGGGTTACACCATTCAACGCCCTACGGAAGACCGCTATCTCATGACTCGCGTGGAGCTGCTGAACAAAATGGCGGTGCTGCTGGGCGGTAGAGCGGCCGAACAAGTGGTGTTTCATGAGGTTTCCACAGGTGCCGCGGATGATCTGGTGCGCGCCACCGATATCGCGCGCGCCATGGTGCTACGTTATGGCATGAGCGAAGCACTCGGTAATGTGGCCTACGACCGTGAGCAGTCAGCTTTCTTGCAACCCAATATGGTATTGCCGCAAAGCCGCACTTACAGTGAGGAAACCGCGAATAAAATCGATATTGCCGTGCGCGTCCTGGTCGATCAGGCTTTGGAACGCGCCATCAATATCCTGCAAAATAACCGTGCCTTGCTGGATCAGACTGCGGAAGCGCTGCTCAAAACCGAAACCTTGAATCAACCAGAAATCCTGCAATTAAAGCAGGCAATTCATGCTTATGCGCACCAGCCATAAGCACTAGCGCAGGAAAACCGGTGGATTTAACTGTCATTATCCTGTTTTCCGGAGGATTTTAGCCGGATATCCGAATTAGGCAGCGCATCTTTTAATATTTGATCAATTTTCTGATTGATTTCTTCCGGTGTCGCACCGCTGTTGATCACCTGCTGGAGATCAATCAGATTGGAAGCCATATTGATGTGTTGCTGGTTTTGTTGCGCGGCGAAATCAACCTGCATGGCTTTCTTCTTATTGGCAATCTGATCTTTCGGGCTGCCGGTGAACAGCGACCGGATGGTTTCAACCAAGCGGCTTAAAACCGTGTGTGTAAGATCGGCGGAGAAGCCACCGAGCATGGCCAGTAATGGCCGGATAATGCCCTTTTCCAGGAAAGGCGTTTCACTCAAGTGTTTGCTAAAGTAGGCCTCGGAAACCATGATGGCGAGAATCAAACCGGCAATCAGGCCAAGAAAGAAACGAATCCAGTAGGAAGCATGATACGTGGGGTCAAAAGTGCCATTGGCGATAAACGTATTGGCTTTATACAATGCGGCAAACGAAGCGCCCAATCCGGCTGCGGCCAGATAGAACATCAAGTTAAGCAGCAATTCCAAGCCATCTTGCATCATGATATTGCCGCTGTCGTGGCTTACTTCTTCGGTCAATGTCAGTCCGATGAATAACGTCAGCGATACGATAGCCGCGATCATCATCTGACGGATCAATGAAACCGGGCCGAGAAATTTCATGAACCCGGTAACCCCTTGTTCGATGTCCAGCAACAGAATGGTATTCGGTTTGGCGGGCTCCACTATTCTGGCCAATGCGCAGTGCGCGGCAAGCAATTCACCAATATCCAGATCGGCCCGGACATGAATCCGGTCATTCAAACTGGTATCGCTCTGTACAGTAAATGTATCGATGGTACGTATCACCTTATCCGGTACCGTTTTGCCGTTGGCAAGCGCGTATTCGGCCATAGCCCGTGCTTCCCGGTAGAGCTGATACCTCAGACTCGTTTGTTTATAAGGATCAGGCGATTGATTATCTTCCATGGTTGCTCCTGGTATCGTGGCACTGAAGGCAAGCGGTTAAAATAGAATGGCGGTAATGGTAAAAATCCAAGTCAGCAAGATCGGCCAATAAATAAGTTTTGGAATGAAATTATCCTTAAATGCCAATATCCCGAGCGGCGGATCATATGAAATCAACACGGCATTGACGGTTACCATCAAAATAGTAATGTAGGAGACAAGATAAAAATATTCCAAATATACAATGGTATTTACCGCCAGTTCGTCTCTCAGCTGCACATGCATAATCAATAAGATGAAAAAAAGCGCCGAGCATGCGGCGACGATGGTTGATACATTGAAACCGGTGAATGTCAGTTTCGCTTCCTGTTTGGAGATGGTCAGAACGAGTCCGTATAGCATCAACAGCACCACAGCCAGAGGAAATAAATGCGCAATGAATGGATTTAAAATATTGCGCGAGATTTCCAGGTTGAAATACAGTTCCGGCATCTTGTCGTGACTGGTGAACTGACGATCGCCGAAATTGCTGTTGTATTTATTCACCTTGATTCCGAAGAAAGCCCGCGATGGGTTCCATTCGGATAAAACAAAATCTTGTTCAACGCCTGGCAAAGTATTGGGATTCAGACTGTCGAAGGATTTAAAATCCGGCACGAGAATGACATTTTTGGAAAAACTGGTATGCCAGAGACGTACCCAGAGGAGTTGCCGGTCGAAAGGATATATTTTGTAATCGAAGGTTTCTCGCAATGTGGCCTCAAAATACCAACCTTTGACGATTTCATTGCCTTCCTCGTGTTCATATGCTTCGGTTATGGATGTTTCTATGGCTTCGGGAAAAATGACGCCATGTTCGATATCTTCTTCAAAATGCTTGGGAAAGCGCTGCCATACATAGCCGGTTATCGCCACGTTGGTCGCGTTCTGAAATTCAATCGACTGAATGAACAAACCGGTTGGAACAAAAAAGGGCGGTGTTTTTGATTCCTGCAGAGCAGCGACGGCATAGTCGTTCTGAAATTGCTCGACGATCGCGCGATTCGATAGTGTCAGCGATTGATTGCGGGTCACTGAGGGCGTGTAATATTCCGTGATCCAAATCGACACGATGCCGACGGTCAGTAGCAATGACGTGATAAATGCATGCCGTAACAATTGCGCGACCGATTGCTGCTGTTTGATGAACGCAATCCAAATATAAATCAGGAGGCACAACACGACAGCATTGACGATCCAGCTGATCAAATCGGATTCGTGAATTACCCGGGTATCTTCGTCGCTGTCGTTCTCAAACAAGTGCGTCTTGCCGATTTCCGCATTCATCACGGTTAACACATACCACCCGGTTTCGCCGATGGGATAGCGGTTAAACCAGGCGGAACGGCCGGTGAGCTCATTAGTCCCTAATTTTCCCGCAGTGAATTCGGCAAAGTAAGTCGGCGTAATGGCTTGATTCAAGTCACTGACGATTTTCTTGGAACCTTTGAGCCCATGATAGATAATTTGGTCGAATTCATTGACGACGATCGCATAACCATTATCGCCTACATCGTGGTTCTCGACTTGCTGCCTGACCCAGTCCAGATCGATATCCAAAAATACCACGCCAGCCACTTTTCTGGCTTCCGCATTTTTTTGCAATGGCACGACATACTTCAGCGTATGCTGCTGATAGGCCATATCAAAGTAGGGCGCCAGCCAGCCGTTTCTTCCGCTGGTGCCTTGCAGATACCAGTCACTGTTCTTGCTGTTGCCGTTTTTTGCGCTATACGCCGCATGACCGGTATAGTCATAATACTGATCGATCCGGTCCAGTTGATAAGCCGTGCCTTGCTGGCGGATAAACGGTGCAAACAGACGAAGTTGCGGGTCGGCTTGGTATAAATCGAAAGCTACGCCCAGCGCATTGAAACCAAAATGATTGAGCGCCGCCTCGTTCAATACGGTATCAATTGTTTCCTGGCTCCAAGAAATTTCCCGCAAGTTTTCCGCAAGTTCATTGGCGGCGGAAGCCAGCGCGGCTAATTGATCGTTAGTCGAATCGGCAATGGTTTGCGTGGTGGCCAGTGCATGTTGTTGCGATAGCTGCATGGTGGTGCGGTATTTCTGCACCATACCATTGGTTGACGCAATAAAAATGCACAGGAAGATGACCATGCAAATACCGAGAATTCCCTTAATCCAGGAAATGAATGTCCACTTCCCTTGTTCCGGCGATTCAAGTTGCTGGGTTACCTTCAATTATTTTCTCCGGTAGTTTTCACGCTATTCCATTGACGGGTTTTATCCAGATGTGTCAGCCAAACATGATCGCTTGCCTGATGATCGCCGGGATTTAAGGTG
Source organism: Nitrosomonas oligotropha (assembly GCA_008015635.1). Classification (GTDB taxonomy): domain Bacteria; phylum Pseudomonadota; class Gammaproteobacteria; order Burkholderiales; family Nitrosomonadaceae; genus Nitrosomonas; species Nitrosomonas oligotropha_B. Next base: position 79,782 of record SSFX01000039.1, read on the forward strand.
ACTGTGCCAAAACCTTCCAAATTCACCGATCCTAATGCCTCCAGCGCTTGTTTCAGGGAGTCTCCGGTGATTTCACCGGGAATGCTTTGCAGCGCTTTCACCAGAACCTGTGCCGCAAGATAACCTTCGCGCCAGATGAAGTCTTGTTCCTCGGAGCCGGTTTCCGCGGGCGGCACCACCTGGGTCATATAGATTCGTCCATGGATGCCGGGTAGGGCATCGGCCAATAGCGAAGCGGCGGAAAAGGATAAGTTATAAAATCGCGCATTGGGGAAAATGCGGTGAGAAAAGCGGATAAACTGCGCGGCGGGTTGGTATGCGCCCACGATGATGATCGCTTCAGGCTTCGGTGTTGCTTGAATCATCGCTTTGATTGCGCTTTGTATCGCTAAAGAATTGCGCGGGTAATGCGTGACCAGCAGCCGGTCGGTATGCTTGAAACCGGATTTTTCCAAGACCGCTTTGGTAATGTCGAAGCCAGTTTGTCCCAGCGTGTCATCCTGCAAAAAGAGTGCAATGCGATACGGAGAAATACCGCGATCCAGAATATCCTGCACGATTAACTCCATTTCCTGCCGGTAGCTGGCGCGGAAATTAAATATATAAGGATCGGGCGGAATCTTGCGCAATAGATCGGCGCCGGTGAAAGCGCCATAAAATACTACGCCACGTGCATTAGCAAGGGGCGCGGCAATCGCCGCCGTCGGCGTACCGGCGTTACCGACAATGGCGATGACTTTATGCTGATCAATTAGCTGCATCGTGTTCATCTTGACACTATCCGGCTCATAACCGTCATCGAGTACGGTCAGATTGATCATGCGGCCGCGAATACCGCCTTGCTGATTGATCTCCTTGAACAAAGCATTCATACCCAGGTACATGGCGCGTCCCAATAGCTGATTGGGGCCGCTGAGCGAAGTGCTCATGCCGAGTTGTATGGGTTCGGCATGTGCAAGACTGCACCAGCAGAGAACAACAATATAAGCACAACACTTTGTATATAAAATAGTTATTTTCTTTATCGGGATGGATTTAAACATGCTGGTCATTCAGATGTGAAGGATTGCGCTGCCGGTATTGTTTTGGCTTGACCGATGGTTTGGTTTAATTTCGAGTGTATGATTAACTCTATTGACTAACATTCTGTATCTTAGATTGTTTCAACCTTAAATGCGATACCATATCATATCTATCCCGACATAGAAACCATTCCAGCTGTTTTATCGATAGCGTACATCAAAGCCATGCAAGCAATGCCAAAGGCTTTAGCAGCGGGTGGAATTATTGAATCCAGCTTGTGGTATTGCTGGTAGTGCCTGCACGGTATGATGAGAATCCCGCGAATCCGGGATTCTCATTGGAGAACAATCAATTAAGAATCCGTGGTAGTAAAACCAATGAGGTGGGGAATCAGTCGTTGCTGATGTGCAATGCGGTTGTATTCAGAGCGGGCGGAATTAATACCCGGATGGGTCGCTGACTGACGCTGAATTCAATGGTGCTTTCGGCTTCGATGTCGCGATTGCGGAAATAATCGCCGTCGACCTGAAGTGGATAGGCCTTGTCGTGCAACGTGCAAGCAATTTGCTTACCGCTGAAATACTGCATGGGAAGGTTTGCGGGTTTTTGCTGCAGAATGCGCATGGCTTTGACCAATTCATGTTGCGGCCGGGCACCCGGCAGAAAACCGGCGACCAATTCATTTTTGGATGGATCGGCGCTCGGCACAAGTTGCAGGTTTTTCGCATACGCCGAATTGTTGGCCACGATGACATACCCGGAACCATGGTCGATGACTTGCTCGCCATCGACACTCACCGAGACAGTAGGGTGATGCAGTGAACACAGCGCTTTCAGTCCATGCCAAAGGTAAATCGAATCATTGAGCGGGCCTTTTCGCTTACCGATGTTCTTGACCGTTAAAGAATCCAATCCCATCGAAGCCATATGAAAAAAAGGTTTTTCACCGCGAATGCCCTTGCCGCTGATCAAACCGTAAAACTGCTGCAAGCAAACTCCGGAAGCGATGGCCTGGAGCAAATCATCCGCTGCGGTGCTCATGGCGTAGGAACGTGCAAACAGCGATTCGTTTCCGCCCGGTATGGCATACACCGGCGTGGTTGTTTTATTAAGCGGGTCCAATAACTTCCGGATGGTGCCGTCACCGCCCACCACCACAACCAGATCACTGGCTGCGATGTTATCCACGATGCGGGTATAGCCCTTCATTTTTTTCTCGGAAGGACAGATTTCAGCATGCTTGCCATGCTGGGAAAGCGCTGCTGCCATTTGATGCGCGAGCGATTCCGTATTGCCAGCGCTGGATATCGGGTTAAAAATGATTAGGATTTTTTCCGGTTCCGGTATTTTAAGAAGCAGCGGATTGTGTTGAAACAAATGACTGTCGTTCATGGATGAAATGTGCGGGTTAATTCCAACGTGTCTGTTTAAATTCACGATAATTCAACCGGGGTGATATTGACCTCCGACCAGATTCGATTGCACCATGACTGTTCGACGGGCGGCATACCGTCCTTGATCCATTGCACCAGATGTTTGGCCGTGTTCGGGTAAGTGACACGGACCGCTTTGGTTTCATAGAGCCATTGTTCAATACGTCTGGCATCGACGGTTTGCATCATCTGCCCATAACCCAGCAGGTTGAGCGCTGCTGCATTAGAAGCTTGTTCCATTTGTGCATGCACGGGTTTTACCAGAATTTTTTTGCCTAATTGCAACGCTTCGCTGGCCAATTCAAAGCCGGCATTGCAGATGATGCCCGCGCAATCCGACAAATCCTGCTGAAATCCGGTCAACGATAAGGGTTTGCAATGGATATGTGCATGATGCGAAGGCGATGCTTCCGGGGAATAGATGAAGAACTCGAAATTTTTGAAACGTGAGAACAGCTGGATGATGTGCTGCTGATCTTCAAACGGCAGATAAACGACAATTTTGTTTTTTTGAATCCGCTCGGGAATAAAAGGCGTCTCAATCACCGGCGGTAGAATGGGCTGATCGAAATGATGCCAATGCAAGCCGATGCTTAAATCCACCGGTGCGAATTTTTTCAGTACGATTTCGGAAACCGGATCATTGCCTGCGCGCGGTATGTCATGTTGGAAAGCGTATTGATGACAGATACCGACGGTTTTTTTGTTTTGCCTCCGCGCTGCCCAAGCGGTTACCGGTTCAAAATCGCAAATGACCAGATCGTAAGCACTCAAATCCAGCTGCCGGATATCCTTGAGAAAATTGAGCGGTTTGGATTGCAATACGGTTTTCAGGTGATTGATTTTGCCTTTGTTGGTAGCGAATGTCAGTCCTTCGCGCCACTGATGGCCGTTGAAAACTTCCATAGCGAAAAACTTGTCCTGCGGCCTGCCAGTGAACAAATAATTGACTTCGAGATTCGCTGCTTGCAACTCACGCGCCATGATACGGCCACGCGTGATATGGCCATTTCCTGTTCCTTGGATGCCGTAAAAAATTTTCATGGTGCTCCAGTTCCTTAATGGATATCTGCGATGGTGATTTGAAACCTGGATGTGTCAGGGTTTTATTAAATCGGGCAGAGTGTAGCAAGCTGTCATGACAGAAAAATGACAGTTAGATGGATTACATCGGACATGCGGAAGGGCTGGAAAACTTAGAAAATTGCAGACAATAGCTGCTTATACGACGGTAATATCGCGGCCAAGTATGCGCTGTGAAAGTTTGGAAATTTTGGGATTGGAATGGAAATCGCGCATAGTCATGCCATTGCCATATACATCCAGAAGATTGCCATGCGGATCCACCAGATGTTCACGTAAATAGCTTTCTTGCGTAAAGCCGAGCGCCAAAGCATTTTTCTGGGAAAAGGCATTGTGCGCGTAAACATGGGCGATCAGTTTGTTTAATTTCACCCGGTTGAATACATAGTCCAGCACCAATAAGGTCGCTTCAAGTGCAATGCCGCGAGTGCGATCTTCAGAGTCCGGCAATCCGATCAGAAACTCTGCCCGGCGGTGCGATAAATTGATGTCGACGAGGTTGGCGATACCGACCGGTTGACTAGTGTTTTTGCGGAAAATGACCCAGTCGACGGATTTTGTCTGGCAAGGATGCAACGCTTGCGTCTGACGTAACTTTGCGGCCAATTCGTCGATCGGCTGATGGCGCGGAATGTATTGATTGTACAATGCCATGAAGTCATTGTTTTGGTGACAATACCGCAAGTAAGCAGCGTCTTGCGCTTCGTAACAGCGCAGGAATAATTTCTTTCCTTCTAGCGGTTCCAGCCAGCAGGAATCGACTTCGGCAAGATTTTGGCGCGCCTGGTTGAAGTTGGGGGTAAGCTGTAATGCTTTATGAAATTGGGCTCTGGCTTCATCAATTCTTCCCAGGTTTTTTAAGGCCTGTCCCAAATTATTGCAGGCTTCCGAATAATCGCCCTGCAATTCGATTGCTTGCTGATAGCAGGGAATTGCTTCCGCGGCTTGGTTCATTTTTTGCAGCGCATTGCCCAGGTTATTGAGCGCATGCGGATATTGCGGACGCAAATGGAGCGCCTGGCGGAAACTTTCTACCGCTTTCTCATGGCGGTTTTGCACCATCAACGCATTACCCAATACGTTGAGCACTTCGGCTTGATTGGCATTGATGGCGAGCGAGCGCTCGCAATAACTGATCGCCTCTTCGATCGAACCTTGTTCCCATAACGCATTGGCATAATTGCCGATAAAATCGGCGCGCGCGGGCGCTAGGGTGATCGCTTTGCGGAAATTGTCGTTCGCTTGCGCATACCGTTTGGTTTGAGCATAAATAATCGCGAGCAGATGCAGTGTATCGGGCTGATCCGGCAGTGCGGCAAGAATTTGGTGGCAAACCGCTTCCGCTTCGGAAAACTGTCCGGATTGCTGATGACGAACAGCACGTTGCAGGGCTTCGGAAATTTGTCGCATGGAGAATTTTGAGTCAAAAAAGCATGGTCGCGGTGATTTCTTTGACATTCAAGCAGCGCCATCCAATGGCGATGGCGCTGCTTGAACGATACAGCTTAGGTATTAGAGAACTGGAAAAACCGGATCGCCAATACCTGCCACACCCACAATTACCGGTGTGACAAGAGTATCGGTCGTCGTGAAATTGAGCGTAGTGTCATCGCTGATTCCCGCGTAATAATTTCCGGCGGTATCGGTGATTGCGCTGGCATCAATTTCAATATGGTAAGTGGTATTGGGAACCAAATCGGCTGCCGGATCGATAAAGATTTGATTGCCGCCGAGTTTACTGTCACTGAATGTAATCTGGCTGGAATCATTGATCGAAATCGTCCGTGTATCCGAGCCATTGCTGATCACAATGTTACCGTTTGCCGGTTTTATCTCTTCATTGAAGTAGAGGTTAATGTTGTTACCCACTGCAACATCGACGACATCATCCATCGGCGAACTGCCTATCAATCGCGGGGCGTTGGATAATGTCGTAAAGTTGAGCGTCGTATCGTCACTGATGCCGGCGTAAGAGTTTCCTTTTAAATCAATTATGGCGCCGTTGTCGATTCTAATGCTGTAGTCAGTGTTAGGAACCAAATCGGCTATCGGATTGATGAGGATTTGATTGCCGCCAAACTTACTGTCACTGAACGTGACTTGGCTGGAATCGTTGATCGAAATCGTCCGTATATCCGTGCCATTACTGATCACAATGTTGCCGCTTGCCGGTTTTATCTCTTCATTGAAGTAGAGGGCAATGTTGTCACCCACTGCGAAATCGCTGGCATTATCCATCGGTGAACTGCTGGTCAACAGAGGGTTGCTAGGTATCGTCGTAAAGTTGAGCGACGAATCGTCACTGATACCACCATAAGGATTGCCGATTAAATCGGTAATGGCGCCACTATCGATTCTAATACTGTAGTCAGTGTTAGGGACCAAATCAGTTGCTGGATTGATGATGACACCCGTGTAGCCATCAAATGTGACTTGGCTGCGGTCATTGATCGAAATGGTGCGTGTATCGGAACCGTTACTGATGATGATATTGCCGCTGCTGCCAGACTTAACCGGTTCATTGAAATAGAGTTCGATATTTCGATCCACTTGGAAATCGATGGAATCGTCACCAGGAATGCTGCCATCGAGACGAGGTTCGCCCGTGATGGTGGAGAAATCAAGCGCGGTGTCATCGCTGATACCGGCGTAGGCATGACCGGCCAAATCGGTGATCGCGCCGCTATCGATCTTGATATTGTAATGCGTGTCGGGAATCAGATCGGCAGCTGGGTTGATGGTCACACTGTTATAGCCATCGAAAGTAACCTGACTGGCATCGTTAATGGCGATGGTGCGCGTATCGGAGCCATTGCTGATGACAATATTACCGCTACTGCCAGGCTTGATCTGTTCATTAAAATAGAGTTCGATATTCCGGTCCATTTGGAATCCGGTGAAGTCATCCCAAGGATTACTACCATATAACAGCGGGTCGCTCGAGATAGTAGAGAAATCAAGCGTCGTGTCATCGCTGATGCCTGCGTAAGCATTACCTTCCAGATCGGTGATAGCACCATTATCGATTTTGATGTTGTAATAGCTGTTGGGAATTAGATCGTCTGCCGGATTGATCATTATGCCATTGTAACCATCAAAGATTACTTGGCTGCTGTCATTGATTGCGATAGTCCGTGTATCGGAGCCATTGCTGACAATGATATTGCCGCTAGCACCTGGTTTAACCAATTGATTAAAATTTAGAGCAATATCTTGATCAACTTGGAAATCCGTGGATCCATCCCAAGGATTACTGAAGGATAATCGCGGTTCGGTGGTAACTGTGGAGAAGTTGAGTGTGGTGTCATCGCTAATACCGGCATAAGCATTGCCGCTCAAATCGAGAATGGCACCGCTATCAATGCGGATGCTGTAATTTGTGTCGGGAATCAAATCGGCAGCTGGGTTGATGGTCACACTGTTATAGCCATCGAAAGTAACCTGACTGGCATCGTTAACGGCGATAGTGCGGGTGTCGGAACCGTTGCTGATGACGATATTGCCGCTATTGCCTGCATGAATCCCTTCATTGAAAGATAACGTAATATTGTTATCAACCGGAAAGTCAACTGATTCATCCCAAGGATTGCTACCGTATAGCCGCGGCTCCGTGCCGATCGTCGAGAAGTTTAGCGTGGCATCGTCGTTAATACCCGCATAGGCATGACCACCCAAATCGGTGATAGCGCCGTTATCGATCCGGATGCTGTAGTTCGTATTGGGAACCAGATCGGCTGTTGGATTAACGGTTATCTTACTGCCGTTGAAAGTAACCTGGCTGGCGTCGTTAATGGCGATGGTGCGGGTATCGGAACCATTGCTGATCACGATATTACCATTGCTGCCTGCTTGAACATCTTCATTAAAGGCTAGCGTAATGTTGTTGTCAGCCGGAAAGTCAGTGGAATTATCCCACGGAGTACTCGAGGACAAGAATGGCTCACCGGTAATCGTGGAGAAATTAAGCGTGGTATCGTCGCTGATACCGGTGTACGGATTACCACCCAGATCGGTAATGGCAGTGCTATCGATTTTGATGCTGTAGTTCGTGTTGGGAACCAGATCGTCTGTTGGATTAATAGTTACCTTGCCGCCGCTGAAAGTGACTTGGCTGGCATCGTTAATGGCGATGGTGCGAGTGTCGGAACCATTGCTGATGATGATATTGCCGCTATCGCCCGGCTTAACCAGCTCATTAAAGTAGAGTTTAATATTTTGATCCACTTGGAAACCGGTGGAATCGTCACTGGGATCGCTGCCATTAAGACGAGGCTCGCCCGTAATGGTGGAGAAATCCAATATGGTGTCATCGTTGATACCTGCGTAGTCATGACCGTTTAAATCGGTGATGGCACCAGTATCGATCTTGATGCTGTAGTGGCTATTGGGAAGCAAGTTGGCGATCGGATTAATGACGACTCGATTGGAATTATCGAAGCTGACTTGGCTGGCATCATTAATGGCGATGGTGCGGGTATCGGAGCCATTGCTGATGACAATATTACCGCTACTACCGGGCTTAACCTGTTCATTAAAATAGAGTTCAATATTCTGATCAAACTGAAATTCGGTGAAATCATCCCCAGGAAAACTGCCGGCTAACTGAGGCTCACTCGAAACGGTGGAAAAATTCAGCGTGGTATCGTCGTTAATGCCCACATAGGCATGGCCATTCACGTCGGTGACGGCACCACTGTCGATCCTGATGCTGTAATTAGTGCCGGGTACCAGATCGGCGGACGGGTTGATAATAATACCGCTAAAACCGTCAAATGTGACCTGACTGGCATCGTTAATCGCGATGGTGCGTGTATCTGAACCGTTGCTGATGACAATATTACCGCTACTGCCAAGCTTAATCTGCTCATTAAAATAGAGTTCGATATTCTGATCCACTTGGAATTCTGTGAAATTATCCCAGGGATTACTGAAGCTTAGCAGTGGGTCGCTCGAAATGGTGGAAAAATTCAGCGTGGTGTCATCATTAATGCCCGCATAGGCATGACCACTCACGTCGGTGACGGCACCGCTGTCGATCTGGATGTTGTAGTTCGTATTGGGAACCAGATCGTCCGTTGGATTAACGGTTATCTTACTGCCATTGAAAGTGACCTGGCTGGCGTCGTTAATGGCGATGGTGCGGGTATCGGAGCCATTGCTGATGATGATATTACCATTGCTGCCTGCCTGAACGTCTTCATTGAAGGCTAGCGTAATGTTGTCGTCAGCCGAAAAGTTATTCGTGTCATCTCCAGGAGTACTCCAGACTAAGCGTGGTTCACTCGTGACGGTGGAGAAATCAAGTGCGGTGTCATCGCTAATGCCAGCATAGGCATGACCGCTCAGATCGGTGATAGCGCCGCTATCGATCTTGATGCTGTAATGGGTGTTGGGGACTAGATCGTCTGTTGGATTGATTGTTACGCCACCACCGCCATCAAATGTTACTTGGTTGCTGTCATTGATCGAGATGGTGCGGGTATCGGAGCCATTACTGATCACGATATTACCATTGCTGCCCGCTTGAACCGCTTCATTGAAAGATAGTTGAATGTTGTTGTCAACTTGAAAGTCGGTAGCGTTGTCCAGAGGATTACTCCAGAAAAGCTGTGGATCGGATGATATCGTGGAAAAATCAAGCGCGGTGTCGTCGCTGATTCCGGCATAGGCGTGACCACTCAGATCGGTGATGGCACCGCTATCGATCTTGATGCTGTAATGGGTGTCGGGGACCAAATCGGTAGTGGGTTTGATCATTACGCCACTGTAACCATCAAAGGTTACTTGGCTGCTGTCATTGATCGAGATAATGCGCGTATCAGTACCATTACTGATCACGATATTACCATTGCTACCTGCTTGAACCGCTTCATTGAAAATCAATTGAATGTTGCTGTCAGTTTGAAAGCCGGTGGAGTCATCCGTTGGGTTACTCCAGAATAGCTGTGGCTCGGACGAGACGGTGGAGAAATCCAGTGTGGTGTCGTCGCCGATTCCGGCGTATGGATTGCCGCTTAGATCAGTGATAGCGCCGCTATCGATTTTGATGCTGTAATGCGTGTTGGGCACCAGATCGTCTGTTGGATTGATCATTACGACATTGTAATAACTATCAAAGGTTACTTGGCTGCTGTCATTGATCGAGATGATGCGCGTGTCAGTGCCATTGCTGATGATGATATTGCCACTATTGCCAGGTTTAACCGGCTCATTAAAAAGGAGTCCGATATTTTGGTCCACTTGAAAATCGGTGAAATTGTCACCAGGATAGCTGTTGTACAGAAGCGGTTCGCTCGTGACAGTGGAGAAATCGAGTGTGCTGTCGTCACTGATTCCAACATAAGGGTTACCATCCAGATCGGTGATAGCGCCGCTATCGATCTGGATGCTGTAATGCGTGTTGGGAATCAGATCGATTGTGGGATTAATCATTACACCATAATAACCATCAAAGGTTACTTGACTGCTGTCATTGATCGAGATGATGCGCGTGTCAGTGCCATTGCTGATGATGATATTGCCCGTGCTGCCCGGTTTAACTAGCTCATCGAAGGATAATTCAATCGTGTTGTCTATTTGAAAATCGGTGATATCGTCCCCCGGATTGCTCCAAGATAAAAGCGGACCAGGGCCAACCGTGCTAAAGCTCAGTCCACCAGTGATGCCTTCCCAAGCATTGCCCGATGTATCGGTAATCACACCAGCAGCAATCTGGATGCTATAGGTGGAATTAATAATCAAATCTTCGGTAGGATCGATGGTGATTGAACCGTAATTGGACATGCCCAAGCCGGTAGAGTTATTGATGGTTACTTGACTGGCGTCATTAATCGCAATGACTCTGGTATCGATTCCATTGCTGATAATGATGTTGCCGGTACCCGCCATGATTTCTTCATTGAAATTCAGGGTTATACTGCCATCAATCTTGAGTGGTTGCCCCTCTGGCCAACCCAAATACATAACCGGCGGCGCGGTATCTGGGGTTGTTGTAAAGTTGAGCGTAGATGGATCATCAATTCCAGCGTAAGGATTTCCGGAATAATCGGCAATCACACCATTAGCAATCTCGATATGATAGGTCGTATTGGGTATTAAGTTGGTGCTGGGATTAATAATTACCTTGCTGCCGCTGAATGTGATCTGACTGCTATCATCGACAGCAATGAGGCGGGTATCCGTGCCGTTAGTGACGACAATGTTGCCGGATCCTGGTGTGACTGCATCATCGAAGTGTAAAACAATATTGTTGGTAACCGGAACTTCAGTTGTGTCGTCGGCAGGCTCGGAATAATAAAGTGTGGGTGGGGTACTGTCTATGAATGCGGGCTCAAGTGTGAATTTAAGCGCCGCGCCCAGGCTTCCACCATGTCCATCCACAATGTCATAGCTTAATTCGACATCACCGGAAAAATTGCTTTCCGGTGAGAAGATCCAGCCGGTTGCGGTTTCTGTCAGCGTACCATGGGTAACCAACAGATTCTTGATTGTTATTTCATCCTTATCGGCATCAGTGAAACCCTTCAGCAAATCGCTCGTTAGGATTTCATAGCCGGTGTTTTCTATTCCATTCGACAGAATGGCAGTCGTTCCGGTTAGCTCTGGCGCATGATTCAGTCCGTTGAGCGTCACTGTTGCCTTAGCCCAGCTCAGCGGGCTATTGCCTTGACCGACCTTCATGGCGTAGATAAAGGTATCGGTTAAGCTCTCGCCGGTTGATAGATCTTTAAGTTTTGCTTGCAATTCCGGTGTAATGACGTAAGAAACGGTACCAAATTTGGTGATCGAAATCTGCGCGCCTAGCTCGCTATAGTTAATCGCGTCGTAATTATCACGGGTCAACAAATCGCTGGGTTCGTTCCAGGCGCCGCTGCCTTCGTCCAGAGACCATAATACTTTTAATAAGCCGCCTTGATCATTCGGCAGCACATCAAGTATGAAGCTGTCACGGTTGTTACTTAAATCCGCGAAACTATCATTCTTAGCTTTGGAATTTTGCTCAAATGAATCTGCCTTCTGGATTACTGGATTAACCGCCATTGCATTTCCTCCCCGAAATGAATTGCTGCACGTTTGAAAAAATAAATTGGTTGTTTCTTTATGGATGCGCGGGCGAGTATAACTGATGGAAAGCTATGGGAGTGTGATAAAAATCACATTTTAGATTAATAAATTTGAGTGATTAATTAATCTAAATTATTAGGAATAGCAATCGTGTGGCTAATGTGAAAATAAGTAACCAAACAGTGATTAATTGCGCTTACCAATATTTACGGATAATGATTTTCTTGTGCTCCGAATAAAACACCGGTAATTACTCGGGTTGCAGCCATTGTTGAATTTGTTCGCGCTGCAGGGTGTACCAGCGTTTACCGATATCCAATGCTTTTTGCTGCACGACTGCGTTATTGGCGGAATCCATGTGATCCGGCATGTCATAGTCTTTCAAGTAGTGATTGATATACAGTACTTGATCGCCTAATATTTCCGCAGTTGTTTTCACATTAGTCATCATCTTTTCTCGGAGTATGATCGACGCGATGCCTTGCGCGGACCATTGCACGCCACCGTATCTGCAAGCTTTCGTGCCGTTGATCGCAAAACTGCGCCAGCCGGAGCCGATCGAAAGCAGTTTGATGTGATGCTGACTCCAACAGCGTTGCGCGTAGAGATAAGCATTGAATCCGGGATTATTCATACCGACACCGCCATCGATGCGCCAGCCGCCATCCTGCATTTGCACCGGAGGGTAATACGATGGCGCAGCCGTGCAGGCATCGGCGATTTCGCTGAGTAAAAAATCCGGCTCGCTGTCATTGGTGAAGATTTCCAGCTGATCCTGATTGAGATTGAAGCAGGGAATGAAAATCTGTTTGCTGAGCGACGATAGTTTCAAATCACCCAGTTCCTGTTGCAATGCCAATTTTTTCGGAATGCCTTGATACTTGGGGCGAACTTGCAATTTGTTCAATAAACGGCCGAACCGGTGTTCCGACATTATTTTTTCCAGCAATTTTTCTTGTACAACTTTTTCGATCATGCGCTTTGCGCTCAATTGCCGCCCCAGGATCAAGCAGGTGATCAACCCGCCTGAAGAAGAACCGGCGATCAAGTCGAATAAGTCGTAAGTTGCAGTCCGTGTGTCTTCTTCCAAACAAGCCAATACGCTCAATTGAATCAGCAGATGGCTGCCGCCGCCATCCAGGCTTAAAATGGTTTTTGGGTACGAAGCGTTTTTCAAATGCACGTTTAAGCCGCTCGCTTGCTGGCCAGCAATTCCGCGTGCACGAGATTTTTGTGCTGCTCAAACCGCTCAGCCCAGAAAACCAATTCCAGTGAACCGTCGAGATGTTCCAACAGGGTAGAGCAGCTTTCCACCCAATCGCCGTCGTTGCAATACAGCACTGAATTGATTTCCCGCAGTTCCGCGTGATGGATATGACCGCATACAACACCATCGACGCCGCGATCCTTGGCCAGATGCGCCAGTGCGTCTTCAAAACTGCTGATATAACTGACCGCATTCTTCACTTTCAGCTTCAGGTAAGCCGCGAGCGACCAGTAGGAATAACCGAAGAATTTGCGCAACCGATTGATGTAGTGATTCATATCCAGCAGGGTATCGTAGGCGATATTGCCCAGTTTCGCGAGCCAGCGGCTGTTTTTAACGATCATGTCGAACTCGTCGCCGTGCATGACCAGCAGTTTTTTGCCATCCGTGGTGGTATGCACGTAATCCTGGTGAATCTCGACGTTGCCGAAGACGTGGCCGATACAATCGCGCAACGCTTCATCGTGATTGCCCGGCACATAAATCACTTTGGTGCCGTGCTTGGCTTTGCCCAGGATGGAGCGGATCACATTGGTGTGATGTTGTGGCCAGTAGGGACTCTTTTTAATGCTCCAGAAATCAACGATATCGCCGACCAGGAAGAGATAATCGGTTTCAACCGAGTGCAGAAAATGCAGCAATGCTTCCGCCTGACAACCGCGAAACCCGAGATGCACATCCGAAATCCAAACACTGCGTACCTTGATGGGGGCTTTATTCTTAATCATAAATGCCTTTTTAAATGGATTGGTGATGGCAGTGCAGCATAAAGCGGTTTTGTTAAGCTTCTTTGAAGCATTTGTTAAATATTGATGAAATCTTTGTGAAAAAAGAGAAAGAGGGCCGTTTTTGCTGTGATTCTTTGCTGCAAATGAAATGATTCGAGTAACATGGGCTTTTTATCGCAACCGGGATTCCGGCATCACTTTCTTTATCAACAATGCGCGCGCCATCCACGATTCAACAGCCATTTCCGGAACTCGAACAGATTGAAACCATTCTGCAAGAAGGCAATGCGGCGTATCTGCACCACCAAGTGCTGTGCCAAGTGCCGTATGGTGACGCTGAGTTGCCGGTGTATGCGTTGACGCTCGGTAATCGTGCGCCGGATGTGCCGTGCGTGGCGTATGTCGGCGGAATTCATGGCTTGGAGCGTATCGGCACGCAAGTTGTCATCGCGTTCCTGGAAGGTTTGCTGGAGCGCTTGAAGTGGGACCGGGTTTTGGCCGATATTTTGCAACGCGTGTGCATTCATTTTCTACCCCTCGTTAATCCGGCCGGCATGCTGAATAAAACCCGCGCGAACGGGCAGGGTGTCGATTTGATGCGCAATGCGCCGGTCGATAGTCAGGAAAAAACCATCCTGCTCGCTGGCGGGCACCGGATTTCATCCACTCTGCCGTGGTATCGCGGAAAAACCAATGAACCCATGCAACCCGAAGCGCAAGCACTGTGCGATTTCATCACACGGGAAGTCTTGCCCGCACCATTCAGCCTGGTGCTCGACTGCCATTCCGGTTTCGGTTTCCGCAATCAGATCTGGTTTCCTTATGCCCGCAGCCGCTGCGAGCCGATCAAACATTTGAAGGAAGTCTGTTATTTGCGCAACCTGTTCATGCAAACCTATCCGCACCAGGATTATCTGTTTGAACCGCAATCGCAGCACTATTTGGTACACGGCGACTTGTGGGATTTTTTGTATTTAAAGTCATTGAAACAGAACAATGTTTTTCTGCCATTGACGCTGGAAATGGGATCGTGGCGCTGGATCCGCAAGAATCCGCTGCAGCTGCGTCAATTGCTTGGGCTGTATCACCCGATCAAACCGCACCGGCTGAACCGCGTGCTGAGGAGCCATTTGATCCTGATGGAATTTTTGCTGCACGCCACACTGTCATACCAAAATTGGATCAATCAAAGTGACGCGGAAAAACTGGAACAGCAAGCGCTGGCGCTGTGGTATTCATGAACCATCCGCCGCATTTTGTACTGTTGCGCGGCTTATGGCGCGAAGCGCGTCATTGGGGAAAATTTACCGATCAACTGCAAAAACAATTTCCCGCTGCGCTGATCAGCACACCCGATATTCCCGGCAACGGCATGCGGCATCATGAAACCAGCCCAGACACTATCGCCGCTATGACCGGCGCGTTGCGTCAGCAAATCAATTCAAATCAGCCAATCCGGCTGATCGCTTTGTCGATGGGCGGCATGATTGCCATCGACTGGATGACACGCTATCCCGCCGAAATCGAAGCCGCAGTGTTGATCAATACCAGTGCGAGACCGCTATCACCGTTTTACCACCGTTTACGCTGGACAGCATATGCGCATGTACTGCGTTTGCTTTTTCATTCCCGCGCAGAACGGGAAGCCGATATTTTACGGCTGACCTCTAACCGCCACCAACACGATACAAAACTGCTCGAATCCTGGCAGCAATGGCAACGGCAAAACCCGGTAGCACTCGCCAGCGCCAGAAACCAATTCCTCGCCGCCATGAAATTTTCAGTTACCGCCCAACCAAACCAACCGGTGCTCGTTGTGACCAGCCGGGCTGACCGGCTGGTGGATTACCGCTGTAGCCAAAAACTCGCGCAAACTTGGAACACTAATTATGTTGAACATGAATCCGCCGGACATGATTTGCCGTTGGATGAGCCGGAATGGGTGGCTCAAAACATCAGGCATTGGTTCGATACAGCGATAAGCGAGCTATCCAGCCAATAGCAACGAGTGAACCCTATGCGTATTCTATATTCTATGTGTAAAATAGAGTGCAACCATACACATGGAGGTATGATGAGAACCAATATTGTTATTGACGACGAACTGATGAATGAAGTCATCAAGCTGACCGGCGCAAAGACCAAAAAAGAAGCCGTAGAACTCGGCTTGTTAACTTTGATAAGAATAAAAAAACAAGAAGAGATCAAGCGGCATCGGGGTAAACTGAAATGGGATGGTAATCTCGATGACAAGAGAACGGATTGATGGTATTGGTCGACACCAGTGTATGGGTGGATTTTTTCAACGGTAAAATTAGCGATCAGACCGAAAAACTCGATCATTATCTATCCAGCACGGTGATCATCGTTGGAGATTTAATTTTGGCTGAAGTGCTGCAAGGATTTAGAAACGACAAAGATTACCAAATAGCAAAATCACTACTGACAGAGCTTGAACTTGTGCAACTTTGCAATAGTGATTTGGCAATTAAATCGGCCCAAAACTATCGCACGCTCAGAAAGCAAGGCATTACCATCAGAAAAACCATCGATTGTCTCATCGCCACGTACTGCATCGAAACCAAAACACCTTTACTTTTCTCAGATCGTGATTTTGTCCCATATGTTGACAATCTGAAGCTGAAAGATGCGTCGGATTTATGACTTTTAACGTCAATATTTCACTGGAATGGCTTGTTAGAGAGTCTTAGACTAACTGTCATTTTCTTGTCACATTAATCCTATATCTTCATCAGTATTCAATTCCCGTAATGGAGTCTTTTATGCTGGATGTCGATGCGATGTTGAAGGATTATTTTCCAGGCACGGATACGCAGAGCGATAAGCCGTTGATGAAAGCGGCTTCTTCGTTTTTGAAGAAGTTGCTGCATCAGGATGAGATCAATCGTTTCATCGAGACGCATCGGCATTTGGAGGGATTGGAATTCAACGATGCGGTGCTGGAGCATTTTAATTTTTCGTTTCAGGTTTCCAGTAAAGACAGGGCGCGTATTCCCGATCAACGCCGGGTGTTGATCGTCGCCAATCACCCACTCGGTTCCTTGGATGGTTTGGCGCTGTTGAAACTGGTGTCGGAGATTCGCGCCGATGTGAAGATCGTAGCGACGAGCTTGTTGGATTGTATCGATCCACTAAAAAGTTTGTTTTTGCCGGTGGATAATTTTTCCAAAGTTGCGCAGCACCGTGACAACATGAATCAGATTATCGAGGCGCTGGAAGCTGAGCAAGCGGTGATTGTGTTTCCCACCGGTGAAGTATCGCGTATTTCTCCGCTGGGCGTGCGTGACGGAAAATGGAAATCCGGTTTTATTTCGCTGGCGAAGAAAACCAAAGCGCCGATTGTGCCGGTGCATATCGGCGGCAAAAATTCCGCGGTATTTTACGGATTATCGAGTATTTACAAGCCGCTCGGCACGATGATGCTGGTCAACGAAATGTTCAATAAGCAAGGCGGTGAGGTTTCGTTCCGTATCGGTAAGCCGATTCTGTGGGAATCGATTGCGGCGATGGATTTGTCTAAAAAGGCTGTGGCGAAGCTGATGCGCAAGCAGGTTTATTTACTGGGCGAAAAGAAGAAAAAAGAGCTGTTCAAACCGATTGAAAACATAATACACCCCGTTCGCACCAAGTTAATCCGCAAGGAGTTAAAAGCCTCCCAACTCATCGGGAAAACCCAGGACGGCAAGCATATTTATCTGTTTGACTACATGCCTAATTCCAGCGTGATGCGTGAAATCGGTCGTTTACGCGAATTGTCTTTCCGTCAGGTGCAGGAAGGCACCGGCAACACGCTGGATATCGACAGCTATGACCGGTATTACCGCCATTTGATACTGTGGGACGAAGACGAACTGGAGATTATCGGTTCGTATCGCATCGGCGAAGCGGCGAAAATTCTCAAAGCACGCGGTGCAGATGGGTTGTACACGCATAGCTTGTTCGAATTCACCCCGGCATTTCTGCCGTATCTGGAACAATCGATTGAACTGGGACGCAGTTTCATTCAACCCCGCTACCAGAACAAACGCAGCTTGGATTATTTGTGGTACGGCATCGGCGCTTATCTGTATCAGCACCCGGAAATTCGCTATATGACCGGACCGGTGTCGATGAGCACTGCGCTACCGGAAGCGGCGCAGCAGACGATTGCAAATTTCTATCAGCAACTGTGCGGCAATGACAAACAGCTGGCCGCGCCCAGGCTACCGTTTCAATTCAATGCAGCAGCGGATTTCACAATATTTGGCAAAGCCACCGATGAGACGAAATACAAGCAAGCGTATGCACTGTTGAAAGAAAAGTTGGATGCGGCCGGGGTTAAAGTGCCGGTTCTGTATAAGCAGTACGTGGAATTATGCGAACCGGGCGGTTGCGAGTTTCTCGGTTTTAATATCGATCCGCAATTTTCCAACTGTGTGGACGCGCTAATTCTGGTGCATGTCGGCGCCATCAAGGAAAAGAAACATCAACGCTATATTGAGAGCCACGAGGCCGCCATACTGAAGCGAAATTCCGCATAGCGGTTACGATTGATATTTGCGACTGTTATGGACGATGTACGGAAACTTGATTGCATCCGTTTGATTTAGCACGATCGACCGCTTCCGTTGCAGCTTTCAATAGATCGGAGAAGCCATCGGATGTTTTGAACTGCAGTTCGGCAACGCCCAGACTTGCGGTGACCTGGATGCCAGAAGGTTGCAGATGCTCGATGGATTGGCGTATTTTTTCAGCGATCATTGCAGCACCGGCAAGATCACAATGTGGCAGTAGCAGGGCGAATTCTTCCTCACCATAACGTGCCGCGATATCTTCTCTGCGAATGGAGCCGGTGAGTGTCGCGGCAACTTCTTTCAATACTTTATCCCCGCTGGCTAGACCGAAGTTATCATTGATGGCTTTGAACCGGTCGATGTCGGCCACGATCAAGCTGCATGGAATGCTGTGCCGGGCGGCTTCACGCAATTTTGAAGGCGCCGTCTCCAACAGGAAATGGCGATTGTATAAACCGGTGAGCGGATCTTTCATCGCCAGCTCGTGCATCCGGTTCTGCTGGGTGATTGCTTTATTGAGCAGTTTTTTATGACTGATCAGCGTGTTGACTCGCGCCAGTAATTCTTCCTGGATGAACGGCTTGCTGACGTAATCATTGATGCCGGAGCGCAGCAATTCGACTTTGCGCGTAACATCGTCGAGAACCGAGAAAACCAGCAGCGGCACATCTTTTTTGTCATTCTCAAGATTGCGGATCGCTTTGACAATGCCGTGGCCATTGAGCTTTCCTTTCAATAAAGTGTCGGCTAACACCAGATCATAATCATTGTCTTGCAACGCCAGCAATCCCTTTTCACCACTACTGAAATGATCTACCGTATAACCGCATTCGGTGAGCAATGTAGTTACCGCGCTTGCCATGGATGTGCTGTCTTCAAGATACAAAATACGACCGCTCATGGCCTTGTTGCATCGTTTTCTAGAAAATTGCACGGTATAGCTGGTGATTTTATCCAGTTCGTGCTTGGAAAATATTTCTGTTACCCCGGCTGAAAATGCTTCGTCCTGAAATTCCTTATTGTCGTTTGCGGTAATCATCACCAGCGGAATTTGCCGGGTGCGGGAATCAGCGCGTAATTGCGATGAAAACATCGGGCCATCCATATCCTGCAGATGGGTCGCGATAAATACCAGATCAAAAGATTGTTGTTTGAGCAGAATCAATGCTTCGTTGCCGGTTGAAACCTGCCGGGTTCCGAGTCCGCCTGATTCAATCGCGGTTGAGAGAAGTTTTTGATAAGTCCTGGATGGTTCAACAATCAATCCTTCCATATTCTTGCGCTCCTTGTTACCCGATTGGGCCGGTGTTGGTGGAATCGAACATGCCGCAAATAAAAGTAAACTGTATAGCGACATAACTCTCGATTCTTTGAGCGGAGCTGCTGGAAAGACGCTGGGCGTTAGGGAAGCAGTAATCGTTTTTTGAGGCTGCGCGCCGGTTTTATCAATAACGACAGGCTGAATACCAGCGCGCTGAATAACACGATGGTTGTGCCGGAAGGCACGTTAAGAATATAGCTGAGATACATACCGGTTACGCCGGTTATTGCACCCAAGAACATGGAATAAATAATCATTTTGCTAAAGCTATCGGTCAACATTCTCGCCGTGACCGCAGGTGCAATGAGTGTGGCGGCAACCATGGTGACGCCAACTACATTCAAGGATGCAATCACGGAAAGTGTCAGTAACAAGGAAAATAGTAATTGCACCGGCGCCGTTTTGATACCGGATACCTGCGCCGCTTCGCTATCAAATGTGGAGAAGAGTAGTGCGCGGTAGCTAAAGAACATTGTAATCAGTGTGATACAAGTCACCAATCCGATGATCATTAAATCTTCACCGGTGATGCCGAGGATGTTGCCGAATAATACCGCTTCGAAGTTCTGCTTGAAATTACGCATTTTGCTGACAATCGCCACACCAAGCGCAAACATGGCGGTTGTGACAATGCCGATAGCCGCATCGAGTTTGATTTTATTATTTTTTGTAATTTTGTTGATGATCAGCGCCGCGAGCAGTCCCATCGCACATGCACCCGTATAAAAATTCAAATTCAGGGTGATACCCACGATTGCGCCGCCAATTGCCGCATGCGATAGTCCATGACCGACATAGCTCATGCCGCGCAGCACGACATAAACGCCGATCAATCCGCTGGATGCGCCGATCATGAAGGCCGCGAGCAAGGCATGGCGAAAAAATTCATATTCAAGCGGTTCGAGCAGAAACTCCATTACTGATTATCGCCGTTGAAATTGAGCGGTGTGCTGTTGGCGATAAGTAAGTGACCTTGGTATTTTACGATGACAATATCGCCGCCGTAAGTCCGGGTCATGATTTCATTCGTGAAAATGTCGCGCGGGCGGCCTTGCGCCACAATTCCCCGGTTAAAACAGATAATCCATGGCAGGTGAGAGGCCACTGCGTTCAGGTCATGCGTCGTCAGAATGATGCTGATGCCTTCCCGGTTGATGTCGCTCAATAAATGCAATACTTCATGTTGTGTCTTGATATCCACGCCGGAAGTCGGTTCATCGAGTATCAGCAGTTTGGGATTATTAATCAACGCGCGCGCCAAAAATGCACGCTGCCGCTGGCCGCCCGATATATCGCTAATATGATGCTGTAAACAATTATCGATGCTCAATCGATGTGCAAGATCGCGCACGCGTGCGCGTTCCTGTCCACTGAGCCAGGGCCAAATGCGGCCATTGGTGTATAGCCCCATCGTAATTACTTCTGCGACAGTTACCGGGAAATTCCAATCGACACTGCCTAGTTGCGGCACATAGCCGATAGCTCCCGGCTTTACTTTATTTGCAGGTGTGCTGTCATGCAATTGCACTTTGCCCGCGTGTGCTGAATGCAAGCCTAAGATAATTTTAAGCAGCGTGGTTTTACCGCTGGCTGTAGGACCGACGATGCCGACAAATTGACCTGCGGCGATTTCCAGCGAAAGGTTATCGAATACGATATTGTGTTCATAACCAGCGGTGACGCCGGTTAATTTGATCGCAGGGTGTACTTGCGGATCAGAAGGGGATGTTGCTGGCATCGATGTTAGCCACGCATGTTGGGTTTCCGCCAAGCGCTTCGGTCATGATGGTCATATTATGAACCATCATGCCAATAAACGAATGGTTAGGCGCGGCAGGCAATTCGTCGTCGGACAATTGATCGACAAATTTGGCTTTTGATTCGCGTGCGATTTGCGCCATCACCTTGCTGGGAAAAACTTCCGAACCGAAGATCGCGGGCACGCCGGATTCTTTGAGTTGTTTAATGATGCTGATGACTTCCTGCGGGCCCGGTTCTGAAAAATCGGAAGGTTGTATGGCCGCGATTACGGTCATGCCGTAGCGCGGCGCAAAATAAGCAAAAGAATCATGGTAGGTGACGAGTTTACGGTTATTTTCCGGAATGGTTTCAACACACTTAAAAATCGCCTGATCGAGTTTTTGCAGTTTGGCCAGATAGATTGCCGCGTTTTGCTGATAGCTTGCCGTATTGACTGGATCCATCGCGATCAATTGATCTTTGACGATTTCCGCGTAGCGCATCACTAATGCAATATTGAGCCATAAATGCGGATTCGGATGCCCTTGTTCACGCGGAAAACTGAAATCGTACTGCCATTCCGCTTCGGTCAATGCTCGGTTACCTAATTGCAGAATCGGAGTGGCAGGTTTTTTAACTTTATTGGCCAGATTCAGTGTCGGCGATTCCAGATCAAGACCATTCATAATAATGATACTGGCTGCTTGCAGTGTTTTTACATCGGAAGGGAGGGGTTCAAAAGTGTGAGAATCGGTTCCACCCGGAACGATTCCGGTTACTTTGACATGGCTTCCGCCAATATTTTGCACCATATTCGTAATCGGTGAAACGGTGGTCACGATATTCAATTTTCCATCAACCGCAAATACCGGCGCCGAATGTGAAAGCATCAGCGCGAACCCGTATAGAAGCAGCCGGGCGATTCGATCCATTAATTTTTTCATCGTGAAATTTTCCTTTGCACTTACACTATAGCAAGATAATATGAAAAAAAATCAATTTATCATACATTCTAAGGTAGTATAAAAATACTTACATCAATATAGGAAAATACTTACATCAATATAAAAACTAATGTAGTTTTTCGAAGAAATGTATGGAGAAAAGAATAAAACTAACTTTTATATCGAAATGGCAGAGTTTCCGCAACAGTATTTTGTTATTGGTATGGATGCCTTACTCAATCAATGCAGCAGGTGTACCAACGCTCAAGGAAATGACTGTGCGCGCCAATTCTCGGGAATTGATCGGCGTGGCGAATTCCGCCAGTGAAGGTACAGTCCTAAAGCAGCAACTCGATTCGCGTACCGTTTATCGCCCGGGAGAATTGCTGGAAACCGTGCCCGGCTTGATCGTTACGCAGCATAGCGGTGAAGGCAAAGCCAATCAATATTTCTTACGCGGATTCAATCTCGATCATGGCACAGACTTACGCATTACCGTGGACGGCATGCTGGTCAATCAGCGCTCGCATGGGCATGGACAGGGCTGGTCGGATACCAATTTCATCATTCCAGAATTGAGTGGTAATGTGCAGTACGTAAAAGGACCTTATTATGCCAATCAAGGCGATTTTTCCTCAGCCGGTGCAGTCAGCATGAGCTACGTTGACCAGTTGCCAAAAGGTATCGCCAGCTACGGTTTGGGTCAGCAAGGATTTATGCGCGGATTGATAGCAAAATCACATGAGACCGGTAAAGGTCATGTGTTATATGCCCTGGAGCTGCTGACCAAAGACGGTCCCTGGATTAAGAATGAAGATTTCAAAAAATTTAATGCAGTGTTGCGCTATAGCCAGGATAGCGGCCCGACCAAGTTTAATGTGACGGCAATGGGATATGGCGGAAAATGGAATTCCACCGATCAGATTCCGCTCCGGGGCGTTGTGAATGGCGTCGTTCCAAGACTGGGGGCGATCGATCCCAGCGATGGCGGGGAATCGCATCGCTTCAGCCTTTCGGGTGCATTGCAACATGTGAGCCGGTTGGGTACCACGCAATTAAATCTCTATACCGTGCACAGTAATCTGGCGCTATTTTCAAATTTTACCTATTTTCTCGATGATCCCGTCAACGGTGATCAATTCTCTCAAATCGATAAGCGCTTCCAGTCCGCGCTGAATATCAATCATCTCTGGAGCAACAAAATCGGCGGGCTCGAGATCGAAAATACAGCCGGAGTGCAGTTACAAAATGACGTGATCGACAATGGATTGCTCAGTACGAAGCAGCGTCAAACATTATCGACTACTCGAAGAGATCATATTAATGAAAATAGTGTAGGCATATACTATCAAAACAGCATTCAATGGCTGGAGAAATTCCGTACCGTGGCCGGTGTGCGTTCGGATTACTACTGGTTCGATGTCGACAGCAGCCTCAATGTTAATTCGGGCAAACGCTATGACAGCATGACCAATCCAAAGCTCAGTCTGATTTTTGGACCGTTGGCGCAAACCGAATTCTATGCTAATTACGGCAGCGGGTTTCATAGCAACGACGCACGTGGTACGACGGCTACCGTTGACCCCAAATCCGGCGATCCGGTGAATAGGGTCAATCCGCTGGTGCGTTCAACAGGCTACGAAGCCGGTGTGCGTACCGGGATTATTCCCGGATTGCAGGCATCTTTGGCTGTATTTCGCTTGGATCTGGATTCGGAGTTATTATTTGTCGGCGATGCCGGTACTACCGAAGCCAGCCGTCCAAGTCGGCGAGAGGGGTTTGAAATCTCAGCATTTTATATGCCGTCCGATTGGCTAACGATCGACCTGGATTATGCGCTGGCGCGCGCACATTTTAGCGATCCCGACCCGAGCGGCGACCATATACCGGGAGCGATCAGAGGCGCCGGCAAGCTGGCGGTATCGGTGGACAACATCGGGCGGTTGTTTGGTAACATGCAGTGGCGGTATTTTGGCAGGCGCTCGTTGATTGAAGATAACAGCGTGCAATCGAATCATACAATTACGTTGAATGGGCAGATTGGCTACAAAATCGGCAAAAATGTGCAAGTAGTCGTGCAAGGATTTAATCTGTTGAATTCCAAAGCCCATGCAATCGATTATTATTATGCATCAAGGCTTCCGGGTGAACCTGCCGCCGGTGTGAAGGACTTACACTTTCATCCCATAGAAAGCCGTTCAATTCGTGTTAATCTGGTGGCAAACTTTTAATTACCGGAATCTGGCCGTCATCGACTCTGGCCGGTGAAAATTCAAGGAAATGTTATGGAACGATTTACTATTTCAATGGATGATCAATTGTTTAAGCAATTTGATCAGGTATCACAAGAACGCGGTTATGATAATCGATCAGAAGCAATCCGCGACTTGGTGCGGGATTACCTTGAATCCACCCGCCTGCAAAAAGACAACAAAGGCTATTGTATTGCCACGCTCAGCTACATTTATAATCACCATGAAAGAGATTTAGCCAGTCAAGTAACCTCCGCATACCACCACCATCATGATTTAACGTTGTCGAGCATGCATGTGCATATGGATCACGATAATTGCCTTGAGGTTGCGATTCTGCGCGGTACCATTCAAGATGTCAGACTTTTTGCACACCAGGTGATGGCCACCAACGGAGTACGGCATGGCAAACTGCATATCGTTCCGCTCGAACAGAAACAAGAACCGCATTCCCATTCCGTCACTTCGCATACGCATAGCAGTCCGATGACTTAAAAATAACATCGATTGCGCGCCGGACAATAAAAAGCCCCGCTCAGTGGCGGGGCTTAAATTCAGGATTCTCTCAGGCTATTAAGAAACAGTTTTTTTTTAATGAATGAGCATTCTGAACGTGCTCTTAAAACCGTAACGGCAACGCAGATAGTTTTTCATGGTTCGCCAATGATGTTTAGGCATTTCCCCAATATTTGGATTTGCCAGCCGCGAACAGAAACATCCACATGACCAGAACAAAAGGAAATGTCAGCGTCGGCAAGCCGATCGGCGCCAGGAAGCTGGCTAAACCGGCTTGGCAGATAATGGTGAGAATCCCTGCCAGCAAAGCCAAAATCGCACTGCCCGTACTGGGTTTGAGAAAAACCCAGCCAACCGCCATCATAGTCAGTACCGGATTGAAAGCATAGAGCCCCATTTCAATGAGCGTTTTATCCGCGCCAAGCAAAACCGGAATGGCAACTCCAACAACCGCACCGGAAAACGCCATGAATGCGCCACGCAGAGAAGTTATCGCAATGCCGGTCAGGAATAAAATGCCGACGATGATGCTATCGGCGAACATCACTTCGCCAATACCCTTGGCGATGGCTGTATACCAAGCTTCGACCGAAGCTTGCGTAAAGGCGGCGAATTCGGTTGAAACCACCGAGGCAGCCGCAATGTCGGCGGGGATTCCCGGCGGAGGTAGCACCGGGCCGCGTGAAAATCCGTCGAAAGCATAAACAGCCACCAGAAACATCCAGCATGTCAGAACGAAAGGTGAAGTGGAGGCGGGGATGTTATAGGGCTGCAGGATTCGCATCAGCGCAGCCAGTACGACGGTGGATAGAATTGAAGCCAGAACGACATATAGCCAAAGCTGCGGTGTATTTTCAAGAAATAAGAATAAACAGGGGCCTACTAGGGTGCCATTAAATCCATAGAGTCCGGCGTCGATATCATCTTCCGAAAAACCCAAGAGGTAAGCCGCAACCGTACTGCTGATAACTCCCACCGTAGCAGCAATTCCGGCGGTAATTCCGCCGACGTATAAAGCGATAAGAAAAATAAGGCCGGTAACTGCATTGCAGCAAAAAAATACTTGCCCGACTCCTCTGAGGATAACACGCAAAGGCCTTGGTATTGCTTTGTCAATCGATAAAGACCAGTCCATGATGATCAGCTCCTAAAATTGATGTGGAATAAAGATTGTGCCGTTCATAACATCCAAGCTAAATAATTATGTGAAGCACCGGAAACACGGAAAATTAAGCGGATTGCTGTTTTACTTCTTCTAACAATCCTTGTTTAACAATAAAGTCGATCACCTGATCCACACCTTCGCCTGTGCGCAAATTGGTGAATACAAAAGGGCGTTCGCCGCGCATTCTCTTGGCATCCCGCGCCATTACTTCCAAGCTCGCACCCACGTAGGGAGCCAGATCGATTTTATTAATGACGAGTAGGGCTGAGCGCGTGATGCCGGGTCCGCCTTTACGCGGGATTTTCTCTCCAGCGGCAACGTCTATCACATAAATCGTCAGATCGGACAATTCGGGACTAAATGTGGAAGCTAAATTATCGCCTCCCGATTCAACCAGAATAAGATCAAGATCGGGAAAGTCGGCCGTCATGCGCGCAATGGCTTCCAGATTGATCGACGCATCTTCGCGGATTGCGGTATGCGGACACCCGCCTGTTTCCACGCCCATCAACCGTTCCGGCGGCAGCGCTTTGGCGCGCAATAGAATCTCCATATCTTCTTTGGTGTAGATATCGTTCGTAATTACAGCCATCTCATAACGATCGCGCATTCGCTTGCTGAGCGCTTCGCATAACGCCGTTTTGCCGGACCCTACCGGACCGCCGATGCCCACCCTAAGCGGATTGGATTGTTTATTCATGGTGTGATACCTCGCATTTATGATCGATAAATTCTACTGTACTGAATTTCATGCTGCATGGACAGTAATGATAGTCCTGGTGCCCAATTCGACAATTCGTCGTCATCAAGCAGCTGCGCGTGACGCGATGCTTTTTCTATCATGGCATGCAGCGAAAATAACAGGCTTTGTCCGGAAACTTGTCCTAGCGGCACCGATTTAACACAAACAAGTACTTGATTTTCAACCAAGGAAAACAATAAACCAAGCAGTGCCGCTTCATGAGGCACCGCAAGCGCTTCGGCTGCGCACGCAAAAGCCGTAGGCAGCGGAATTTCAGGTTGGTTTGCCAGGATTGTGCGCAACGATTCATCCGCGATGTTCAGATCCAGTACGAGTTTTCCTAAGGAATAGCCCATTTGGATCGTTTCCGCACGGAACTCAGCAGTATCACGGGCGGCAATAAAACATTCACTCCAATAATTCACAGCTTCGGCATTACGTTCAGAGAAAGCTTTCAGCAAGCGCCATACAATGGGTGCTTCAAAGTCGGCAACGATGCTTAAGGATTCGGAAATCCACGCACGCGCCGAGCTTTCATTATGGACAGTGCCTTTTTCGATAGCAGATTCCAGACCCTGCGAATAGGTGTATGCGCCTATCGGCAAAGAAGGACTTGCCAATTGCAGTAAACGGAGCAATGCAGTGGCTTGCAAAGTCATTTCCTAGGAATGAGGATCGGAGGGCCGGTGTATCTTTTGCCGCGCCGGTATAGGAGCAAGCGGTCCATGCGCATGATAATGCCCGTCACCATGGTGGTGATGGTGCCCGCCGCCTGCGCCATATGCGCCCGATTCCGGTTCAAATTGCGCGCTTTCTTCCACAACCGTGGCTCCCAGGCCTTCCAGCATCTGTTTTAATACCGAATCTTGATGAATCTGCAAAAAGCCTTCGCCTACTTGCGTTTGTGTGTGACGGTTACCTAAATGAAAAGCGCAACGCAATAAATCGTGCGGCGTTTTGCAAGTAATCCGGTAAACGGATTCATGCGCTGCAATAATCTGCACAACGCGGCCATCATCGCTTTTGAGTAAATCGTTATTGCGCAGTACAGTGCCGCGCGCGGTAAAAATAGCCACTTCCTCGCCCGATGCAAGTGCCGTTCTTAATCTGCTGTTTTCGCGCATTTCATAGGGCAGCACGAGCTGCGCGAAAACTGATTCTGCGTGATCTATCTTGGTATTCAGCGTAAGCATTTTATTATTTGGGTCAATGAAAACGATTATCCGCCGACTATCACAGCAACGAGGCTATGATAGTCAACATATCAATGGAACAGTTACTTTTCACTTCATTGCTGCGCATTTGCAACGCCAAACCGCATCCCTAGAAAAGGAAGTAGCGTTGCGCCATTGGCAGCACATCTTCGGCACCGCATGTCAGTAATTGTCCATCAGCGCGTACTTCATAAGTTTCCGGATCGACTTCCATTTTGGGTGTTGCGCTATTGTGAATCATGTCTTTCTTGCGCAGATTACGGGTATTTTTGACCGTGATCAGGTTTTTATCCAGCTTCAATTGTTCTACTAAGCCGGCATTTAGTGCGGCTTGAGAAGCGAATGTAAAGCAGGATGTTTTGATGCCGCCGCCGTATCCGCCGAACATGTAGCGATAATGCACGGGTTGCGGTGTTGGAATCGATGCATTGGGATCGCCCATGAGCGATGCCGCGATCATGCCGCCTTTCAGAATCATTGATGGTTTAACCCCGAAGAATGCCGGTCTCCATAGTACAAGATCAGCATATTTGCCCGTTTCTACCGATCCGATGGCATGTGCGATACCGTGTGTGATAGCGGGATTAATCGTATATTTTGCAACATAGCGCTTAACACGGAAGTTGTCATTTTTGGAATTATCTTCCTGTAATGTGCCGCGTTGTATTTTCATTTTATGCGCGGTCTGCCAGGTACGTAAAACCACCTCACCGATACGGCCCATCGCTTGTGAATCGGAGGACATCATCGAAATTGCGCCCATGTCATGCAAAATATCTTCCGCGGCGATCGTTTCTTTACGGATGCGCGATTCCGCAAAAGCCAGATCTTCGGCAATATTGGCATGCAAGTGGTGGCATACCATCAGCATGTCCAAGTGCTCGTCCAGGGTGTTGACGGTGTAAGGACGGGTAGGGTTGGTCGATGATGGCAAAACATTGTCAAGGCCCACAACTGCGATAATATCCGGCGCATGACCACCCCCGGCACCTTCGGTATGGAAGGTATGAATGGTGCGATCTTTCATCGCGGCAATGGTGTTTTCCAGATAGCCGCCTTCATTGATGGTGTCAGTATGAATTGCAACTTGCACATCATACTTGTCGGCGACTGCCAAGCAGTTATCGATCGCCGCGTATGTTGTTCCCCAATCTTCATGCAGTTTTAATCCACATGCGCCCGCCAAAACTTGTTCTTCAAGCGGTGTAGGCAAGCTGGTATTGCCTTTGCCAAAGAAGCCGGTATTCATGACCAGTCCATCGGATGCCCGGAGCATCGAGTGAATGTGCCAAGGTCCCGGCGTACAGGTGGTTGCCGCTGTTCCTACCGCAGGACCGGTACCGCCGCCCAGCATGGTGGTAATGCCGTTCATCATGGCGTCTTCGGCTTGCTGCGGGGAGATGAAGTGAATGTGCGTATCCACGCCCCCGGCGGTGACGATCAGATTCTCACCGGCAATAATTTCGGTACCCGAGCCAATTGCCATCGTTACATTCGGTTGAATATCGGGGTTTCCGGCTTTGCCGATATTGGCGATTTTGCCATTTTTAATGCCGATATCCGCTTTGACAATCCCCCAATGGTCAATGATCACTGCATTAGTAATCACCGTATCCATCACATCGGCGTGATTACGCTGCGATTGTCCCATGCCATCCCGGATCACTTTGCCGCCACCGAACTTCACTTCTTCACCATAGGTTGTGAAGTCTTTTTCAATTTCAATAAAAAGCTCTGTATCGGCTAATCGAACTCGATCTCCGGTCGTTGGGCCCATCATTTCTGCATAAGTTTGACGGGAAATTTTTACGCTCATTTTTTAACTCCTGTAAAATTATTGCGATACAAACTATTTGAGTTTGCCCATCACTTTTTGATTAAATCCATAAACGATCCGGTCTCCCGCGAGATCGACCAGTTCTACAGTTCTTTCTTGTCCCGGTTCAAAGCGCACAGCCGTTCCAGCCATAATATTCAACCGCATGCCATACGCAGCTTCACGGTCAAATTTCATCGCTGAATTCACTTCGTAAAAATGGAAATGGGATCCAATTTGGATTGGGCGGTCTCCACCATTTGAGACGGTTAACATTTTTGTTCTTCTACCGGCGTTCAACTCGATTTCACCAGGCTCTGTGAATATTTCCCCGGGGATCATTGGTACTCTCATGACAATCTCCTATTCTATTGATATCAATTAAACAATTGGATTATGCACAGTCACCAGTTTGGTTCCATCCGGGAAAGTGGCTTCGACTTGAATATCCGGAATCATTTCGGGAACACCTTCCATTACATCAGCCCGGGTCAATATTTTTTGACCGGCAGTCATCAGTTCCGCGACCGTTCTACCGTCCCGGGCTCCTTCCAATACCGCACAAGTAATTAATGCAACCGCTTCCGGATAATTGAGCCGTAAACCGCGCGCTTTACGTCTTTCGGCGAGTAATCCGGCGGTAAAAATTTGCAGTTTGTCTTTTTCTCTAGGTGTTAAGTCCATAGTTTTTCTCCTGGGTAAAACAACATTTACAATAAAGTTGCCGCAGCACCTGCGCTGTTCATGTAAAACCGCTATCGATCATGTACTCCACATACGCGGCACAATCGCGGCGCATCCGGTCAATTCCGGGCGAAGCAATCCCCAGATACGCAACATGACATGCCGCGCCACTTCGCTTGAATCTCCCAGATAACGTGCCACAGTAACCGCTTTAAGCTGCGATATGCCTACCTGGCCGGCTCCATTAGCGGTCTTTTCCGCTTCCTCACGGGCTAAATCCAGCAATGGCTGGGGTATTGTTTTTCCTGTCAACAGCAGCGTGGCGCATACCGTTTTACCCGATAAAGCCAATGGGCCGTTCATCGTCGCATCTTCACCGCGTAACCGGATTTGCTCTAGCCAAATGATCTTGCCATTCCGTTGAATGCTGGTGCGTTGCTTGATTTGACCATCACTAAACGTTTCGCCGAACGCAGTCCGGCCAAAACATAAGATTTCGCAACCAATATAAACCGCATCGTCCTCAAGTATTATTTGATGATCAACGGCTACGTCAGTATGGTTATAGAAGATAGTTTCTTGCGGCACCCATTCGAGAGAAGCGCCCTTTTTGACGCGGATTCTGATTTTTTGCCGGGAAGTGTGACCGTTGGCTTTGTACCATTTGGCTGCACCCGGTGTCGTAATCTGTACCTTTGCAAAGGCTTCGGCATCAGCGGTAATTTCGAGCTGATCTCCGCCAACAATCCCGCCGGGCGGATGAATAATGACGGTATGGCAAACTTTCCGTCCTTCCGGATACAATGGCTTTTGTACCAGCAGCGGACCAAAATGATCCCGTTCTACTAAACGTGTTGTATCGTCAATGGCAGCAAATTTGAGTGATAATTTGGCTTGTAGCGGCTGATGCTCTGGGTGGTTTTTGCTTCCGGATAGAGCGTTAATAGACGGCTTGTAATCATTCAAAATAACAGAATCCCGTGGCTTAATAACCGATTCTTCAGAGTAAGTAGGTAGAAGCATAATCTTAGTGCCGCATTTGCACGTTGTTAATTGCGGTATTGACCTAAATCTGCAATTGGAACGACATTTTAAAAACATCGACCGCCGGACTCGCTATACCAGGCGCGTAGTTCAGTCCTTTCAGCAATAAATCGCCATGCTGATAATAAGCCGAAATGCGCGCATTAAAGCCATCGATAATGTAATTAACACCCGTTTCTATTTCTTCCCGGCTACTGCTGTGGTTAGGTTGAACACTGGTAAATCTGCCGTAGGGCTGGAATTGCCCGATACCAATTTTATGGGGGATTAAATAAAGACCGGTGACTGTCCATGATTTACCATCGAACATACAAAAACAGTCTTTATCGCTAAACGCAGCAGTCGAATAATTTGCATAAAATTGCTTGTATTCACCATTTGCCGTGAAGACCCCCATGTTATTGGGAAGCACTTTCTCAAATAACGCATCGCCTACAAAACCAAGAAAATCACTGCGATGCACAGAAGATCCGGCGCCATTCTTTTGATATGACATGCCGAATGCCACCGCTAAAATATCTCCGGCTTTGCCATAATACGTGCTGGAAGTATAGTAACCGGGATTTTTTTCCGGATTCAAAAAGTTATAGGTAACGCGCGCGGCTGTAAGGACTGTACCGCTCGAATTGGGTCCTGATGTATGCGATGACTCCAAACCGCGGAAAACTCCCATAGCGTAACCAAGCGTTCCAGGTACGAAGCCAGGTGCTGCATTACCCCAGAAAGTTACGCCATCGTCACGGCCATAACGGCCTGCACCGCCTTCGCCGAATTTAACACTGAAATCTTGAGAGAAGAACGGAGTTTTAAATGCATCATGCGTAGCCTGAAAAAAAGGACCGCTTAATTCTCCCCGTTCCGTAGGCGCCAGCATACGCCCGCCCCAGATATTAAAGTACCGGTTATATTCAAATTTTGCTATCGCATCCAGAATGTTATAAGACATCCTGGGGTTTTCGCCAGTGGCGGTATTGTTACAGAAGAAACACTCGGTATTGACTTCAAACTTGAGATGCTGATTGATTTGACCGTTTAAATAAAGACGCGCATTGTCGTTGCTGTAATGACCACTGCTTAAATTGCCATTGAGGTTTTCTGTCCACAATCCTGTGCCGCGATAACCCGCGCCTAAGCGGATCCATCGCGTGTCATTCGTTTTTAATACGAGCTTATCGGAAATCGGCTTAACGGATACATCCCATGCAAATGCTTTTTGCATCGATAACAAAGCAACACTCATGAGCATGATTAGCAGGAAATTTTTTGTGCAGTGATAAAAGAATTTTTCTTTATTGGCGCATTTTAAACTCAACAAATTGACAAGAGCTGACATGGTTTTGAAATTCACGGTTCCTATCTGCAAAGTGTCATTTCCTTTTTGCATAAAACACCCATCCTCTAAAATAGATTTATCAATCTGAATGATTATCCGGCAGGGATTTATTAATACCAGAAGATTTGTACGCTGATTTTATCAAAATATTTTTAACAGAGTGACTTGTCATACTATTCTTACACAAAGTATGAAATATTAAAATAAATTCATTGATTTAATAGGGTAAATTTATAATAACTGGATTGCTGTAGCAATCATTGTAAAAGCTTTCTTCTTGCGGCAAGATGAGGAATTGTCGGCGAATGTCCGCCAGAAGCGGGATCATCAAAGGAAAATGAACATTAGCGAATATTTTGCAGTATGAGGCGACGAGCGAATACGGCAGACCTTGCTGTTTACCCGATTTTATTCCGTAATTTCTGCTAAATTAAAATTGTCGGTTTAAATATGACAATGTAAACTTTCGCTATATTTCTGCCATTTCTTTGTTAGAAACAGAAATTTAATTATAAAACTGTATAAAGGAGATTCTTTGATGAGAAGCATTGTTAAACTGTCTTGGGTGTTTTCAATACTATTTCTTTTCTCGTCTCAAGTGATTGCATCTGACAGCTATGTTAATAATTCAGCCGAGAAATTTGCCAGCGGTGTAGCGAATGCAGTGACTGGTTGGGTGGAGCTGCCGAAGAATATTATTTTGACCAGCCAAAAAGAAGGACCAGCTTATGGTATTACCATCGGGTTGGGAATGGGTATCATGCATACGGTCGGCCGCAGTTTGATAGGTGTGCTGGATGCCGCAACCTTCTTTATTCCAACCAAACCATCGGTTAATCCTCCCTTTATCTGGCAAGATTTTTCGCGTGAAACATCCTATTGATTCATAGTTGGCCGCACTAGGTAACGCAGTTTTATATCGTTACCCGGCACCATAAAAGCAAAACGCCGTACCAGTCTACCGGTACGGCGTTTTGCCGTGAGTGACAGAGACGTCTAGGCTACAATTCTAGTGCTGCGCCTCGAGCGCTGCGATTCTTTCTTCCAGCGGTGGGTGCGACATAAATAAGCGCGAGAATCCGTTACTACCGCCGGAAATACCAAAAGCAGCGAGTTGATTGGGTAAGTGCGCTTGTTCATGCACTAATTGCAGGCGGCGAAGCGCGGCAATCATTTTTGCTCTTCCAGCCAGACTGGCGCCACCTGCATCGGCGCGAAATTCACGCTGACGGCTGAACCACATGACGATAATACTGGCCAACACACCGAGCACGATTTCGGCAACGATGTTGGTAATCCAGAAAGCGGGGCCATGACCTTCTTCTGTTTTGAATATGACACGATCGACGGTGTGACCGATGACGCGCGATAGGAAAATGACAAATGTGTTAACGACACCTTGGATCAAGGCCAGGGTTACCATATCACCGTTGGCAATATGACTGACTTCATGCGCCAACACTGCTTCGGCTTCATCCTGGCTCATGGTGTTGAGAAGACCGGTGCTCACCGCGACCAGCGCATCATTGCGCGACATACCGGTGGCGAATGCATTGACATCCGGCGCATCGTAAATAGCGACTTCCGGCATACCGATTCCAGCCGCAGCAGCCTGCCGTTGCACTGTGGTGACCAGCCAATGCTCATGTGCATTTCGCGGCATTTCGATCACTTGAGCGCCAGTAAAGCGTTTCGCAGTCCATTTGGACAAAGCAAGCGACATAAACGAGCCACCAAAACCGAATACCGCTGCGAATATCAGCAGGGAGTTGATATTCAGGCCGGTCCCTTGCGCATCGAGGATTTTTTCAACGCCAAGCAAACGCAAGGTGATGCTTAGCACAACAACAATGGCCAAATTAGTGGCTAAAAAAAGAAGAATTCTTTTCATTCTTTTACTCCTTGGTGTTTATCGAATACAAAACAAGACTGGTATTGATATATGAATTTCTGATCATTTTTCAAGCAAATTGTAGTTAAAATTTTCTGCTTAAGCCGGGTGGTTGCAAACGAATTGATGCAGCTGCCCGGCTTGGTTTTAGGTGCGCAAATTTCTTAAGAGTTCGCGGAAATTTATTGCGCAGGATTGGATTGCGTGGATTGAGGCTGGGTATTTCTGACGATCTGAAAGAGAATCTCGCCGTCTTTGATCATGCCCAAATCGCTTCGGGCACGTTCTTCAATTGCTTCAAGTCCTCGCTTCAGATCGTTGACTTCTGCTTCGAGCATGTTGTTACGATTTTGCAACTTTAAATTTTCCGCTCGTGCCGCAATGACCTCCTGATCCACTTGCCACACCCTCAGCCAGCTTGCTTTTCCAAGCCATAATGGATATTGCATCGCGGCAATGGCGACGAGCAGGAGGAAACTCAATAACTTCATTATTTGAGTTGGTAAAATGCTCTCCGGCCGGCGTAGCTGACCGAATCTCCCAAGTCCTCTTCAATCCGCAACAGTTGATTGTATTTTGCGAGGCGATCGGAACGGGACAGTGAGCCGGTTTTAATTTGTAGAGCATTTGTAGCGACCGCAATGTCAGCGATGGTGGTATCTTCGGTTTCGCCGGAACGGTGCGAAATGACTGCTGTGTAACCGGCGCATTTCGCCATCTCAATCGCGGCAAAGGTTTCAGTTAAGGTGCCGATCTGGTTCACTTTGATCAGGATGGAATTGGCGATATTGCGTTTAATGCCTTCCTGCAGAATTCGGGTATTGGTAACGAAGATATCGTCACCGACCAATTGGATTGATTTACCTAATTTCTCGGTCAGTAGTTCCCAACCGTTCCAATCAAGTTCGCTCATACCGTCTTCGATCGTGATAATCGGGTATTTATCCACCCACGATGCCAAGTAATCCGTAAACTGCGCGGATGTCAGCTGCAAGCCCTCAGATCCTAAATGGTATTTACCATCGTGATAAAATTCCGAACTGGCGCAGTCTATACCGATAGCAACATCTCTTCCCGGTTGATACCCTGCTTGATCGATGGCTTGCACGATCAATTGCAAAGCGGCTTCATTGCTTTCCAGATTGGGAGCAAATCCGCCTTCATCGCCGACGGTTGTGGGCATGCCTTTGTCGTTGATGAGTTTCTTTAACGTGCTGAAAACTTCCGCACCGCAGCGGATCGCATCGCGAAAATTGGCAATTCCCAGCGGAACGATCATGAATTCCTGCATATTGATATTGTTGTTGGCATGCGCGCCGCCATTGATCAAGTTCATCATCGGCACCGGCATCGACATCGAAGCCGCGCCACCAAGGTAACGGTATAGTGGCAAACCGGATTCTTCCGCAGCCGCTTTGGCAACCGCGAGGGATACTGCGAGAATTGCATTGGCGCCAAGTCTGGATTTGTTTTCGGTGCCATCCAGATTGATCAGTTCTTGATCGATGAAACTTTGGTCGACGGCGTCCAATCCCATGAGTGTTTCGGAAATTTCGGTATTCACATTTTCCACGGCTTTCAGCACGCCTTTGCCGGAGTAGCGCTGCGCATCGCCATCGCGTAATTCCACCGCCTCTCGGGTGCCGACGGATGCGCCGGAAGGAACCGAGGCGCGTCCCAGCACACCGGATTCCAGCAATACATCCGCTTCAATGGTTGGATTACCGCGAGAATCCAGAATCTCGCGGGCGATGACATCTACTATTGCGCTCATGCTACGTTTTCCCTGTTGTTAAGTGATTGTTGTTTCTTTATCTTTGGTATGACTGGCGGTGATTTCTAGTATTTTTGGCTTTGCTGCCTGCAATTCTCTGTTGAATTAATTGCTCCGTACAGCATGTATTTTTTCATCTCCGGCGTGCTGATGCCCATGGGCAAAATGAATCGCAGCCTGAACATAGGACTTGAACAGCGGGTGACCTAGCCGGGGGGTGGAGGTGAATTCCGGATGAAATTGACAGCCGAGAAACCAGGGATGATCAATTTCTGGAAGTTCTATCATTTCACACAAATTCTCTTCCTTGGAAAAACCGCTGATGCAGAGCCCAGCTTTTTCCAATTTTGGAATATAAAAACTGTTGACTTCGTAGCGATGGCGGTGACGCTCGCTAATGGTATCCGCACCATAGGCTTTCCAGGCCAGCGAATCCTTCTTCAAAACACATTCCTGTCCGCCCAAGCGCATGCTGCCGCCGATATCGGAATTCTCATCGCGCACTTCGATTTGTCCGTCGCGAGTCCGCCATTCGGTGATCAAACCAATGACCGGGTAGGGGGTGTCAGGATTAAATTCAGTGCTGTGCGCGCCTTTCATGCCGGTTTTGTTACGTGCATATTCGATCACCGCCAATTGCATGCCCAGACAAATTCCCAAATACGGAATGCGGTGGGTACGGGCAAAATTGATCGCCATAATTTTGCCTTCCACGCCGCGTTTGCCAAAACCACCGGGAACCAGAATGGCATTCATGTCGATCAAGCAATCCGTACCTTCTTTTTCGATATTTTCAGAATCGATATAGACGATGTTAATCCGGCTGTTGGTATGAATCCCCGCGTGAATTAAAGCTTCGGAGAGCGACTTGTAGGATTCGGTTAAATCGACATACTTGCCGACAATAGCAATGGTGACGGTATGCTTCGGATGTTCCAACGCATACACCAGTTTCGTCCACACGCTCAGATCAGCCGGTTTTGCCAGAATACTCAGTTTGTGGCAAATAATTTCATCGAGCATTTGCTCATGCAGCAAGCCTGGGATCTTGTAGATACTGTCAACATCGATGGCGGAGATAACGGCTTCTTCTTGAACATTAGTAAAAAGCGCAATTTTTCTGCGTTCTTCCTTCGGTACTTCGCGATCCGAGCGGCATAGCAACACATCCGGCTGAATACCGATTTCGCGTAATTCCTTGACCGAATGCTGCGTCGGTTTGGTTTTTAATTCACCAGCCGAGCCGATATAAGGCAGCAGGGTGAGGTGAATAAAACAGGTATCCGTGCGCGGATTTTGCACCGCCATTTGCCGGATGGCTTCCAAAAACGGCAGCGACTCGATATCGCCGACCGTGCCGCCGATCTCAATAATTGCAACTTGTGCATCACCAACACCCATCTGAATGTAACGCTTGATTTCATCGGTGATATGCGGAATCACTTGCACCGTGCCGCCAAGATAATCGCCGCGCCGCTCCTTGCGAATCACGCTTTCGTAGATTTGCCCGGTGGTGAAGTTATTATGCCGCGTCATGCGCGTGCTGATAAAACGCTCGTAATGCCCTAGATCCAGGTCGGTTTCAGCGCCGTCTTCCGTTACAAATACTTCGCCATGCTGGAACGGGCTCATGGTACCGGGATCCACATTAATGTAAGGATCCAGCTTGAGCATCGTCACTTTTAGCCCGCGCGACTCCAGCAAAGCACCCAGAGATGCAGCGGCAATTCCTTTGCCCAGGGAAGAAACAACACCGCCAGTCACAAAGACATATTTGGTCATGAGCGGTTATCGCAATGAGAAAAATTCATGAGATCGATAAAATTGAATTGCATGGCTCCAAGCGGATAGGGCGTCCAGTATTGATTAATGAATTTCAGCGAGTAACGTATTGATCGTTTGTTCAGTTTGATGCCGGTAACTGCTACCAAAAAGATTCAAATGATTAAGAATGTGATAGAGGTTATAAACCAATTTGCGAATATTATAACCGGAATCCAATGGATAATCATACCGGTAAGCAGAATAAAAATCGGCAGGGAAACCGCCGAAAAGTTCGGTCATGGCGATATCCGCTTCCCGGTCGCCATAATAGACCGCCGGATCAAATAATACCGGATTTCCGTTGCCGTCATAAGCATAATTGCCGCTCCAGAGATCACCATGCAGCAGTGCGGGAAGCGGCGATGCATCGGAAAAAAATTTATCCAGATTAATCAACAATTGCTCTCCCAGCTTTTGCAGCTTGCCATTATGTCCATTGGTTTTGGCCAGATCCAATTGAAAACCCAATCGCTGCGTACGCCAGAAATTGACCCAATCCGAGGACGGCATATTGATTTGCGGGGTTTTTCCAATGGTGTTGTCGCGCACCCAGCCGAATTGTTTTGAGGTTGTGCGATGCATAGCGGCCAATTGCTTGCCTAAATCCGCTGCTTTGCCACGCATACCGCTATTTAAATCGAGATATTCTAAAACCAGCCATGTGGCTTGATCATTTTGCCCATAGCAAATAGGCAGAGGAACCCGCAGTGTATCCGATCGATGAATCTCCATGAGACCGGCGGCTTCAGCCTCGAACATTGAAAGGTTGCCAGGTGTATTAAGCTTGACAAAAAAGCGCTGCGCACCATCGGTGATGCAATACGTCTGATTGATACAGCCACCGCCAATCGAGCGTGATTCTTTTACTGTGAAATGAACATTCGTAACGGCGGAAATTTGTGCGCTGATTTCATGCCATACCTGCATGTTTTACATCTTCCACGTCAACCATGCCTTGGCTTTTTGAATCGCTGCCTGCACTTGCTCCGGTGCGGTGCCACCGGTGTGATTCCGGCTATTCATCGATCCTTCCAACGTCAATACGGCGAAAATATCGGCTTCAATCTGCGCGGAGAAGGTTTGTAATTCGTTCAATTCTAATTTACTGAGATCGCAGCCTTTTTGTTCCGCGTACTGTACTGCTTTGGCCACGATTTCATGCGCATCGCGAAAGGGAATACCTTTCTTGACCAAATAATCGGCCAGATCCGTGGCAGTGGCATAACCGTGAAGTGCCGATGCACGCATCGTCTCTTGATTAACGCGGACACCGCCGAGCATGTCGGCGTAAATCCGCAGTGTATCGGTCAAAGTGTCTACAATATCAAAAAGTGGTTCTTTATCTTCCTGATTATCCTTGTTGTACGCCAGCGGTTGCGCTTTCATCAGCGTTAGCAGCGCCACCAGATGTCCGTTGACGCGCCCGGTTTTACCGCGCACCAGCTCCGGCACGTCCGGATTTTTTTTCTGCGGCATGATGGAAGAACCAGTGCAGAAACGGTCGGCCAATTGAATAAAACCGAACGCTGGATTCATCCATAAAATGAATTCTTCCGACATACGCGACAAATGCGTCATGATGAGCGCCGCACAGGCACTGAATTCGATCGCAAAATCTCGGTCTGAGACGGCGTCCAGCGAATTCTGGCAAACAGCTTCAAAATCGAGCAATTGCGCCACCCGCTCGCGACTGATCGGGTAACTCGTGCCAGCCAGTGCAGCGGCGCCGAGCGGCAGCTGATTCACCCGTTTACGGCAATCGGCCAAACGTTCAACGTCGCGTTTCAGCATTTCAAAATACGCCATCAGGTGATGGCCGAACGACACCGGCTGTGCCACTTGCAGATGGGTAAAGCCGGGCATGATCGTATGGATATGCTGTTCCGCCAGATTAAGCAATGCGTGTTGCATGGACTTGATCAGGCTGATAATTTCGTCGATTGCGGCACGTAAAAATAAGCGGATATCCGTCGCTACCTGATCATTACGTGAACGGCCTGTGTGCAGCCGTTTTCCGGCATCACCAACCAATGCGGTCAGGCGTTTTTCAATATTCAAGTGAACATCTTCAAGTTCCTGTAACCAGACAAATTGATGACTGCGAACTTCGTCACGGATTTGCTGCATGCCTTGCTGGATAGCGGTTAAATCCGCGTCGCTGATAATGCCCTGTTCCGCCAGCATCTGCGCGTGCGCCAACGATCCCTGGATATCGTATTCCGCCAAGCGTTGGTCAAAACTCACGGACGCGGTATAACGTTCCACCAGCCCTGAAACCGGTTCATTGAAGCGGCCCGACCAGGTTTTTTTAGTATCATCGTGTTGCAATGCGGGGTCATTATTCATTACGTGGCTCTTTATTCCTTTGTTTTCTGATCAAAACATTATCAGGCGGCATTATAAAACATAAATACCCAACCGGTTATTTTGTGCTGGTGCGATTTTTGCCAATTTTCCGGTACACAGCGCGCCATCATTTCAGTTAATTGATACTCGCTACTTTTCCTTCCATACGTATTAGTGGATAATTCGCGTTTTCCTCTGCCACCCATAACACAAGGAGTTATTCATGTCGGATTACAACAGACAAAATCCAAACCAACAATCCAAAGCTGATAATTTATTCTCACAATTCAATTCGAAGTTCGAATGGATGGCACAGATCCCGACGATGCAATTGCCTGCAAAGTATGCCGGTGCATTGGTCGGACTGATTATCGTCGTCATTGCATGGAAAATGATCGCCGTTAGCAAAGTGGAATCCGATATGGCGAAGAAACTTGAAAGCGAGCGCACGATTATCACACAACAAGCCCGAGAATACGCCGATCAGCAATACGTGAAGGAAGAAGAACGCTTCGGGCAAGTTTTATCTTGGGCAGTGCGTGGTGAATTAATCCGCAACAATGTTGACCAGATCGATCAATACCTGAGTGAAATCGTCAGAATGAAAGATACCGAACGTGTGGTATTGATCGGTGAAGATGGGCAATTGCTGGTTTCCACCGATAAACGTCTGGAAGAAGCAAAAGGCACGGAAATATTTCCGAAAGAAATTCTGAATTTGCAAAAGATTTCGGTTAGATCGGATGTCGATGGTAAAAAAATTCTGGTTGTTCCAGTCATGGGGTTGAACAAGAAAATCGCGACTTTGGTTGTCAGCTACAAACAACCTAAATTCTAATAAAGATTGACCGCGTACGCGGTTTAAGACTTGTTGCAATGAATGAAAGGCTTTTGCGATGGCAAAAGCCTTTTTTATTGGATGCGGCGGATTTGCGCGCCAAGCGCGGACAATTTACCTTCAATATTTTCATAACCGCGATCCAGGTGGTAGATACGGTCAATCACAGTTTCACCTTGCGCAATCAATCCGGCAATCACGAGACTGGCCGAAGCGCGTAGATCGGTTGCCATCACATTGGCGCCATCCAAGCGAGCAATGCCGGTGACGATGGCGGCGTTGCCTTCGACTTCGATGCTGGCGTTCATGCGTTTCAATTCCTGCACATGCATCAGGCGGTTTTCAAAAATGGTTTCGGTAATGATGGCGGTACCATCTGCAATGCAATTCAGCGACATGAATTGCGCCTGCATATCGGTCGGGAAAGCCGGGAAGGGAGCGGTTCGCACATTCACCGATTTGGGTTTCGCGTGCATTTTAAGATTGATCCAGTTTCCGTTGGAATCGATCCGTGCCCCGGCTTCGGTCAATTTATCCAGAACCGCATCGAGAAGATGCGCATCGGTATTTTTTAAGTGAATTTCGCCACCGGTGGCGGTAGCCGCGACCAGAAAAGTGCCGGTTTCAATACGATCGGGCATGACCGTGTGCTCCGCGCCATGCAGCGACGGCACACCTTCAATCGTGATGATGTCAGTACCCGCGCCTTGAATCTTTGCCCCCATTGCTTTCAGGCAATTGGCCAGATCGATGATCTCCGGTTCGCGCGCGGCATTTTCAAGAATAGTCGTTCCTTCGGCGAGCGTTGCCGCCATCATCAAATTTTCCGTTCCGGTGACGGTCACGATATCGAAAATGATGCGCGCACCGTGTAGTTTTTTGGCTACTGCATGAATGTAGCCATGCCGGATATGAATTTCCGCGCCCATGGCCTGTAGACCTTTGATATGCAGATCGACCGGACGCAAACCGATGGCGCAGCCGCCGGGCAGTGAAATCTCCGCTTCTCCAGCACGCGCGAGCAAAGGACCAAGCACCAGAATGGCGGCGCGCATAGTTTTGACCATTTCATACGGTGCGATCAACTGGGACAGCGTGGCGGCCGAAAGCACAACTTCGTTATTGCTGCCGGAAATGTCTGTTCCCATTTGCTTGAGCAATGACAACATAGTGGTGATGTCATGCAATGCCGGAACATTATTGATTTTAAGCGATTCCCCAGTGAGCAATGCAGCGCACAACAGCGGAAGCGCGGCATTTTTTGCGCCCGAAATGGAAATCTCGCCGTGTAGCGGCACGCCCCCTTGGATAATCAGTTTTTGCATAGCATGAAAAATTCAAATGAAGTTTCGATTAAAATTCCGGCTTGGTTGAAATGTGCCCAAGTTCACTGCATCATACCGTAATAGTGCGGTTAAGGTTATTCGCGGGCGCCAACTATAACAAAAAATACGGAATCAATTTCATCAGGAGAAAAAATGACCAAGCAAATCATCCATACCGCCGATGCACCACAAGCCATCGGTACTTATTCGCAAGCAGTGCGGGTGCGGGGAGGAGGATATACCATCTATCTGTCAGGACAGATCGGACTAAATCCGGTCAGCATGCGAATGGCGGACGGGATTGAAGCGCAGATACAACAGGTATTTTCCAACCTGAAAGCAGTCGCGGCAGCCAGTGACGGCGGATTGAACGATATTGTGAAACTCAATATATATCTCACCGATCTCGGCAATTTCGCGCTGGTCAATGAAATCATGGCCAGTCATTTTTCCCAGCCCTATCCGGCCCGTGCCGCCGTCGGTGTCAAAGCACTACCGCGTGATGCGCTGGTGGAAATGGATGCAGTCATGGTGTTGCAAAGCTGATCAGTCACTCAGTGACTGCCAGCACGCAGGTGCAGGAAAAATTATCCCGTTTGGGCATTGATACCGAACTGGATTTGATTTTGCACCTGCCGATTCGTTATGAAGATGAAACACATCTGTTTCCCATCGCTGATGCACCGCCAGGGCAAACGGTGCAGGTTGAAGGCGTTATTATTCATAATGAAGTGGTTTTTCGTCCCAGACGGCAACTGGTTTGTCAGGTTGAAGACAACAGCGGTGTTTTAGTGATGCGCTTTCTGAATTTCTATGGCAGTCAAATTAAAACGTATGCGGTAGGAAAGCGTGTGCGGTTATTGGGCGAGATTCGCAGCGGTTTTTTCGGCGCCGAAATGGTGCACCCGAAATGCCGTATTGTCCGTGACGGAGAATCGCTGGCGGATACGATGACACCGATTTATCCCACGACAGCGGGTTTGACGCAAAAAATTCTTGGCAAATTAATCGCACAAGCTCTGCAGAATGGGCAGCACATGCTGACCGAAACGGTGCCTGACCACATTATCGGCAGGTATCGGCTGGCGGATTTCCGGGAAAGCTTGATGTGCTTGCACAATCCGCCTCCTGAGGTATCGATCGAAGCGCTGCAAACACGCACGCATCCGGCCTGGCGGCGCGTCAAATTCGATGAATTACTGGCGCAGCAATTATCGATGCGTTTGCACTACCGGCAACGGCGCAGCCATTCCGCGCCAGCGTTGGCGCAAAAAGACAATTTGAAACAGCAATTTCTCGCACAACTGAATTTTACGCTGACAACCGCGCAAATCAGGGTTTCCGCCGAAATCAGCCGTGACTTGGCATCTGCTTATCCGATGCAGCGCTTGTTGCAAGGTGATGTCGGCAGCGGCAAAACAATCGTGGCCGCGTTGGCTGCGTTACAGGCGATTGAAAACGGGTATCAGGCGGCGATCATGGCACCGACCGAAATTCTTGCCGAGCAGCATTTCCAGAAATTAACCAGTTGGTTTGAGCCGTTGGGGATCAAGGTGGTCTGGTTGTCCGGCAGTCAAAAGAAGAAACAAAAGCAAGCCGTGCTGGATGACATCGCATCCGGTGCTGCGCAACTGGCTGCCGGTACGCACGCACTGTTCCAAGATCAAGTGATATTTCATCGATTGGGTTTGGCCATCATCGACGAGCAGCACCGTTTCGGTGTACATCAGCGCCTGGCGTTACGCATGAAAGGCGCGCAATCCGATCAGGTGCCGCACCAGTTGATGATGAGCGCCACGCCGATTCCACGCACGTTGTCGATGAGCTATTTCGCCGATTTGGACGTATCGGTTATCGATGAATTGCCGCCGGGCCGGTCGCCGGTCGTAACCAAATTGATCGCCGATAACCGCCGTGACGAAGTTATTGCCCGCATACAATATGCCTGCGAGCAAGGCAAGCAAG
Source organism: Nitrosomonas oligotropha (assembly GCA_008015635.1). GTDB lineage: Bacteria > Pseudomonadota > Gammaproteobacteria > Burkholderiales > Nitrosomonadaceae > Nitrosomonas > Nitrosomonas oligotropha_B. Next base: position 124,688 of record SSFX01000039.1, read on the forward strand.
TTTATTGGGTTTGTCCGTTGATCGAGGAATCCGAAGTTTTACAACTGCAAACCGCGCTGGAAACTTGCGAAAGCCTAAATAAGCTATTTCCGCATTTGCGTATTGGGTTAGTACATGGGCGCTTGCCGGCGCAGGAAAAAGCCGCGATGATGGCAACGTTTAAGCAAGGAGAAATCCAATTACTGGTGGCGACGACTGTCATTGAAGTTGGCGTGGACGTGCCGAATGCATCGTTGATGGTGATCGAAAACGCCGAGCGCATGGGGTTATCGCAATTACATCAGTTGCGAGGCCGTGTCGGGCGTGGATCGGAAACCAGTATCTGTATTTTGCTGTTTCAGCAACCGCTATCCGAAATCGCCCGTAAGCGGCTCAAAATCATTTTCGAGCATACGGATGGTTTTGAAATCGCGCGCCAGGATTTGAACTTGCGCGGCCCGGGAGAATTCCTGGGGGCGCGGCAGAGCGGTGTGCCGATGCTGCGTTTCGCCGATCTGGAGCAAGATGGCGAGTTACTCACGGCTGCGCAAGCCGCAGCGGAAGAAATGCTTAATTGCCATCCGGATTTGGCGCAGCGGCATATTGAGCGGTGGTTGGGGGATAAAACGGAATATTTGCGGGTATGAATACACATGGATTACCGGCAGCGATACGCTGCCATCTTCTACCGGTTAAGATCAAATGAATAGATTGAATCAAACAACGAAGGATCATTACTATCATGATTGTTAAGGATAAAGTCTCATGGACACGGCTGCTGTTTCATTTCAGAGGCAGTAGTTTCATGGTGACGTGGCCGCGTATTCTCACGGTCACTATTTCCGCGATGATCGTTACTTATGTTGAGCTACGCTATGACATTCAAGCATACACGCTCACGACAACTCCTTTTTTGCTGATTGGCGTTGCGCTGGGTATATTTCTGGGTTTCCGCAACAGCGCTTCGTACGATAAATTCTGGGAAGGACGTAAGCTTTGGGGAGCGTTAGTCAACACCTCGCGAACTCTGGCCCGCCAAACATGCTTTCTGATCGAATCCTCGCACGATACCGAAGCAGTACGGCATTTTCGTGAAATATTTGTCAAACGTGTGATTGCCTATGCGCATGCATTACGTTGCCACTTGCGCAAGGAAGATCCCGCGGAGGAAATCAAAAAATTTCTATCGCCGGAAGACCTGGCTCAAGTGCTCAAATCGTCACACCGCCCGTTAGCGATTTTGCAGCAACTGAGCCGCGATCTTGCAGCCGCACGCCAGCAACAGTGGTTAAGTGGACTCAATCATCCAGTGATGGATGCGCAGATCAACGAATTTACCCATATTTTGGGCGGCTGCGAGCGTATTAAAAATACTCCGTTACCGTTCAGTTATTCCGTATTGATCCACCGTATCGTCGCCTCTTATTGCATTTTTCTGCCGTTTGGATTGGTTGAGACCACCAGTGTACTGACGCCGATTGTCGTGTTGCTGATTTCCTATGCATTTTTTGAGTTGGATGCCATCGGCGACGAAATTGAGGATCCCTTTGGTTTGCAGCCAAATGATCTGCCATTGACCGCGATTTCACGGAATATCGAAATTAATTTGCTGGAGTTAATTGAAGACCCCGATCGGCCGGAAGTATTAAAGCCGGTCAATGATATCTTGATGTAAGGCAGCCGTCCTGTGAAACAGCGGCAGGATCATGCGGATATGGTTTATTAAAGACTGCTGTATAATCCCGTTCCAACAATTCTCAGTATGACTTTGCCGGGTATTAGGTTAAGAATTTCTATCATGCAACAATCTCAATTTGCAGCTTTGCCGCGATGAACAAAGCCCATCCGCTGGCATGGCATTCCGCGCTGACTTCTGTTTCATACCATCAACGCAATTGGTTACAGGATCGAGGATCGTTGACGCGCCGCATCCAGGATCGCTGCGGACAGTTTCGCGTAAAGCGCGTATTTCAGTCGTTCAGCAGGATTTACGGCGATGAATTGGCAGTGATGGGGTTGCGCGCCAGTGAGTTGGCTATGGTGCGCGAAGTTTACCTATACTGCGGGAATACGCCGGTAGTATTCGCGCATTCTGTGGTGGCGCATAAAAACCTGCGCGGCGCATGGCGGGGTTTGAGTGGATTGGGCAATAAATCGCTGGGAACGGTTTTGTTTACCAATCCCAGAATCAAGCGTACGCCGCTGGAATTTAAGAAAGTCAGTTGCGGCCATTTTTTGTATGATCGCGCATGCGCCGGATTAGCCGGATTATCTTCGAAACCGGCCAATCTATGGGCGCGGCGTTCGTTATTTACGTTGCACGGACAGTCGATTTTAGTAACCGAAGTATTTTTACCGGCGATTCTGGATTTACCATTATGAACATAGCCGATCGAATCAAAACTTACGCGCAATTGATGCGGCTCGACAAGCCGATTGGTATTCTGTTGCTGTTGTGGCCGATGTTGTGGGGTTTATGGTTTGCCGCGCAGGGATTGCCCGATGGACAGATTCTGGTCATTTTTGTGCTAGGCACCGTGCTGATGCGCTCGGCGGGCTGTGTCATCAATGACTACGCCGACCGTAAAATCGATCCGCATGTTGAGCGCACCAAGAACCGTCCAATGGCGGCCGGCCGGGTCAGTTCTAAAGAAGCTCTATCGCTGGCGGCGGGATTAAGTATTTGTTCATTTCTGCTGATTCTACCTCTGAATCAACTGACTATCCTGCTTTCGGTACCGGCACTGTTTCTGGCTGCAAGCTATCCGTTCACCAAGCGTTTCTTTGCGATGCCGCAGGCTTATCTGGGGATTGCGTTCAGTTTTGGCATTCCGATGGCTTTTGCCGCGCAAACCGATAGCTTGCCGCCAATTATCTGGATTCTGATGCTGGCCAATTTGTTCTGGGTGATTGCGTACGATACCGAGTATGCCATCGTCGATAAACCGGACGATTTAAAAATCGGTATCCAAACTTCCGCGATTACTTTTGGGCGTTTTGATGTGCTGGGCGTGATGATGTGTCATGCCTGTTTCCTTGCGATCATGTTGATCATCGGGCAAATGCAGCAGATGAATTGGGCGTACTACGCCGGATTGGTAACCGCATGCGGTTTGATTGCATACCAATATGCCTTGATTCGTAATCGTGACCGGGCACTGTGCTTCAAAGCATTCTTGCATAATAATTGGGTGGGAATGATGGTGTTTGCCGGGATCGCGCTCGATTTCCTCATTTTCCCGCATTAAGGATTTAATCCATGCAATATAAAGATCTGCGTGATTTCATCGCGCAATTGGAAACGATGGGCGAGTTAAAGCGCATTCAGACCGAAGTCGATCCCACATTGGAAATGACTGAGATCTGTGACCGCGTCCTGAAAGCGCAAGGCCCGGCCATATTATTCGAAAACCCTAAAGGGCACAGCATGCCGGTGCTGGGCAATTTGTTCGGCACACCGAAACGAGTGGCATTGGGCATGGGACAGGAATCGGTCGAAGCATTGCGCGAAGTCGGTAAATTATTGGCGTACCTGAAAGAACCCGATCCGCCGAAAGGACTGAAAGATGCCTGGGATAAACTGCCGCTATTGAAGCAAGTATTGAATATGGCGCCGAAGGAATTGAGCAGCGCGCCGTGCCAGGAAATCGTCTGGGAAGGCAATGATGTCGATCTGAGCCGCATACCGATTCAAACCTGCTGGCCGGGCGATGTTGCGCCGCTGATCACATGGGGTCTGACGGTGACCCGAGGACCAAACAAAACCCGGCAGAATTTAGGTATTTACCGTCAGCAAGTCATTGGTCCGAATAAAGTCATTATGCGCTGGCTGGCGCATCGCGGCGGGGCGTTGGATTTCCGGGAATTTAGCCTGTTGAATCCGGGCAAACCGTATCCACTGGCGGTCGCCTTGGGTGCCGACCCGGCGACTATACTTGGTGCCGTGACGCCGGTGCCGGATACATTGAGCGAATATCAGTTCGCGGGGTTATTGCGCGGTGCCAAAACCGAAGTGGTGAAATGCATCGGCAACGATCTACAAGTACCAGCCAGCGCGGAAATCGTGCTGGAAGGCGCGATTCATCCTGGAGAAACCGCACTGGAAGGGCCGTATGGCGATCACACCGGTTACTATAACGAACAGGAAACTTTCCCGGTCTTTACCATCGACCGCATCACGATGCGCCGCAATCCGATTTATCATTCCACGTATACCGGCAAACCGCCCGATGAACCGGCCATTCTCGGTGTGGCGCTGAACGAAGTGTTCGTACCACTGTTGCAGAAACAATTCCCGGAAATTACCGATTTTTACCTGCCGCCGGAAGGGTGCTCGTACCGCATGGCGGTGGTCAGCATGAAAAAGCAGTACGCCGGGCACAGTAAGCGCGTGATGTTTGGTATTTGGAGCTTTCTGCGTCAATTCATGTACACCAAATTCATCATCGTCACCGACGACGACATCAATGTGCGCGACTGGAAAGAAGTGATCTGGGCAATCACGACTCGAGTCGATCCGGTGCGCGATACGCTGCTGGTTGAGAATACGCCGATTGATTATCTGGATTTTGCCAGTCCGATTTCCGGATTGGGCGGCAAGATGGGGTTGGATGCGACCAATAAATTTCCCGGTGAGACGAATCGGGAATGGGGCACACCGATTGCGATGGATGATGCGGTCAAGCAGCGGGTCGATGCTATTTGGCAGAATCTGGGAATTTAATGTCATGCGCGAAATTGGGCATACCATCCTGCTATTAACCATGAGCAACGTTTTCATGACCTTCGCTTGGTATGCACATTTGAAGGAATTGAACCACAAGCCGTGGATCATTGCCGCCCTGGTCAGCTGGGGCATCGCTTTCTTCGAATATATGCTGCAGGTTCCGGCCAACCGGATCGGTTACACGGTATTGACGGTCGCACAACTCAAAATTTTGCAGGAAGTCATCACGTTGACCGTGTTTGTGCCATTTGCGCTGTTTTATTTAAAAGAACCGTTAAAACTGGATTATCTGTGGGCCGCGTTATGTATGGTGGGTGCGGTTTATTTCATGTTCCGCGCACGTTGATTGAATTTTGATTTTCTGAACAATTTAAAATCCCTATTTTTCGATAGAACATCGGCTGCGAGAAATAGTACAATGTTGAGTTATTGGGATAAATAAGCCGGTGGGATTTTGCGATGAATCCGGTAATCAGGGATTGCGAATAATTGAATCAGACAGACAGGCATTGCACACTAAATCCAGAATGAAGTTACCTACTATCCCGAGTATATTTGTCCTGGCATTAGTCCTCGCTTTACCGCTCAACGGCTGGGGCAGTTGTGTCGTTCCCAGAACTGAAGGTGAAGGTGAACCTGAGAGCGCACTTAAACCCATCGTCAAACCGCAAAAAAAACCTGTGTTCATCGAGGCCGATCGAATTACCGGTTATTACAAACAGGAAGTCGAAGCAACCGGCAATGCGGTTCTGCAGCAAGGTGACAATACCCTCACGGCAGACCGCGTGAAATATTACGAACAGACCGAAGATGCCGAAGTTGAAGGGAATATCCGTCTGGAAAGACCTAAGGAAATTCTGCAAGGCAAAAAACTCGAACTCAACATGAAAACCGAAGTCGGTCAATTGACCGAACCGAGCTATTCTATGAAGCAAGGAAAAGGGCGCGGCGCTGGCGATATTTTGTATTTTGAAGGCAAAGATCACTACCGGATTAAAGAGACCAACTACACCACCTGCCCGCCAAGAAAAAGGGATTGGTATCTACGCGCGGCAGAGCTGGAAATCGACAACAACCAAGAAGTGGCTACCGGAAAGCATGTCAGCGTTGTGTTTAAAGATGTGCCGATTTTGTATTCACCGTGGGTAAATTTCTCCTACAGCGGACGGCGTAAAAGCGGATTGCTGGCGCCTGTCGCGGGCTACAACGCCAAAACTGGCTTCGATATGGGGTTGCCGATTTATTTGAATATCGCACCCAATATCGATGCGACGGTAACACCGCGGATTATGACAATGCGTGGTTTTTTGTTAAGCAACGAGCTGCGTTATCTCGGCAATAACAACATGAACGGTCATTTACTGTTCGATATTCTGCCGATGGACATTAATACCAATCGAACCCGCTGGGGCGTTTTATACACACATTCGCAAAACATCGGCCGGGGCTGGCAAGGTTTTATGAATTATAACGAGGTATCCGACGACCGGTACTTTCGTGAGCTTACCCCTAACCTGGCCCAGACCAGCTTGACTAACTTGTCGCAACAAGCCGGTGTTTCATACAACGGTAGATTAGGCAAGGACGGCGCATTGCATTTCACCGGATTTGCACAACGCTTTCAAACCCTCCAGGATCCGCTGGCACGGTTTGTTTCTCCCTACGAGCGATTGCCGCATTTTGCTTTGAATGCCGTCAAATATAATGTCGGCAAAATGGATTTCGAGATGAAAAGCAGCTGGACGAATTTTTATCATCCGACGCTCACTGATGGTAATCGCCTTGTTTTTTATCCCAGTGTCAGTGTTCCATTGCGCAATGAATACGGCTTTATCACACCCAAATTCGGGTTGCACTATACGCACTATAATCTTGATTCAGCGCCGGTCGAAGGTAAAAGCAACAACCTTGACCGAACCGTACCGATTTTCAGCTGGGATAGCGGCATTGCATTTGATCGTCAAGTAAAGCTATGGGATACAAAATTTATTCAGACGCTGGAACCGCGCTTATTCTATGTTTACGCGCCTTATCGGAATCAAAGCTACTTGCCTAATTTTGACTCCGCCGTCAATGACTTCAGCTTTGCGCAAATACTGACCGAGAACCGTTTCAGCGGCGGTGATCGTATCAATGATGCCAATCGTGTCGTAACTGCGTTGACATCGCGATTCGTGGAGCAGGAAACGGGTATCGAACGATTGCGCCTTGCCGTTGGCCAGCAATTCAATTTTAACGACCCTAGAGTTTTATTGCTTCCGCCTCAAGTCACCAGCGGCCGGTCGGACTTCATTGCCGCGATATCCGGACGCCTGACACCGACCATCAGTGCCGACTCGAATGTCCAGATGGACGAATCCAAATTATGGATTGAGAAAGTCCGTACTGGTATCAGTTACCAGCCGGAAGCCGGCAAGGTACTCAATCTGGGCTACCGGTTTACCCGCGGTGTATTGGAACAAGTCGATACTTCAATGCAATGGCCGTTGGGCGGAAATTGGCACGGCGTTACCCGGGTCAATTATTCATTGCTGGATGATAAAATTCTGGCCGGTCTGGCCGGTTTTGAATATAACTCGTGCTGCTGGGCCTTACGGGTTGTACTACAACGGTTGACGACCGCGACACAAACGACCACCACCGCATTTTTTGTGCAACTTGAGTTAAAAGGGTTAATGGGACTTGGCAATAACCCGTTGCAGGTACTGCAACAAAGCATTCCCGGCTATACCAGCGTTCATTAAGCGTTGATTTTTCCTATCGCATCTATCCAGTGTTGTCATTTTATGCATAAAAGCAATTATTTTTGCATTCCCTTGCTGCTTATCGTATTGCTATCGGCTCCCATTGCCGCTCAGGAGTCGATGTTCGTTCCGGCTGCCAAACCCATCGATCATATCGTAGCCGTGGTGAACGAAGATGTGATTACGCGCCAGGAGCTTGACGATGCGGTTAAGACAGCGGTTGGCCGTTTGCAGCAACAAGGCGTGCAATTGCCGGATCAGCGTAGCCTGGAAAATCAGGTGCTGGAATCGGTCGTCATGAAACACATCCAATTACAACATGCCAAGGAAGTTGGCCTGGCGGTTGGTGAAAGCGAACTGGACGAGACCATACAACGGATAGCTGCGGACAATAAATTATCTCTGCCGGAATTTCATGCAGTACTGGAAAAAGACGGTATCAGTTACAACAAATTCCGCGATGAAATCCGCGAAGAAATGATCATGGCGCGGCTTAAGGAACGGGAAGTGAAGCATCAGGTGAATGTCACCGAAGGGGAGGTGGATAATTACCTCCAGACGCAAAAATCCACTTCCGAAGGCCAAGATGAATACCGTCTTGCGCATATTTTGATTCTGGTGCCGGAAAATACCGCGCCGAGTCAAGTTCAGCAAAGAGCGGAGCGGGCAAAATTGGCGTCCGATAAGCTTCAGCAGGGCGTGGATTTTTCCCAGGTCGCGGCGGAATTTTCCGATGCCGCCGACGCCAAGACCGGTGGCATTATCGAATGGCGCCCAGTCACGCAAATGGGCCCAACTTTCGCCGAGCTGCTGGAACCGCTGCAACCCGGCGATGTGACACCGGTGGTGCAAAGCCCCAGCGGTTTCCACATTTTCAAGCTGCTCGGCAGGCGCGCACAAGAAACACCGACCGTCATTATTGACCAAACGCATGCGCGCCATGTACTGATTAAAATTAATGAACTGACTTCGGAAAGCGATGGCAAGCAAAAGATTCTTCAGATTAAGGAGCGGCTGGATAAGGGAGAAAACTTCGAAGAAGTCGCGAAACTGTATTCTGAAGATACCAGCGCTTCTTCCGGCGGCGACCTCGGCTGGCTCTCGCCAGGTGATACCGTGCCAGATTTTGAACGGGCGATGAATGCGTTGCTGCCGGGGCAAGTGAGCGATCCGGTCCGGTCGCAATTTGGTTGGCATTTAATCCAAGTGCTGGAACGCCGCTCGCAAGATATCAGCCTGGACCGGCGCCGTCAGACTGCAAGGCAAGCGATACGCTCACGTAAAGCCGATGTTGTGGTGCAAGAATGGCTGCGGCAGCTGCGCGATCAAGCCTATGTGGAATACCGTTTGGATGACGACCATGAACACTAAATTCATTCCCTCACTCGCACTGACACCCGGCGAACCGGCAGGAATCGGTCCCGATTTATGCGTGCAAATCGCGCAACAACCGTTATCGTGCCGCTTAGTTGTCATTGCGGATGGCGAATTGCTCATGGCTCGAGCAAAGCAGTTGAAGCTTCCGCTGAGACTTATCGATGCCACCACAACGCCGTCAGCGCCGCATGAAGCCGGTAGCTTGCAGCTGATGCATGTGCCTTTGGCACAAGCAGCAATTCCCGGCACATTGAATCCGGCGAATTCGCCGTATGTGCTAGAAACGCTTCGCCATGCGGTTGCCGCTTGCCAATCCGGTCAGTTTGACGGCATGGTGACTGCTCCCGTGCATAAAGGCGTGATCAACGATGCCGGTATTCCTTTCACCGGGCATACCGAATATTTATCCGAATTACTGCATAGCCCCGTTGTGATGATGCTGGCAGGTGGGAATATGCGTGTAACCCTAGCAACCACACATTTGCCGCTGAAAGATGTGGCCGCGGCCATCACGGCGGATAGAATCGAAAGCAAATTGCGCATCATTCAACGTGATCTAATCACACGCTTTATGTTGGAAAATCCGCGTATTGCCGTTGCCGGGCTCAATCCGCATGCCGGTGAATCGGGACACTTAGGCCGGGAAGAAATCGATGTCATCATTCCAGTATTGAATAAATTACGTGCCGAAGGCATGCAGTTGACTGGCCCGGTACCGGCGGATACTTTGTTCAACCCGGCGCAATTGAAGCAATTCGATTGTATATTCACCATGTACCACGATCAGGGTTTGCCGGTTCTGAAACATGCCAGTTTTGGCGGTGGTGTGAATATTACCTTGGGATTACCCATTATTCGCACGTCGGTTGATCACGGTACTGCCTTGGAATTGGCTGGAACAGGGCGGGCGAATCCGGGCAGCCTGCTGACAGCGATTGAAATGGCTGTGCAGTTAGCAAAGAATCAAGCTCAATTTCTCCATCATGCGTCATAACCCGCGTAAACGTTTTGGCCAGAATTTCCTGGTCGATCAGCATATTATTGCGCAAATCGTCGCCGAAATTTATCCGCAGAAAAGTGACCGGATTATTGAAATCGGCCCAGGGTTGGGTGCACTGACGCGTCCTTTATTGCAGGCTCTGGATCATTTGCACGTGATCGAAATTGACCGGGATATTGTGAGTCAATTGAATCAGGTGTTTGCGCAGGAAGAATTAACCATTCATGCCGCCGATGCGTTGAAATTTGATTTTTCCGCGTTGGGCAGCAAACTGCGCATTGTCGGCAATTTACCTTATAACATTTCAACACCATTACTGTTTCATCTGAGCCAATTCGCAGAACATATCCTGGATATGCATTTTATGCTGCAAAAGGAAGTTGTCGATCGCATGGTCGGTTCACCCGCCACCGCCGATTATGGGCGGCTCTCCGTCATGTTGCAGTACCGTTTCGATATGGAATATGTTTTCAGTGTCCCGCCGGAATCATTCCGCCCCGTACCCAAAGTTGAATCGGCCATCGTTCGCATGACTCCACGCGATTCTTCCGCGCGCATCGTTAAGAACGAAGCGTTATTTTCACAAATTGTCACCGCGGCATTTTCACAGCGCCGCAAAACACTTCGCAACACACTGCAACAACACTTAACGGCCGCTGATTTCAGCGCCTTGGGAATCGATTCGGGGTTGCGCGCCGAGAATTTGTCTGTGGAGGAATTTGCCGCGATCGCGAATTTCCTATCTTGACGATGAGCATTGCATGCTTGCTGATTCGACGGCTAACGCTCTCAGCCGCAAGCCGCTTTAAAGTACTGCGGGTTTATTGGGGAGTTCATTGGTATCTTTTTCCGGATCGAATGGAAAATATTTCTGCAACTGCATGCCGACGGCATGAATACCCGCGATAACACCAGCCTCGAATTGCCGTTGCCGGAATGACGATTCCATCATCCGGCAAATATTCTGCCATTCCTGATCCCGGACTTTGACATGAATACCCCGGTCGGCGATGATTTCCACCGTGCGATCGGCCAATAACAAGTAAATCAGCACGCCGTTATTGTGCTCGGTATCCCAAACCCGCATTTGTGAGAACACCTCAATCGCGCGCTCCCGGGCGGTCTGGTTTTTGAGTAGCGGCAGTGTATTCAGCGCCGCTTCCACGGCAAAACAAATCTCACCGCCATGTGTCATTTCCGATTGCACAATCGCTTGTTCGATCGCCGCAAGCGATACGGCCGGGAATGTGCGGCGTTGTGTCAATTGCCCGGTTAATAAGTGGCGCAGGATGCGTGCAAAATTCATTTACCACCTCCCCGATGCACCACCGCCGCCAAAACCGCCGCCCCCGCCACCAAAGCCACCGCCACCACCGAAACCGCCACGATCAAAGCCGCCATGCCGGTAACTGCGATCTGACCAGCCACTACGCCCGGTTCGATAAACTCCTCCGCCGCTATTCAAAAAGAGATTGATGAAAAATGCCGCGATCGCAATCAGAATGGCAGCTGTCAACGACGCAAAAGACAACCATCCGATGATTCCCACGCCAATACCGGTGACCATTGCGCCGACAAGGCGTCCAAGCATAACTTGTAAAACTCTTCCCAGTACCATCGCTCCGATCAGGAGGGAAACAAAATTTTCGACCGGAGAATGTTCACCCCCAGCGCTATTACTGTTTCGGGAGTTTTTAGGAAGCGGCAACGGTTCGCCTTGAATCAGATGGATGATGGCCTCGATTCCGGCATCAATGCCGTTAGCAAAATGCCCCAGTTTGAAATGCGGCGTCATAATATCCGCGATAATGCGTTTGGCTATCGCGTCCGGTATCACGCCTTCCAATCCGTAACCCACTTCGATGCGCAAGGCGCGATCGTTCTTGGCGATGAGCAATAGAATGCCATCGTCTATGCCTTTACGTCCCAATTGCCATGCTTCCGCCACGCGTATGGAATATTGCTCGATGGTCTCAGGTTGCGTAGTCGGGATCATTAATACCGCAATCTGACTGCCTTTGGTTTTCTCAAATGCCTGTAACTTTTGCTCCAGATGCATGACTTCACTGGCGGAGAGGGTTGCGGTCAGATCATTGATATGTGCTTTGAGCGGAGGAATGGCTGCATCGGCCATAGCGAGCGTCGCGCTCAGCAGCATGGTTATGAGCAACCATGCGGTTATTCCCGTCCGGATCATTCTGGCAAGTATCATATTGGCTTATTTTCCCGCCGGTGCGGGCGCAGCGAAATCCACACTGGGCGCTACTGATATTTCTTGCTCATTTTCCACGGTGAAGCTGGGTTTGGTTTGAAAACCGAACATCATTGCCGTGAGATTGCTAGGGAAAGAACGCACCACGATATTGTATTCCTGCACCGCCTTGATATAACGATTGCGTGCCACGGTAATGCGGTTCTCGGTACCTTCCAGCTGTGCCTGTAAATCGCGGAAATTTGCATCCGACTTTAACTCAGGATAGTTCTCAGTGACGACCAGTAATCGAGCGAGTGAACTCGATAATTCGCCTTGTGCGTTCTGGAATTTGGCGAAAGCTTCGGGATTATTGAGCAGCTCCGGCGTGGCTTGAATACTGCCGACTCTGGAGCGAGCAGTCGTAACGCCTAACAACACATCTTTTTCTTGCGCGGCAAATCCCTTAACCGTATTGACCAAATTAGGAACCAAGTCAGCGCGGCGCTTATATTGATTCAGAACTTCCGCCCAGCTGGCTTTAATCTGTTCATCAGTCGCTTGCAGCGTATTGTAACCACAGCCGCTTAAAAGAAGCGCATAGAGAATTACCGTGAGCGATAGAAAAGCACGCATATCCTGCTCCCATAAAATTGAAATTATCTTATAAATGGAGATGAAAGTAGCAATTACAATCTTTATCGCAACTTGCTCTCATCAAAACCGGAAAGTAACATCATCCTATCAATTCTATCGTTAAATTCCATGAATAAGTTTTTGTTTTATAAACCATGATCGGCATATTGACCTGCACTATCAGTGATAGTGCACAAAAAGCTATGAATGGACAGAATACTGCTCCAGCCAGAAGGTGAAAAAATGCAGTGAAGAAACCGTACCGCTTAATCAAAGGAGGCTTTCCGCTGTATTACTCGACTGGTCAGCCTATTGAAATTCGAAGTGCGTCATTCCTAAAATGGTGTATGCAGCAATCTTTTTGGTATTCGCAGTGCCAGCAATGGCCATGTTCACCTATACCCGGGTAGCCGATTGGCTGGAAAATCCGGTCGGATCGATTGCATCAACTGAGCAGGAAAAAACAGAAAAAACACCGGAAAATAAAATTACTGCGGTCACTTCTTGAAATGGTTTCTTCAAGGTCACTCAAAACCGGAAACACCATTGGAATATAAAAAGTAGGGCGGCCGCAAATGACAGAACAAAATCAACTCATGCAAATCGCACAAACGCGATTCTCAATTACTCCGAAGATATCGACGTACTGAACTCGGCACTAGGCATGCTGTTCACTGGCCACTATTACGGCTGGGGCTACCTGTACATCGTGCATTCTAAGCGCACTGTCCGGAAGTATGAAAAAGTGCTCAATATCAAAGTGAATGAATACTTCCAACCGACCGGACCGCTGTCGCATCGATCAACCGGACTGATTGAGGCAAACAAGCATTCAAACTTCTGGAAGTGTGTCAGCGGCGATATTCAGATACCAAACAGAAAACTAATCACGGATGATCCACAAGCGGCGTAAAAACTGACTTTTCCCTCTGCCGAACAAAACCCCGTAACTTTAAACCGCTGAAAGCCCAAGGGTCGCGCCGCCGACCGGCGCGAAGGGTATATGCCCCACAAGGAGCATGCTGCCCGAGCCCTGATTTGGTCTTACTTTCTCCTGATTCCCCCATATTTGTTGAACCGATAAGTTATGTTGATTTATGTTTATGATTGGCCTGCAACGCTTTCATGCGCAAACTTATCCTTTCATTTGATTTCACAACTGAAATTTATACGCAGATTCTTTTTTGCTCAAAGGAAAACTGTTAGCATGCTTATTTTTCGCAATTTACTTATTTATTTATCGGAGATAATTTTATGAAAAAAATCAGAAGTCCTTTTTTATTTTTTTGTGCCTTTTTTCTACCCGTCTCATATGTTAATGCGGTGGATATATCTGGAATATGGACTTCTGATGATTATCAATGCCCTGCTGGTGTTAAGCACACCGAGAAAATAAAAATTGAAAAGCATGATTCGGTTTTTACTGCTATTAAACTTCAAGGCGATGATTGCATTAATACAGGTTATTTAACTTTTTTCTTTGATTCGAATACAAATCTTTGTCGTATTTTAGCTACGCCTTCTTCAGTCTCTGCTTCCAGTCTTTTCGAATGCAAGATTATTATTGTTGATGATGATAATTTTGTTTTAACAGCAGCAGGAACAACAGCAGAAGGGGTGGTATTTTCTAAAGAAAGCTCATTACCTGCGGTTACTGTAGCACCAAATCTTAATATTTCTATTCCACATGTTAATTATACTTTCCCAGATGGTACTAAAGACCTGTGGGTTGATCTGCAATATGTGCCTAGTTCCGATGGGAATTTGCTCTGGAAATTAAATGATTATGGTATAAATCCCAAATAGATTTATTTATTGCGAGCAGCCTTATCTATAATTATTGAATTTGAAGTTTTTTCTGCAAGAAAATTGCAGCTATTTTTAATAACTGAAGGAACGGTAGGTGATTATGGAATTTAAATTGCGACATTCTTTTTTTAAACAAGCAATATTAGCACTTTTATTTTTTATTTTTACTATGGCGCACGCAGAATCTGAAGCTGCGTTTGAAATTGTCGTAGGTCCGATTCCCCCTATCAATTTTACTGATACTTCTAATCCCAATAAAGTGTATTTATTTGATAACGGGATACTTTCAGGAGGAGTTCGATTTAGCGAAACTGTGACTTTTCCTATGCCCGGGCATGCTGCTTATACTGATACTTTCACAAATAATACCGATCACGAATTGAGCATTTCGCATATTGCTTACTTTCCCCTCGATAAGATCTTTCCTTCTGTGAATTTCACGCATGTTGAAGGCAATGTGCGATCTACCACTGTTACGAGCGATGATGGATATTCTGCAACAATAACTGATAATACATATGGTGGATCATTTTTAATTGAAGGTGTCGGTGCTAATCTCGCTTCTCATGGATCTTTCACGGGGTTAACGGCTTTTTATTATACTGGCCTTGTTCTTCCTGCTGGATGGTCAATGACACTTGGTTATGAATTCAGCTTCTCTACCCCAGAGCCTGGATTATCTGGCTTTATTATGTCTGATTTAGTCACCGCTGTTCCAGAGCCTGGAACTTATGCCATGTTGCTTATTGGCATCGTTTTAATTGGTTTTTCAGCACGGCGGCAGTTTTTTTGATTCAAACACAAAAAAACGCCTGACTTGATCAGGCGTTAATTGATTTCAAATACGTTTTAAAAACTTCCTGTTTTTTTGCTCATTGTTTAACCAAGGAAATACTTCCGTTACCTGTTGTTGCATCATCTACACCATATATGTCATTAGGAATTCCAACAACACCTGATAGCACAGAATCCTCTAATATTAAGCGATATTCTCTGTTAGCACTCCACCCAGCAGCTGAATCATTTTTAAATTCCAATGCTCTCATTCGTTTAATTCTAATGAGTTGTCGAGTTTCTGTATTAATCGGCAAGTTTGATAGAATTTTTGGGTCGATCCTATCCTCATCTATGAAATCATTAACGACTTTATATTGAGTGATAATGTCACCGGTTACTCTTGTCTTGAGATAACCATTCGTGGTTGTATGTGTAATTTCACCACCTACATAACCATCCTGAACAACTACCAATTGTAGTGTTGTTGCGAGAGCTAGATCAGAAATCACATAGGTTCCTTTCCAAATAGTATTTCTTAATTTTTGTTCTAATTGTTCACTAACACTTGTTAATTTCTCTGCGTTAGTGATTGCAAGTGATAAGTCTTCGCGCAAATTGAAATCAACCTTATAGCTATTGCCGATAGCCTCAATACCGCCAATAGTAAGATTGTTGATACCCGACGTTTCAGGAATTACAAAAGATTTTGAGAAATCAACATCGATTGCTGAAACGACAGTACTCCACAGGAATAGAATTGAGAATATTATTTTTTTGTGCATTATTTTTCCTTTTTATATTGTGAGAATTGAATTTTTAGTAAATTGAAAACTTTTGTGCCGCAGATATAACGTTCAAAAGTAATAACGGATGACCAGTTAAGGCTTCTTCGCAACATTACTCCAGATTTGTATTTATGACAGAACTCGAAAAACACCTCAAAAAACTCGAAGATCTAACCACTAGCGCCAATGCATCTTGTAAAGAATTTACCAATCTATTATTAGCTCTCGGCTTCCAGATAGAAAACTGCGGCAGTGCTGGCCATAAAATCGCACGGCACCCAGCCGTATCATTAATTGAGTATCCTAACTATAATTGTGGTCATCATAAGGGTGAAGCCGTTAAACGTCCATACATCAAAAAGCTATACAAATTTGTCAAACAACACGAAAACGCAATCAAGGAGCACATGAAATGAAATTTGATCCTGAAGCCTATTCGATTACGATACGCAAAGAAGAAATCGACGAAGAAATTCTATATGTGGGTAGGGTAGCTGAATTCCCCAATATTAGTGTATATGAAGAAGACTTTGTAACTGCACGAAACCTGGTTATCGACGCAATTCAAACACTGAAAAAAATTGCCGACGAAACGCACAAAGACTTTCCGTCGCCATATCTCGCAACATCGAGCGAATTTCTGGAACGGGCATCCTCATTCAGATAAAACTATCACAATGAAAAAATTGTTACGGCCAGGAGTGGCATCACCCGAACAACGGATGGTATCGAGGCTGGAGATATCTGCTAAATTCATTAAGAAAAACCTTTCTCTAAAATCAAACCAACCCGGCTTTCAAGCACTACCTAGCGTCTGTAAAAATCAGCTTTATTTCAAGTGCATTGATTTCTTCGTTGCGCCTTCCTAACTCAGCCCTCAATAACTCAATTTTTCTCTGCAAGTTTGATACTTACTGATTATTGATTATTTCAAGCAAGCCAAATTAGCTTCAATTGCCGATGCATTGATTCTGGAAATCAGTCGCCCGGCTATTAAATTATGAGGAAGAAATCGACCAGACTGAGTAGCTTGATGTAATGGGGTAGTGCCACGCCGTGTCGAAATCGCGCCGGGTAATGCGGATGCCGGGTGGGGATTGGCGTCTTTTGTATTCATTCAGATGAATCAGACGGATAATTTTGGTGACGTCCGCTTCGCTGTAGTTCATGGCGATGATTTCCTGCGGTGAGCAGTTCTTTTCCACGTAAGCTTCCATGATGGCGTCCAGAATATCGTACGGCGGCAGGCTGTCTTGGTCGGTTTGATTGGCGCGAAGCTCGGCGGATGGTGCTCGTGTGATGATGCGTTCAGGGATCACGTGGCTAATGCGGTTGCGGTATTCGCACAATTGGTACACCAGAGTTTTGCTGACGTCCTTCAAAACCGCGAAACCACCCGCCATATCGCCGTACAGCGTGCAGTAACCGACCGCCATTTCGGATTTGTTGCCGGTGGTTAACACCAATGAGCCGGTTTGGTTGGATAGTGCCATCAGCAAGGTGCCGCGAATGCGTGCTTGCAGATTTTCCGGCATGGTTGTTGTTTCCGCGGCGTCAGGTGCAATCCCAAAATCACTTTCGACAGCGGATAAATAATGCTCGAACAATGATTGAATGCTGCATTCATAGTGTTCAACGCTCAGTAATTCAACCATTTCGTTGGCGTCTTCCCGGCTGATATTGGCAGTGTACTGCGATGGCATCATGACGGTTTTTACCTTGTCCGCGCCCAGCGCATCGACGGCAATCGCCAGCGTCAATGCCGAATCGACACCGCCGGAGAGCCCCAGAATCACACCGGGGAAGCCATTTTTGCGCACATAATCCTTCACGCCCAAGCATAAGGCTTGATACACGCTGGCGGCCGTTACCGGTGAAACGGGCAGGTTGCTTTGCAGCGGTTGTTGATCGTGAATGTCGACGATTGCGATGGTTTCAACAAATTCGTCCAGTTGATGCGTCAGTTCGCCTTGTCCGTTCATGGCGAACGAAGCGCCGTCAAAAACCAATTCATCCTGCCCGCCAACCAGATTGACATGAATCACCGGAATACCGGTTTGCTTGCTGAAGCGGTGTGTCGTTTGGCAGCGCGAAACTTGCTTGTTGATATAAAAAGCCGATGCATTGAGCACCAATAAGATATCGCAGGTGGAGCGATCCATCGTATCGATCAAATTGCCGAGCCAGAAATCGGCGCAGATTACCAGGCCGAATTGAATGCCGGCCAGCTCAAATACACAAGGCTTGGCGCCGGTATCGAAATAGATTGTTTCGTTGAAAGGCCTTGTGCTGAGAATTCGCTTGTAATAAGTGTGCAGGATTTCGCCATCGCGAATCACCGAAGCGGCGTTGTACAGCTTGCCTTCCTGAATGTGCGGATGGCCTACGATTAGAGTGATGCCATTAATCGCCTTGACCAGCCCAGCCAAGGCGGCGGCACACGATTGGCAAAAATTTTCACGTAATAGACAATCGCCGGGAGGATAACCGGACAGCGCCAGTTCGGGTGTGATGATCAGTTCAGCGCCGGATTGCTTGGCGTGTTCCGCTGCGGCGAGAATTTTGGCGGCATTTCCGCTGATATCCCCAACCGTGCAATTTATTTGTGCGATCGCAATGCGCATCGGTTGCGGGATGTTATTCCGGATTAAAACGGCAATTGCGCATCGGGCTTGGCTTGCAGAATATTGCGGCGGAAATCTTCCTGGATACGTTTCAAGGCTGCGTCATTATCGGCTTCAAAGCGCAAGACCACCACCGGCGTGGTGTTGGAAGCGCGCGCCAGGCCGAAACCGTCGGGGTATTCCACCCGCAGACCGTCGGTGGTGATAACTTGCTGCGGGTTATCGAACACGGCGTTTTTTTGCAATTGCACAATCAGTGCGTGATTTTCGCCTTCTGCCGTGCGTACTTGCAATTCCGGTGTGTTGAGGCTGTCGGGCAGGTTTTTCAGCGTGGCGGTGATGTCTTTCTCACGGCTTAGCAGTTCCAGCAACCGCGCACCGGCGTATAAACCGTCGTCAAAACCATACCAGCGTTCTTTAAAAAACAAATGACCGCTCATTTCTCCGGCTAACAAAGCTTTTTCCTCGATGAGCTTGGATTTGATGAACGAATGCCCGGTTTTCCACATGACCGGCGTGCCGCCGTGCTGGCGGATCCATGGCGCCAGATTGCGTGTGCATTTCACGTCGAAAATGATTTTTCCGCCGGGATTGCGCGACAGCACATCGGCGGCAAACAGCATCAGCTGGCGGTCAGCGTTGATGATATGGCCATCCTTGGTGACGATGCCGAGACGGTCGCCGTCGCCATCAAATGCCAAGCCGATTTCCGCATCGGTCGTTTTTAACGCTTGAATGACATCGTTCAAATTCTCGGGCACCGACGGATCGGGGTGGTGATTGGGAAAAGTGCCGTCCACGTCGCAGAACAGTTCGTTCACTTGGCAACCCAATTCGCGATAGAGCGCCGGTGCATACGCACCCGCCACACCGTTGCCGCAATCGACCACGATTTTGAGCGGACGGGCCAATTTGATATCGCCAGTAATTCGCGTGCGATACGCATCGGCAATCGCGTATTCGGAATAGTTGCCCGAGCCGTGGGTCAGATTGTTGTTTTCGATGCGCAAGCGCAGTGCTTGGATGGTATCCGCCGCCAAGGTCTGGCCGCCGAGTACGATTTTGAAGCCATTGTATTCGGGCGGATTATGACTGCCGGTGACCATCACGCCGGAATATTGACATAATTCGTGCGCGGCGAAATACAACATCGGTGTCGCCACCATGCCGACATCGACGACATCGATGCCGCTTTTGCGGATGCCGCGCGCCAATGCTTGGGATAATTCGGTTCCGGATAATCGGCCATCGCGACCGATGGCGATGGCGGTCAGATTCCTGGCGCGTGCTTCGGAGCCGATGGCGTGGCCGATTTTTTCGACATTTTCAGCGGTGATCGTTTTGCCGACGATGCCGCGAATATCATATGCCTTGAAAATTTCATGAGGAATGGCTTGCATAATCTAATCGATCCGGAAGAAAGGTTGTTGATAAAACGCGACAAATCGTAACTAATCTAATGACAATTTATCATCGGAACGCAAGTTTCCGCAGAAATTAACCGGTTACATTAGTGATGCCCAGCAACCGCGCCGCCTTTCAGTGTGTAATGCGTGCCGCAGTATGGGCACAGCGCTTCGCCGGTAGCTTCGATGGGCAGGAAAACACGCGGGTGGGAATTCCATAACAGCATTGCCGGGGTCGGACAGTGCAATGGCAGATCGTCGGCGGTAACTTCGATTTCCCGGGTTTTATTATTGCTTTGTTGATTCATAGAAAATAACTCCAAATAGCGGTATTAAACTAAAGTGAGCCAATCGGTGTGATTTTTGGCCCGGCCTTTAACGCAATCAAAGAATAGGGTTTGTAACTGCGCGGTAACCGGTCCGCGTTTGCCCGGCCCGATGATACGGTTATCCAATTCGCGGATCGGTGTGATTTCAGCTGCGGTGCCGGTGAAGAATGCCTCATCGGCACAATAAATTTCATCGCGCGTAATGCGTTTCTCGATCACGGGAATACCAAGTTCCGCAGCTAATTCGATGATCGAAGCGCGCGTAATGCCTTCCAGGCAGGAGGTTAAGTCCGGCGTGTACAGTTTGCCTTGTTTGACGATGAAAATATTTTCTCCCGAACCTTCCGCCACATAGCCTTCCACATCCAGCAATAAGGCTTCGTCGTAACCGTTCAGCGCCACTTCCTGGTTGGCCAGGATCGAATTGGCGTAGGTGGTGACCGATTTGGCGCGGCACATGTTGATGTTGACGTGATGCCGGGTAAAAGACGAAGTTTTTACGCGGATGCCGTTTTCCAGTGCTTCCGGTCCCAGATAAGTTCCCCATGACCAAGCGGCGATGGCGACATGCACCGATAACGTTCGAGCGGAAAGCCCCATCGCCTCGGCGCCATAAAACGCGATCGGACGGATATACGCGGACGACAGTTTATTTTGTTTCACCACATCGCGCTGCGCTTGCATGATCGTGGCCTTGTCGTACGGTATTTTCATCATGAAAATATGCGCTGAATTAAATAAGCGATCGGTATGTTCCTGCAACCGGAAAATCGCCGCGCCCTGCGCGGTTTCATACGCGCGCAATCCCTCAAAAACACCCAATCCATAATGCAACGTGTGCGTTAGCACATGCGTATTGGCATCCCGCCAGGGAACCATTTTCCCGTCATACCAGATTACACCGTCACGGTCAGCCATTGACATTCAGGAACTCCCGATAAAATTCTTAAAAGCCGTATTCTAACTTATTTTTGACGTGACGTTGAAACATGCCCGTCCTTGAGACAACGAATATCTGGACTCAAGTGTGGCAATTTGCCGCATTGCTAATGGCAAGGTTCCGCCTGATAATTTTAAGCCATTGCATGGAAGGTAATTTTTGAATCAATAGCGCGTCACCTCGGTTTTGCTTTTCTTCTCCAATTACCCGCAGATCTACTTCACCACGTCCGACCCAATCACCACTGTAGCGCATTGGAGGCGCTTATTACTATGTCAATAAAATCAGCGATTCATAGTGTATTACCCGTAATTATGCTGTTAGGAGCTTTTCAACCCGATGCATTCGCACATACAGTGATCGATCCGCCTCAAGTTACGGAAGGTAAACAATCGAATAATCACATGGTGATTACGCATGGTTGCGGTGATGCCGCTGTCATCGGTCAGAGTGTTGTCATACCGGATGGGATCGATTCTTCCATCGTAGCCAATGGCAATCCTCATGCCGGACCGCTCAGCGATTTCCTGCAAAATTGGGGAGGAATCATATTTGTGCAGGATCGCTCATTATTTAGTGAGCAAGATCGAAAAACCGATGCGAATGGAAATACGATTGGATTTTGGTTTGGCGGCGGCCATGCAGTGGCATCGTATGCTTGGGGACGCATTCCATTCGTGTCGAAGGCGGTGCTATTTGTGCCGGAATCCTGCGCAAAGGCCGTGCGATTTGCTTTAGCGGTAACTGATATTTGCAAGATAACCAATATCAGCGGCATGAACGGAACAGATACGGTCAATTTCTGGACTCCCGCTGTTGGATCCAAGTACGACGGCACACCGGGAGATCACGCCTATGATTTCCCAGTATATTTAACGATCAACCGGGATTTGGAAACGAATCCGCTGCCAGAATCCTGTGGAGCAGGCCTGCAGGTGACGGTAAAACCGTCCGCCGCACAGATCGATCGTGATATGCCCATCATTTTTAACGGCACACAAGTGTGGCCGCAGCCCTGATTCATGGTCACCGTACCGCATAAATTTAAGGAATTAACATTATGGCGCTACCCGTTCAACAAGAAACTGTAATTCTTCAACTGACACAGGCTATGTTCAATGCAGCTCCAGGCGCGATTTATCTGGAAGCACTCGTCACCCAGGTAGAGGCCGGTCAACCAGTGGCCGATCTGGCTCAATCTTTGGTGGGCAGTACATTATTTTTTGGCAAGAATTATGCAACAGATCTGACCCCGGAAGCGTTTGCAGACGCCTTTATTCAGGATTTGATCGGCGATAACGCTACTCCAGAGAGCAAAGCCCTAGCCATTGATTACGTTACCGGAAAAATGGCTGCCGGAGCAACGCAAAGCGAAGTCATCGCCGATGTAACCGGCATACTGTCAGCCCTTCCGGTAACCGACCCGGTTTGGGGAGCAGCCGCATTAGCGTACAACACAGGGAATGCGGCAAAAATTATTGATCATCTGGCGGGAGACACGGTGTCAGCCAGTAACAAAACCGGCGCGATCGATTATATCCTTGCACAAATGGCTGCCGGGCAGACTTTCGGCGCAACGGTCGCGGATCTTATAAGCGTACTGGATGGCATGGATCATGCGGATCCTGTCTGGGGTAATGCAGCAGCGCTATTTGATAACCGCATTGAAGTATCGCGTTATTACTCGATCGAAAAAGCTGGTGCTGCGACAGACTTAGCAACGCTTCAGCATATTCTCACAGGGATTACTCCGGATGTGGCCACGGTTGCGGCGGCTAAGGCCGCGGTAGACAATCTGCTCGACAATCCGGTCATCGATCTGTCGCGGCTTGATGGCGCAAATGGTTTCAAGTTAAATGGCGTGATCGGCAGTGATGATACAGGCGAGTCGGTAGGTAGTGCGGGTGATATCAATGGCGATGGCTTTGATGACCTGATCGTAGGCGCACCGCATAATTTTGATGATTTCTACTCAGGCGCCAGCTTTGTGGTATTTGGTAAAGCTTCGGGTTTTGACGCAGCGATTTCTTTATCCAGCCTGAATGGCACGAACGGATTCCGCCTCAACGGCGTCGCAGGCGGGGATGCCGCAGGTAATGCGGTGAGTAGTGCCGGCGACATCAATGGGGACGGCTTTGATGATCTGTTGATCGGCTCGCCGATCTCCGATGTGCCAAAAAATGATACGGGATACACCTACGTCGTATTCGGTAAATCTTCAGGTTTCAGCGCGACGATGGAATTATCGAATCTCAATGGCAGTGACGGTTTCCGCATGCATCTTGATAAAGCCGATCAGCTTTTAGGCTGGTCTGTCAGCGGCGCGGGAGATGTCAATGGTGATCATATCGACGATTTGATTATTGGCGCGCCAATTGGCGAACACAGCTATGTTGTTTTTGGCAAGACTTCCGGTTTCAACGCGCAATTGGATTTAGCCAGCTTGGATGGCAGTAACGGTTTCCAAATGAATGGCTTGGAAGATGGCGCGCAGTTTGGCAATGGCGTGAGTGCCGGGGATATCAACGGTGATGGTATTGACGACTTGATCGTCGGTTCCTACTACGGAGGAAGCGGCACCAGTTATGTGATTTTTGGAAAATCATCGGGTTTTGACGCCATACTGGATTTATCCGCTTTGGATGGCAGTAACGGTTTCAGTGTGGAAGGCGCAGCAGAAGGGGATGAAGCAGGTTATTCGATCGACAATGCGGGGGATGTCAACGGTGATGGATTTGACGATGTAATCATCGGCGCCCGGTCCGCGGGCATCGATGGTAAAGCATCCGGTGCTGCTTACGTTGTGTTTGGCAAGGCTGATGGCTTTGAAGCTACATTGAGTTTGTCCAGTTTGGATGGCAGTAATGGCTTCCGTCTTGAAGGCGTGGCGGAAGGCGATAAAGCCGGTAGATCGGTGAGCACTGCTGGAGATTTTAATGGCGATGGATTCGCCGATGTGCTGGTCGGCGCTGTTGGTTCTGATGCGAATGGTGTGGATTCGGGCGCCGCGTATGTTGTATTCGGTAAAGCGTCGGGTTTTAGCGCTGCGCTGAACTTATCCAATTTAAGCAATACCGATGGCTTTGCCTTGAGTGGATTGGCGGCGGGTAATTCATTGGGCAAATCGGTCAGTAGCGCGGGAGACCTCAACAACGATGGTTTTGATGATTTGATCATTGGCGCTTCTTCGGCCAACGGCGATGCTTTCAATTCTGGCGCGGCTTACGTGATATTCGGTCATAGTTCCGCCAGCACGGCAGCAGCTAAAACTGTTGCAACCGATAGCCATGATGTGACTAGTCAAGACGCGGCGCTGCTGTTAACCGGGGTTAATGCGGCGATGGATTTGATATGAACGCGTGCTTCACAGCATACCCATGATTTGCACTAACTCAATGAAGCATTCCGCTTTTTATGGCTACTAACGAAATTCCGGTCACTGCAACGCTGGAAATCACAACCTCACGCCAACTGCTGTCGTGGCTGGCGGAGCAAAAGATTTCTATCGCGCTGACGACATACCAGATTGGCAAACTGTATTTTATCGGCTTGAAACCCGACAATGCGCTTTCAGTGTTTGAACGCAGTTTTAACCGCTGCATGGGACTGTGCACGACTGCGAATGGTTTGTATATGAGCAGTCTGTATCAGATCTGGCGCTTTGAAAATGTTTTCGAACCTGGACAGCAGCAGGATGGTTACGACCGGCTGTATGTACCGCAAGTGGGTTACACCACCGGCGATCTGGATATCCACGATATGGCCGTGGATAGTCATGGCCGGTTGGTGTTCGTCAACACGTTGTTTGGCTGCTTGGCGGCATTGAGCGAAGCACATAGCTTTAAACCGCTGTGGCAACCCGCCTTCATCAGCAAGCTGGCGGCGGAAGATCGCTGCCACCTGAATGGTTTGGCGATGCGGGATGGTGAACCGGCGTATGTCACCGCGGTTGGCCGTTCCGATGTCGCCGATGGCTGGCGTGAGCATCGTGCCGACGGCGGTGTGGTCATCAGTGTGAATACTAACGAGATCGTGTGTTCCGGGTTGTCGATGCCGCATTCTCCGCGTTGGCATAACGGCAAGTTATGGCTGCTCAATTCCGGTACCGGGGATTTTGGCTATGTCGATCCGCAAACGGGACAGTTTGAACCGGTTTGTTTTTGTCCCGGCTATATGCGCGGACTCAGCTTTCACGGTGATTTCGCCTTAATTGGAATCTCCAAACCACGTCACAATAAAACTTTCAGCGGCTTGGCGCTGGATGCGAATCTTAAATCACGTAATGCCGAAGCGCGCTGCGGCATTCAGATCGTGGATTTGCGCACGGGGGATGTAGTGCATTGGCTGCGCATGGAAGGCGTGGTTGAAGAGCTGTACGATATTGTTGTACTGCCGGGTGTGCGGCGTCCGATGGCATTGGGTTTCAAAACAGATGAAATTCGCCGGATATTGAGTATTGAAGTTTAGTTCTGCGGTGGGTGTTGAAAAGTTTGTTTGAAATAATCATCAAATTTTGACCGGACATTGCGCGGATTTTGCACGATTTCGCCGATCAGTTGAAAAAGCCGGTAATTTTCTGTACTCAGCAGCCGGTGCTGTTTGATCATCTTGAGGGTATGCGGACCTTCGCCTGAAATACCATCTGTTTCTTCTCGTGCCAGTTTGCGGCCTAATTCATGATGGTGCGAGCTTTCGCTGGTAGCGGTAGTGATCAGATCCCCCAATCCCGCCAAGCGATACGGGCTACCGGCTTGACCGCCCATGACCTGCGTGATTTGATTTAATTCTTGCAGAGCCGCCGTTGCCAGATAGCCGCGTACGTTATCACCAAGCTGGAGTTCATCGGCCATGCCGAACGCCATCGCGTACACATTTTTTAATATCACCGCCCAGCTGATACCGGCGATGTCAACCGTGTGCTCGATATACAGCTTGGTGTGATTAAAAGCCGCTTGCATGACATGAAATGCGGCAAGATCGTGGCAGCCCAGTTGCGCAAATGCGGACCGGCCTGCGCGGATTTCCTCGGAAATCATCGGGCCATAAAGAAGGGCGTATGGTTGATGCGCAGGGAGGTTTTCCGCAAAAATTTGCGCTGCGGTTTTGCCGGATTCATCGAGTCCCTTGGCGATGCTGACGCATAAGCAGTTTCTTTTCAGTAACGGTGCGATGCGTTGAGTTACTTCGCGGTGCGGATTGACGGGCAGGCAAAACAATACGATGTCTGCAAGCGGCGCGCTTTGTTCCAGCGTAGTGTAAGGGTAGTTGCTTTGCGGAAATTGCTCCCAAATCGCAAATGTGTGCCGGTCCTTGAGCAGATATTCCATTGCATGCCCCATTTCACCGTGACCGAGGATGAGAATATGTAATGATAATGTCATAAATTAAATTGATACTTCTGGATGGTTCTTACTGCTATTACTCGAGTGCGGCAATTTACCGCATTGCTAACGATTACATTTTCATGAACAATAAACCGAGTAAGCCAAGCGAATGGTTGATATTTCTGTCCGTTTTTGATGAATCTTTTTTAAGTAAAACACAAATTGCCTTACCCCTATGATCGCACAAAAAATTAACGCACCCCATACCCTGGAAAATCAGCTTATGGCGCTTACCCTTCAACAACAAAATTCCATTCTTCAACTCATGCTGGCTATGTTTAAGACTGCGCCAGGCGCGTCGAATCTGATGTTTCTCGGCTCGCTGTTGCAGAGCGGCCAATCCTTGGCAAGTCTGGCGCAATCGCTGACGGAAAGCTCTCTATTCTTTGATCGGCAGTATGCAGCGTACTTGAAGCCGGATGAGTTTGCAGTCAAGTTTGTTCACGATTTGGTTGGCGACCGCGTGTCGATTAGCGATAAATGCCTAGTCGTTGATTACTTGACGCACCGGATGATCGCCGGCGCTACGCAAGGAGAGCTGATCGCAGAACTCATGAGTACTTTATCGCCCATCCCGGCTTCGAATCTGAATTGGGGTAAAGCCGCCTCGCATCACAATACCCGGAATGCAACCAAAGTCGTAACGCATCTGCTCGGAAGCACCTTTACGCCAGCCAATATTGCGGTAGTAGTCGATTATATGTTGGCGCAAATGGCGGCTGGTAAAACGTTCGGTGAAATGATCGTGTGGGCTATCGATACCGTGATTGGCGTTGATCATGACAATGTCGTATGGGGAAAAGCGGCCGTGCTTTTCAACAATCGTATCGAAGTTTCAAAATATTATTCGGTCGATAAAGCCGGTTCTACGATCGATAAGGCAGCTCTGCGGCAAATTTTGGCGAAAGTGACGGTTGATAACGAAACGGTTGCCGCTGCCAAAATGACCATCGACCATTTACTGTGTAATGACAGCGGTCTTTCCACTGATGCCGTTGATGACTTTCAATTCGATAAGATTCTGGTGATTAAGAAGAATAAAGTATTGCCCATGCCGCAGGGAACAGCAAAACGGACCGAACTGATGGTTTAATCAAGTTCACTGCGGGAAACTTCCAACACGAATTAATCCGGCATTAACTTACTTTTCCAGCGAAGAAAAGAATTTTCCGGGTCAAACTTTGGTACTATTTACACACAGCATTCCGCTCGAAAGAGTGCTGTTTGATCGGTTGCTATAAGGTAAATAGTCCATGCCGCGTATCCAAGCAGTATTTCAAAATGCGCAAGGCGAATCGTTATCCGGTTTGCTGGAAATGCCATCTGGCGCGATTAAATCGTACGCGCTCTTTGCTCACTGTTTTACCTGCTCCAAAGATAACCCCGCGGCTGCGCGGATTGCGCTCGCATTGGCGGATCGCGGCATTGCGGTATTGCGTTTCGATTTTACCGGCCTTGGTAATAGCCAAGGCGATTTCTCGAATACCAATTTCTCTTCCAATCTACAGGATTTGTTAGCCGCTGCGCGCTACCTGGAGCAACATTACGCTGCCCCCGCGCTTTTGATCGGACACAGCTTAGGCGGCGCTGCTGTACTCGCGGTAGCGCAAGACTTGCCGCAAGTCAATGCAGTGATCACCATCGGCGCACCGGCGACAGCGGCGCATGTCAAACACTTGTTTGCCGATTCTTATAGGGAATTGCAGAATCAACCGTCCGTACAGGTTGAGTTAGCTGGAAGAAGCTTTAAGATCCAACGTCAATTTATTGATGATTTAGAGAAATATAATTCGGTTGCACATATCGGTGCACTAAAAAAGGCATTGTTGATATTTCATTCACCGGTTGACAAAGTCGTTTCTATTGATGAAGCGGGGCGTATTTTTGCCGCGGCCAAACATCCGAAAAGTTTCGTCTCCCTTGATCATGCCGATCATTTGCTATCCGATCCGGAAGATTCTCATTATGTCGCGGAAGTATTGTCGGCCTGGGCCAGCCGTTACCTGAAAACGGATCCAGTTCCGGTTAAAACAGACGGTGCGCTACAGCCAGTCGTTGAGCTGGGTAGTGTGATCGTGCGGGAATGCGATAAAAAATTTACGCGTGAGATTTTGACACCACATCACCGACTGATCAGCGATGAGCCAATCGCACTGGGTGGCGCGGATCTTGGATTCAACCCCTATGAGTTATTACTCGCTGCGCTGGGTAGCTGCACTTCGATGACGCTGCGCATGTATGCGAACCACAAGCAAATAGACTTGCAAGACATTACTGTGGAACTGCATCACAGCCGGGTTCACGCCGAAGACTGTAGCGGTTGTGAGAAGCAAAAAACACAAATTGATGTCATTACGCGCACAATTCAATTGCGCGGTAATCTGAGCGATCAACAGCGAGCGCGATTGCTGGAAATTGCTAATCAATGTCCGGTACATAAAACTTTGCAAAACAAGATCCAGATTGATACTAACCTGATAGATTAACTTCATTATGCAATCAGATGATACTATAGAGAAATATCGTGTTGATAAATGGCTGTTTGCAGCGCGTTTTTTTAAGACGCGTTCGTTGGCGGCCGAAGCGATTGACCGCGGCCGGGTTACGGTGAACGGCCAGCGGATAAAGCCTGCCAAAATTCTCGCAGTAGGGGATATGCTGACAATTCGCATTGATAACTATCAATATGATATTGAAGTATTGGGATTATCTAATAAAAGAGGATCTGCCACAGTGGCGCAGCAGCTGTACCGGGAAACCGAAGAAAGCAAGCAACAGCGAGAATTGCTGGCAGCTCGCTTAAAAGCACAACCGCCGCCATTCCATATCAAAGGACGGCCAACCAAACGCGACCGCCGCGTCATCGAGCGCTTCATTTCCAACCACGACGAATTTTAAGAATCCAGCGAAAAATCATGAGTAACGACACATTCAATTTAGGCAAAGAACAACTGATGCAACAATCCTTTGTGCAAATGGACAAGCATTTGCAAGGCGCGAGTTACACACCGGCACAAAAGCTGGCATTAACTTGCCGGATTTTGTTCGATAACGGTCACGATTCCGGCTTGGCCGGGCAAATTACCACGCGCGGCGAGCAGCCGGGCACTTACTTGACGCAACGGCTGGGCTTCGGGTTTGACGAAACCTGCGCGAGCAATTTGTTACTCGTCAATGAAGATCTGGAAGTTTTGCAGGGTGACGGCATGGCTAATCCGGCCAATCGTTTTCATTCCTGGCTGTACCGCGCCCGGCCCGATGTGCAATGCATCATCCATACGCATGCCGTGCATACCGCCGCGCTCAGCATGCTCGAAGCGCAGCTGGAAATTTCGCATATGGATAATTGCGTGTTGTACGACGACGTGGCCTTCCTGCCAAAGTGGCCTGGCGTGCCGGTGGGTAATGAAGAGGGTGAATTGATTGCTCAATCCATCGGCAATAAACATGCTTTGCTGCTGGCACATCACGGCTTGTTGATCGCCAGTTCCAGCATTGAAGAAGGTTGTATCTTGGCGCTGGCTTTTGAACGGGCGGCACGCATGCAGTTGCTGGCGGCATCCGCCGGAAAAATCCAACCGATAGATCCCGCTTTAGGCAGGGAAGCGCGAGATTGGATTCTGCGCGGCCAACGCAGTGCGGTCACCTTTGCTTATTACGCGCGGCGCACTTTGAGAAAAGGCGTGGATTGTTTGCAATAGATTGCGTATTTCTGATGTGCCGCTTCACTTTGGCGCTATGAAGGATTGAATACCCCTATAAAAGCCCTGCAATCCTACCGTTAACCGTCTCACTAAAAAGTGCACAATACGCAAAATCCATTCTACAGTTCGATTCCTTAATCTGCGGAACCGGAGCATTCAGAAGTAATCGAAATGATTATTGGCGATTGATTTGTATCATGAATATTAGTGGGATAGGTTTCTTTTCTACTTTTTATATTGAGCCTTATGATAAAAAAAGTGCAAGCAAGTGAAGTCCGGCTGGGAATGTATATCCATGAACTCCGCGGCAATTGGCTGGAGCATCCTTTCTGGAGAAAATCGTTTAAGCTGGCGCAGCAGAAAGACTTAGATAAGCTTGTCAGCTGCGATCTGGATGAAATATGGATCGATACCGCCAAGGGGCTTGATGTGGCTCCCGATGAAACCGGTCTGGTGGAAAACCTCAAACCCGCCAATAAAGTTACTCCTGAAATTAAAATCGCCCCGGATGAATCATCTTCACCTTCACCCCCATCGCCACCAGTAAAGAAACCGGTTGCACGCGTTTCGGTTGAAGAAGAGCTGGATAATGCTAAAAAGATTCAGAAAAAAACCAAAGATGCAGTCACCTCGATGTTCAGTGATGTGCGCATGGGTAAAGCGCTTGAAATCGAAGGCGCGGAATCCCTGGTGGAGGAGATCAATCAATCGATGGAGCGCAATCCGAATGCGTTGCTCACATTGATCCGGCTGAAGAATGTCAATGAATATACCTATATGCATTCGGTCGCGGTTTGTATGTTGATGGTGGCGCTGGGACGGCAGATGGGGCTGGATGAAGCGCAAATCAAACAAGCAGGCACAGCCGGATTGCTGCACGATATCGGGAAAATGGTGATTCCGAACGAAGTGCTGAACAAACCGGGAAAATTGACGGATGAAGAATTTGCCGTCATGAAAAGCCACCCGGAGCGCGGCTGGGAAATTTTAAAGTCTTGTTATCAAGTCCACGAAACGACTTTGGATGTGTGCTTACATCATCACGAGCGTGTCGACGGCAAGGGTTATCCGGAAAAATTATCCGGTGATGCGTTGACATTATTTGCACGCATGGGAGCGGTTTGTGACGTTTACGACGCTATCTCGTCGGATCGTTGCTACAAGCCGGCTTGGTCTCCGGCCGAGTCGATCCGCAAAATGGCTTCTTGGAAAGACGGTCATTTTGACGAAGCTATTTTTCAAGCTTTTGTGAAAACCATCGGTATTTACCCAAGCGGTACCTTGTTAAAACTAAAATCCGGGCGCTTAGGCGTGGTGATGGAACAATCCACAAAAAAATTAACCACGCCGATCGTCAAAACTTTCTTTTCGACGCGTGCCAATGCGCATATTCCAGTTGAAATTCTGGATCTGTCGAAAGGCACGGATGGTATCGAAAGTATCGAAGAAACAACGAAATGGGGTTTCGATATTAATAAGCTCCAAGGAATTTGAAACCAACTCATGTGTTTTAATTTGTGAGTACGACAAATATTTTTTATAATACCTAATGATTAACAATAGCTTAAGAAGCAAAGATAAAGTCAATAATGAATAAATTCCAGAGTATAAGTACTGCAATATTGTTTTTAATTATGCTGGCATCACCCCATGTCATCGCGGATGCGGTGACTGATTGGAATCAACGCGCCGGCGATATCGTTGTCAATGCCAATATCGGACCACTTCCTGCCGAACGAGCGTTAGCGATTGTACAAACATCCGTATATGAAGCTGTTAATGCAATTACCCAACGCTATCCAATCAGCGATGTAAAACTGCAAGCTGCGCCAGGCGCATCCATAGAAGCGGCGGTAGCAGCAGCTAACCGCACAGCATTGACAAAGCTCATGCCATCCCGGCAAACAGAGATTGATAGCGTTTACCATGCGGCACTGACAGCCATCGCCGATGAATCAGCAAAAATACGTGGTATTGCGGTCGGTGAGGAAGCGGCGGCAGCGGTTTTGGCGCTACGCATCGACGATGGGGCAACCGCCGGTGAATCTTACCGGCCTTACACACAGGCCGGGGTATATGTACCGACCGTGCTACCCGAAGCACCGCAATGGATGTACCGCAAACCTTGGTTAATGACTCAGCCATCGCAATTTCGCCCAGGACCGCCGCCGGGATTGGAGAGCGAATTATGGGCGCGCGATTTCAACGAAGTAAAAGCGCTGGGCAGTAAAAACAGTCAGCAACGAAGCGCTGAGAAAACTGAAATCGCCCGGTTTTGGGAAGAGGTCATGCCACCGATTTATCATGGCATCGTACGCTCGGTCGCCAACATGTCCGGAAGAGAAATTACACAAAATGCGCGCTTGTTTGCCGCAGTAACACAGGCTTCGGACGATGCGCTGATTGCCGTATTCGATGCGAAATATCACTACGGTTTTTGGCGGCCGGTAACCGCAATCCGAAATGCGGATATCGACGGCAATGAAGCGACTGAACGAGACCCATCTTGGATACCGTTTATCGATACACCGATGCATCCGGAATATCCGTGCGCGCATTGTATTGTTTCCGGCGCAGTGGGCACGGTACTGCAAGCAGAAATCGGCGATGGTCAGACTCCGCTATTAACGACCACCAGCAAAGCAGCGGGTGGCGTGGCGCGTAGCTGGGTGAAGTTAGACGATTTTATGCAGGAAGTCGCCAGTGCGCGTATTTACGATGGCGTGCATTATCGCAATTCCGGTAAAGTTGGTTCTGAAATGGGCAAACAGATTGCCCAATTATCTGCCAAAAAATACTTATTGCAGAAACAGTAGATAGAAAATCAAATTCTCTGAAAAATCAAATCCCATACGCCATGACCAAGTTTAATTCCCCGTTGCTCAAACTTGGTCAGTGGCCGGTAATCCGACCGTGGCGCATAGTCTGTTGCGGTATTGCCGAGCTGTGTTTCCTGGCTCAGCACATGCAATATTTGCTCAGCATAATCTTCCCAGTCGGTCGCCGCATGAATATACCCTCCCGGTTTCAGATGGTTGCATAAACAAGCGACCAAATCCGGCTGGATTAGTCTGCGTTTATGGTGCCTGGCTTTGGGCCATGGGTCGGGGAAAAAAATATGAACGCCATACAGGCATGCGGCCGGTAGCATATGCTGCAAGACTGCTACGGCGTCATGCTGAATGATGCGTAAATTGGTCAATTCCAGTTGCTCGATTTGATTCAGCAAACTGCCCACGCCGGGCGTATGGACTTCGATGCCCAGATAATCATTCTCCGGGTGTGACTGTGCAATGGTTGCGGTGCTTTCGCCCATGCCGAATCCGATTTCCAGAATTTTAGGCGCATCACGGCCAAAAATCTGATTGAGATCGAGCAGGTCTTCGCTAAATGGAATACCATATTGCGGCAACAAGGTTTCACAGGCGCGGCGTTGCGCATTGGAAACACGCCCTTGACGAAGGACGAAGCTGCGGATGGTCTGCGGCATGGATTAATGACGTGGCAATATAAAGCGGAATGGTTATTCGGATTTGCCGCCTGCCGGTTGTCCGGGAGCTTTTTCAGTGCGGGCAATGACGCCTTCTGTCGGCGAGCTTGGACTGGCGATATAGAGCTTTTTCGCCATGCGTCCGGCTAAATAGGCCTCGCGTCCGGCTTCGACAGCTTTACGCATTGCCGACGCCATTAACACCGGATGTTGCGCTGCGGCAATCGCGGTGTTCATTAGAACACCGTCACAACCAAGTTCCATCGCGATGGTAGCATCGGATGCAGTGCCGACACCGGCATCGACCAGCACCGGGATTTTGGCATTGTCGATAATGATTTGCAGATTCCACGGATTCAGAATGCCCATGCCGGAACCGATCAATGAAGCCAGCGGCATCACGGCAACACAGCCCATGTCTTCCAATTGCTTGGCGATGATCGGATCGTCCGAGGTATACACCATCACCTGAAAATCCTCTTTGATGAGAATTTCCGCAGCTTTCAGCGTTTCCACCATGTTCGGGTACAGCGTTTTAGGATCACCCAATACTTCCAGCTTGACCAGGCTGTGACCGTCGAGTAATTCACGGGCCAGCCGCAACGTGCGCACCGCATCGTCGAGAGTGTAACAACCTGCGGTATTGGGTAGCAGGGTATATTGGGAAGGCGGTAGCACATCCAGCAGATTGGGCTCACCGGCATTTTGCCCGATATTCGTGCGCCGGATCGCCACGGTAATGATTTCAGCGCCGCTCGCTTCAACCGCCGCGCGTGTTTCGTTGAAATCCTTGTATTTACCCGTGCCGACCAGTAACCGGGATGAATAGGTTTTACCGGCAATAACTAAATTATCCATGAGATTCTTTTTATATCGATGTGTAGTGATTGAGTAGTGGAACTTAACCGCCACCGACGGCGACGACAACTTCCAGCTGATCCCCATGAACCAGCATTTGTTGCGGAAACTGGCTGCGCGGGACAATCTCGCCATTGCGTTCGATGGCAATCCGCTTGCCGTGCAAAGCCAGATGGTCGATCAGTTGTGCAACGTTAATCGGCGCTTCAAACTGCTGTGGTTGTCCATTAATAGTGAGTTGTATCATGGAAGAAAAAACTAGAATTGATATTTCAGATTAGCTGGATGAACAATCAAGAATCCGCTTGGATTTTATCATGTGGGGCGTGCGATTTTGGAATAATTTATTCTAATGGCTAATCAAAATTCAAGATAAAAAAACTATGCAAGTCCGTTTGATTATGCATACCGAAAGAGTGAAATGAGGCATAAAAGTAGCTTAGCTCCTGAACGAATATCCATGTATTTGCAAGGTTTTCTGCCTTTAATAAAACCCTGTTGGCAAAAAACTTTAATTCGAACCGGTGTGATTTTGATCATTGGATTGAAACGAAAAATGAGCGTACAAAATAAAGCCATTCACGTAGAAATAATTTAGGAGATTCTTATGTTGAAAGATATGTCAGTGAAAACGGAGCTGATCATTGTGATCGGCCTTCTGTCAGTAATACTGATTGGTATCGGCGTGCTAGGCTTACATGGGATAAAACAATCGAACGAAGGATTGAGAACGGTTTATCAGGATCGCACGGTGACGGCAGTTGATTTGGCGACGATTAATGATATTTGGGAAGCTGTGCGTAAGAACGTTACCATCGCGGCTAGCACAAAAAGCACGGAATTTGCGAAAGAAAAATCGGAAGAAACAGCTAAAACGATTAAACGCGCCGAGGAAATCTGGGCAAGATTCATGGCGACTGTATTAACTACCGTGGAAGAGCAGCTCGCCCAAGAAAAACTGCGATTGCATGCAGCCTATGTAACGGCAGTCAATAAAATATTCGCAATGACCATTGCCGGTGATTTCGATGGTGCGGCAAAAAACCTTAAAGACGAAGCGGAGCCGCTGTTTTACCGCTTGCACGAAACCATTTACAGCATGATTACCTTGCAAGGTAAGGTTGCGGGCGAAAAATATGAAAGCGCGGTAAACGATTACAACTCCATTTTCATGATTATGATTGCTACGATCAGCTCGAGCGTGTTGCTGGCGTGTGCTCTGGGATACATTCTGCTGCGCGGTATTGTAAAACCGCTGAACGAAGCGATTGCGAATGCTGTTGCTGCAGGGGATTTATCCACCAAAATCGAACCTCATTCGACGGTTAATGGATTTGGCCGCTTGATCAACGCGTTGAAAGCCATGAATGATAATCTGATCGATCTGGTAGGAAAAGTGCGAGTGGACGCCAATCTGATCCAAACATCCGCCGGTGAGATCGCATCGGGCAATTCGGACTTAAGCCAGCGAACTGAATAGCAGGCATCCAGTCTTGAGGAAACCGCGTCTTCAATGGAAGAACTGACTTCGACCGTCAAGCAAAATGCGGATAATGTGCGTCCGGCTAATCAACTGGCTGCGGGCGCTTCCGAAGTCGCGGTGAGGGGAGGCGCGGTAGTTGGTCAGGTAGTGCAGACCATGAGTTCGATCAACGAAAGCTCGAAAAAAATTGTCGACATCATCAGTGTCATCGACGGTATCGCTTTCCAAACCAACATATTGGCACTCAATGCTGCAGTTGAGGCAGCGCGTGCCGGTGAGCAAGGCCGCGGATTTTCGGTGGTGGCCACTGAAGTGCGCACACTGGCGCAACGTTCCGCAACAGCAGCAAAAGAAATCAAGGAACTGATCAATGATTCGGTAGCGAAAGTGGAAGTCGGCACGCGCCTGGTTGATGAAGCGGGCGAGACGATGGATGAAGTCGTCACCGCAGTCAAACGCGTAACAGACATCATGAACGAGATTTCCGCCGCATCGCAGGAACAACATTGCGGAAATGAAAACGGCCTGTGCATTGCACAGGCGTTTTATCGAGCAAATTTATAAAAAACAGAAACTATGTAGATTTCTCAGTACTTAAGTTTTTTAAAAAATCTTTAAGATGCTGAGTTCTCTCTTTGGTTCTTGATTCTAAACAATATAGAGGATTAACACCAAGGTTTAAACAGTCTGAGTTTTTGAACCTGTTCCAATGCCTTTGAGAAGTTATAAAGTTTTCCTTATCTTCATCAGTAAGCTTCTCCATTAATTGTTTTTGAGTGTTTTTCAACTCTATCAATGCAGCTTGATACCGTTCCATTTCGGGATTTTGCGCATATGTTAAACTCGAAAGTGATAATCCAATACTGCCAAACAGAAAAACCAGTAGATATTTATAAGCAGTTCTTTGCATCTTTATTTCCTCCATTTTTGTGTCGCAAGTAAATTGCTTCGGAACCTGAATACTTTTTTTGTAAATATAACATAAGCAAAGCTCAATACAAAAGATGGATTGCTTCACAAAAAGCTCACGAATTGAATTGCCGTTACGTCAGATCGACTCTCAAGAGTCGCGTCGCCAGCTAGCATGATGCACATTCAAGGCAAAATCTGAAACGCTTTTCCGTTGTACGAACTTTTCTTTGGTTTTATCTCATTGCTGTGCTGGTTTATGTTTTTGCTTACTTGCCGCTAAGATCTCGATGATTATTATTTCGGATGTTTAAATATGATTAATGTTCAGGCAATTTTCGTAGAATCACTCACTCATTCAGTGAATGCAGTGCCGAATCAACCTTTAATTCAATAATTAGGTCTGGTATAAACAAAGCCCGCTTCACGAGCGGGCTTTGTTTTATTCAATCCTGACTGATATGCGTACAGAATTGATCAAAAACCCATTAAGTTACGAAGGCAATCAAGTACTCCCGAAGAATCGGAGCGGTGGCAAAAGAAAAAAATACTGGCTACAAATGCAGTAATTGATAGAGCGAGGACTGCCATGGAAAGCATCAAACCTTTCTGATCGTATTTAGCCTTGATCACTTTTGCAATATCGTCATACGAGGGTTCAGATAGTTCGACTTTTTCTTCAGAAATATTCGGAGGCTCATTGCTAGCTTCCGGATTTACTTTCGGTTCATTTTTTTTGACAGTATGCGTAGCGGTCTGAACTTTCTCAACTGCGGGTGGTGTTGATTCTTGCGCGACCGTTCCGGTTGCGGGCGAGTGTGTTTCCTGATTCTTTCTTTCTCGGTTGTTGAGTAAAATAATGTAATGAAATACGTCGGTTATCATACCCATTCGTTGAGTAGCTTCATACACATCCTGAGCATCAACCATGGTTTTATTGCGCTCATAAGCAACATTGAGCGATCGATCACAGAGTGAATTGATGGTCCGTGGTGTCCCTCCCGAACCGAATGCGATCGTGAGTGCTTCCCATCCGGTATCTGAAATGAGCTCAGGTGTTCCTCCTGCTACATGAATGCGATGTTTGATGTACTGTAACACCCGGTCGACATTCATCTTTCCCAGTGTTTCCAGCGCGGCGATCCGCTGTTTAAAGGGCGCCATCTCAGGCCGGTTGATTTGTTCCATCAGCTCTTCCTGACCAAGAAGCAATAGCTGAATGAGTTTGGTGGATCCTTCTTCAAGATTGTTGAGTAAGCGAATACCGTTGATCACATCTTCCGTCATCAGATGGGATTCATCCATAATGACTAAGCATTTTTTTCCTTCCGCATTGATTTTTAGCAATACATTCCGGATATCCCGCATAACGAAGGTTTTTTCCGCCGAAGTCGGCTGCACTCCAAGCTCTTGCGCCAGAAATAAGTAAAGATCCGAGCTATTCGCGGGCGGTTCGGCCATCCAGATGAGTTTGATATTTTCAGGAAAATCAGACTTTATCATCTGACTCAACGTTGTTTTTCCGGATCCGATCGGACCGGTGACAACAATCAAGCCACGTCCACTGAGCAGTGAACCGGATATTTGCTTACGAATCCGGGCATGATCCCCATGATCATAAAAGAATAATGGATCCGGTACATTCTCGAATGGAAGTCGGTTGAGGTTAAAGTGCTGCGAGTACATGTGCATTAATTAGCTCCCTCTTGCGGCAAAAGTTTTACTTCAACTCTGCGGTTTTTGGCTCTACCTTCTTCGGTATTATTGGAAGTTATCGGTCGTGTGTCACCGTAACCGGTAACCGATATCCGATCTTTCGGTATGCCGTGTAAAACCAATATATTGGCAATCGCCTTTGCGCGGCGCAAAGATAAATCCATATTGTCACTGCCGGATTTACCAGTCGGTATATTGTCGGTATGACCTTCGATGAGAATACGGCTATTTGGAAATGCGGATATTTCCTGCACTAGATTTTCAATCGCGGAATAGGCAACATCTTATATTACATCCTGGCCGGAACGGAATATCTTGCCGCCGAATACTGTCACGGTGCGCGATTGAGTATCTGGATTTGTCGTCTTAATACCGTCTATTTTATTTTCCGCCGTCGCCACTTTATTCTCAAGCTGCGTGATGACTTCTTGCATTTCTGTAGCGAAAGCTTTATCGGCTTCCGAATCACCACCTGATTGGATCGAAGTTTCCGCTGCCGCAGGGGGCGCTGCAACTGGAGGCGCCGGTATGGGCGGCGGTGTAAATACCGTATCCGATTGATTATTTAAATAAGAATAAGAAGCTGTGTAGCTCTGGAAATTCATGGCCTTATACGTAATGAAAGCCGATAAGGAAAAGAATATCACAGACAATCCAATGATAATTGAACGCATAGGGAAATACTCGTTTTATTGATTTTTAATGTGTTGCTGATGCAAGCAGATGTTAACGGATATAAGCTGCAATATTTTAGTGTATTGAAAGTTACTTTGCCCAGATGCTGTGGTTAAACCGGATAGAGAGTGTTTTTTCTACACGTGAATAGTGTGCAATTTCTTAGGGTTAATACATTACCTCTAATTTCATTGGATTGCGCAAATTTTTTATTGCTTGATGTTATGTTTATCGCATAACTCTTTACGAAAAAATGATATGTTAGCAGATATCAATGGCCGGAAATGATTTTGGTTGGAATGGATAGGTTCGAGAATATCACAGAAACAAATTAATTGTGTGCAATGAACCATTGAAAGGGGATGAATGTGAATCAGAAATCGGGCAGTAGTGTAATCGGTACAGACGAGCAGATCATCTCCGGTACCAACGGGTGGTTGATGTTGATGGTATTGCTACCGGCGATATTGTTCGCGGTTTTTTTAGTGGCCACGCCAGGTGGTCCTATCAAATTGATAGCTGGTGCAGCATTGCTTACAGTAGCGCTTTTCTGCTGCAAAGGGTTATTCACGCTCGAGCCCAACCAGGCAGCGGTCATGATTTTTTTCGGCAGCTATGCCGGAACGGTTAATGCGAGCGGTTTTTTCTGGGTGAATCCGTTTTATAACCGGACTCGCGTGTCCTTACGGATCAATAACTGGAATACACCGGTTCTGAAGGTCAATGACGAACGTGGCAGTCCAATTGAAATTGCCGCCGTGATTGCCTGGCGAGTGCAGGATACCGCCAGAGCTGTGTTCGATGTTGAAAGCACATTGAATTACTTGCAAATTCAAAGTGAATCCGCCGTGCGGCAAGTGGCCAGCAGCCACGCTTATGACGCTGCCGAAGGAGGGCAACGCAAGAGCCTGCGTACCGATCTGGATGCCATTGCGGCGCTGTTGCGTGATTCTATACAGCAACACGTCGAAGTGGCAGGGATTGTGATAGAGGAAGCCAAAATCGCCCATTTGGCTTATGCGCCGGAAATCGCCAATGCCATGCTGCGGCGCCAACAAGCGGAAGCGGTGGTGCAGGCCCGGCAGAAGCTGGTTGATGGCGCAGTCGGTATGGTCGAAGTGGCCTTGAAGAATCTGGAAGATAAAAAAATCGTCACGCTGACACCCGATCAACGGGCAGTACTAGTCACCAATATGATGACCGTGTTGTTATCGGAATCGGGTGCGCAACCGGTGATTCAGATGGCGCAATCGACGCAATAGGCACCATAAACTGCTTTAACCTACAATCCGGGAGTCATTGCGATGAGTGCCGTTTTTTTACCGTGAATCAATACGATCAGTTAAAAGTTTAAATAAGATAAAGAATTAGGTAATGTCATTCACGTTTGACTTTAATTTGAGATATCGCTATATAGTGATTGGGGTATCGGCAATATTGATTCAGTGCAATAGAAATGCGAGTTTATCGACAATATAAAGGAGAATAACAGCATGTCAGCAACCACAATCTCATTGTTTCATTTCGCAAAGAAATCTCATCGAGTCCACAAACTGTTCCTCTGGAGCATGATATTTGTGCCGCTTCTGATCTCGGGTTGCAGCATCGGCGATAAAATCGACAAGTTGACCGATAAAGTCAGTGATATTTCCGGTGATACCGTTGCTACGCTGGATAACGCCATCGATGCCTTGGACCGGAATTCCGCATCGTGGCAAGCGGTATTGCAAGACACTACGGCGAAACTGACGAGCGATGCGCAGTCCACCGTACGCAATGAAGTCTCGGATGTGCTGAATCGCAGCGTGGCCGCTACTGGCGATGAGTTACGCTGTAATGTGGATTTCATCGGTACGCGCGTGCGCCAGGCATTGGTGAGGATTCGCGCGCGCTTGATGCATCAGGCAGTGCCGCCAGTTGAACCGGCGCTGTGCCATGTAGTGCCGGCCGCAGTGGATATGGCGCTGGATCCAAGCCGCCGCAACAAGCTGGAATTTTTTGGCTACGATTTCGATACCACGCCGATCAAAGTAACGTTGCATGACACCTCGAGAACACTGGATGTCTCCCCCGAATTGGATCGATTGACGCACTATCACATGACCCTTAACCTCGGCGCCAACGGTGTTCCTTTGTCCAAAGCCAGTGACCGTCTCACGTTGGAATGGCAGAATCATCCTATTTCCAGCATTGCTGTCATTCAGCCCGCGACACCGGTATGCCGGGAAAAAACCGAAACTTATGCGCGCGATACCTATTTATCGTTCACCCCTCCTCATACCCGAGGTGATAAGGAATTCGGTGGTCATGGTCCAGAAGTTTGGGCTAAAGCAACCTGGAGTATCCAAGGCACGCGCGTCAACTTACGGCTCTGGATGAAAGCGCAAGAAACACGGAGCGATTGGACGACTGCGGAAGGTGAGCGCAACGATACGTACTATACGGCTCCCTCTGGCTGGCGCATTGACAGCATCGTCAGCGCCTTGGAAAGCTCAGCGCATTACATTGACACCGATCATAACGATGATCGTCAGGGCGGCGGGCCAAATGGGCCAGTGAAGGAATTCAAATTCCGTGGCGATCGTGACGGTGACGATGCCGGCAGTTATACCGGCGTGGATGTGACTTTTAATCCGTTGGTGGTGAAATTGGTCGAGGTGGCTAATTGCGCTCCGGCATCGGCGGTCAAATCGTTGCAAGTGAAAGATCAGCTTGCGCCTTCCACCATCAAGCGTCTGCAACCCATGATGTTGAAGTTGCAACCAGCGAAACCCTAGTATGATCAAGCAATCACCGGTTTTGCGCCGGTGATTGCTCTGTCATTTCCCTATGAAAACCGGTATTACTCAAATTTTTCTGCTGGGGGAAACCCGAGTAATAATAACCACTGCGGCTCCATCTTCACTGTACTGCCAAAATTCAGATAATGCTGTGGTTTTCCCTTTCATAAATCGTGATGTGTTTTGGGGATTGTTTTCAGATGTCCGCCGGTATGCGGTGCAACCGCATGCGTAACATGCGGCGAGGTTTCTCCGCGATGCAGGGCAAAAATTTTATTTTGCAGCAACTTGTCGGACACGGATACACGGGCATGCTGACGCAAGTGCGCAACCCAGGATTCGACCGTAAACATCTCGATGAATCGTCCATGGTCTTCGACATCCTCGAAAAATCCCCATTGAATGGCGCCGTCGCGGCGGCGGGTTATCTCCAATTCCTGCATCAGCAAATAAAAAGCAGCGCGATCCGCATCGTCGATACGATACTCCAGCGTTACCAGCACGGGGCCATGATCGTGCGACACAGGAATCACCGGCGCGGGATCGGACCAATGACCGGACGCCGTATAGTCATGGTGTTCGCCCAGATTGAGTTTGAATCGCGCCGTGATTGGAATCAGCAGCAGCGCTAACAATCCTGACGCGGTCAAAGCTTTTGACAAACCAATCATTTCCGTTACCTGACCCCAGCTGAGCGATCCCGCCGCCATAGCACCAAAAACCACCATCTGAAAAATGGCGAGGCCACGGGCACGAACCCAATCCGGCAGCGCCATTTGCGCGGAAACACTCAACAACGAAACCGCCATGATCCATGACACGCCGCCTGTAAACCCCGCAACCA
Source organism: Nitrosomonas oligotropha (assembly GCA_008015635.1). GTDB lineage: Bacteria > Pseudomonadota > Gammaproteobacteria > Burkholderiales > Nitrosomonadaceae > Nitrosomonas > Nitrosomonas oligotropha_B. The sequence goes on from SSFX01000039.1 coordinate 167,854, forward strand.
TGCCGATCACCGCATGCCCGCCATAAGCAAACAGCAGGGAGCTCAGTGTGGTTACCGTTGTTGCTACTATCATGATTGTGTTTGTACTGAAATGTTTTTTCATGACAGGGAGTAGAAATGCGCCAGATACTGCGCCAATACCCAATGCAGTCAATAAAATACCGTAAAGGCTGGGGCCACCTTGCAATGTATCCTTCGCTATCAGCGGCAGTAATGCCCAGTAAGCAGATGCGCACATGAAAAAAGCCAGCGCATGAATCAAGGTGTGGCGTAGCGGCCTGCTATGAAAGGCAAAGCGGATACCGGCACGCATGGCACCAGCCAAGCGTTCGCGCGGCAATGCGTTGTCTTGGGCGGTGCTCGTGCGCCACCAGAGTAGTGCTGCCGCGACGGCAAGATAGGAAATGGCATCCAGAAAAGCCGTCGCCACGGCACCGGCTGCGGCCAGAATAAAACCGCCCAATGCCGGCCCGATGGCGCGGGCGATATTCATACTGATGCCATTTAACACAATGGCGGAACTCAATGCATCGCGAGGCACAAGACGCGGCACGATAGCCTGCCATGCCGGCATTGCAAAAGCCGATCCGGTACCTATGACAAAAGTAAACAACAGCAAGGTCCAGGCATTAACGCTGCCTATCCATAACAGTGCGGTAAAAAGCAACAGTACGGCTGCTAGAAAGATTTGTGTCCAAATCAGCAGTTTGCGGCGATCAAAAAGATCACCCAATGCTCCGGCAGGAAGAGCAAAAAGAAAAACCGGCAAAGTTGTTGCCGCTTGAACCATCGATATCATAACGGGCGAGGAGGATAACCCGGTCATGACCCAGCCGGAAGTGACGTTGAACATCCACGTGCCGATATTCGAAACCAACGTCGCAATCCACAGCATCGTGAAAATACGGTGTTTGAATGGAGAAAAGGCAGAAACAGTCATTCCGTTTGCTACCCTCAGTCAGCAAAGCAGCCGTAGCTGATCGCCCAGGGACTATTAGAGCCTATCACCAGCTGGTTAAGGTGGAAAAATACGTCTGATTTAATGTCCGTCATGGTTTGCGTTAACTACAGTATCAAGAAGTACCAGCTGGTTTAGGTACTATACAGCATACCTGAACACTCTCATTTTCTTGGCTTTAAGTTGTGCTTACTGGTAATCAGCAATAGTGTCATTGTTGTTCGCACGCAATCCCGCATAATCATGAGATACTGAATACCACGCATGGCATTACGCTCAACTATTAACAAGGATATTTTATGACTACTTCGTATATGTACAAAACCTCAGTACCCGTTTTCAAACAGCTGCTGACCAGCTTAAGTGCCATTCTGACCAAAGCGGAAACTTATGCCGCCGAGAAAAAATTTGAACCGGCCGTATTGCTGAACGCCCGGCTATATCCTGATATGTTTCCTTTGATCCGCCAAGTGCAAGTGGCTGCGGATTTCGCCAAAAGTGTATCAGCCCGGTTAGCGGGAGTTGAGGTGCCAGCCTATGAAGATAATGAGCAGACTTTTGCCGATTTACAGGCGCGAATCGCTAAGACTTTGTCATTTATAGAAAGTTTGACACCCACGCAGTTCGAAGGCAGTGAAACGCGTGATATCGTGTTGCGTCCGGGCACACCGAAAGAGAAAAAGATGATCGGGCACAATTACCTGATCAACTATGGGTTGCCGCAATTCTTCTTCCATGTCACTACTGCTTACGCGATTCTGCGGCACAACGGACTGGATGTCGGCAAAGGCGATTTCATGGGCAGTTTTTAAGTGTTGTTGCAATACTGACCTTGCCATTTCTTATCGGCGTTATGAGGGAAGCGAATTGAAGTATTTTCTTAATTATGGTGTATCAATCGCAATTTTATTGTTTGCATTCAGCGCTCATGCTCAGCAATTTCCAAAAGGCAAATGGGAAGTCACCACGCAGACAATAATGCCGCACATCATGACGCCGATGCCTATCCATACCGATGTCATTTGCGTCAATGATAAAACCAAGGGAAAACCGCCCATTGCTGTGCATGAATCCTGTGAATTTTTTGATTATAAAATTATCGATAATGATGCTTCATGGCAAATGAAGTGCAAAGGTGAGCTGAAAATGAATGGCGCGGGAAGAATTATTTTTAGCTCGGACAAATATAAAGGTTCCGCTATCATTAAAATGAAAATGCCTGAATCGGAACCCATGGAAATAGATCACACATATACGGGCAGGCGGATTGGCGATTGCTAAAGAAGCAGAAATTTCCTGTTGCCGAAACACTCGTCTTCAGACCAGGACTAATTCCAGTAGCGAATGCCCGCTCCAGTAGCCAATAATACTGAAACACCAGACCGGATTTAATCGCAAATTACGATTGCTTTTAAAACGAACAGGAAAACTTGAAATTTTTTGGCAGGGACAATTGATGGAAATTTATATGTCGTAGGATTTCAACAGCATGAATCCTGAATCGGTGGCGGAGGCGGTGAGATTCGAACTCACGGTAGAGTCACCCCTACGGCAGTTTTCAAGACTGCTGCCTTAAACCGCTCGGCCACACCTCCATTGACTTGCAGGTCGCATCATACCGATTAGTGTCCTTTTTGGCTAGTTTCTATGTGCTTAATGACGAATAAATTAAGCTCCCGATGGAACTAAACTAATTTATTCTTTATGATGATCATTTTCATATTTGTCTTATCACTTCATTTTAATTTTATGAATTGATATTGAATTTTCTGATTTCTAAATCCCTTATCGATAGCAATATCGTGGAGTCGATGTCATTTGGACGTAGGAATAAACGCATTTTGAAGCATACCAAAAGTTTCTGGTCGGATCCGGAGGTGGCAAGTCTTGAGCGGGTACGTATCAGCACCAATCAGGATATGGCAGGGCGCATGCGGTGGGGGGGAATGTTTTATGTGCTATGTTGCAGCGCCATTATATTGACATCACCTGTACTTGGCGCACAGCCGTATAGCGTCGTTTTCGTTATGATTTTTTTGGCTTTAGCCATACTGCGTTTAGTCATTTATAAACAGGTAACCGGTTTACATTTACGCAGTCAATCCCGGATTGAATGGTCAATTTCAGCGATTTATATTGCTACCTCGTTCACTTGGGGTGTTTTTTTGAGCTGGATTTTTTTATCGATTGATGTCATCGATAATGGGGCAATCCTAGCGATTATTTCTACGGTGGGTTTTATTGCCGGGGGTATCGCGGCAACCTCACCGCGTATCCGCATCATGCTCGCCTTTGCATTGCTGGTTTATGCGCCAAGCCTGATCAGTCTCGTGTTATTTATTCCCGATGATAGCGGCTGGGTAATGCTGATCATCGGACTGGCTTATTTTATTTTTTCCGTGCACAACGGTAAGTTGCAGCATGAAAATTACTGGATTGCACGGCAGCAGGCGGTTCAATTGGAGAAGCAAGCAGTGGATTTGGAGCAAGCGCGACTGCAAGCGGAGAATGCCAACAGAGCGAAATCGGCTTTTCTAGCCGCGATGAGTCACGAGATTCGCACACCGATGAACGGTGTGCTAGGTATGACGGAGATACTCGCAACGACCCGGCTAAACCCGGAGCAAGTCAATCATTTGAATGTAATCCGTAATTCCGGCCGGACTCTGTTGCGGATTATTGATGATATTCTTGATTTTGCAAAAATTGAGGCGCACAAACTGAGCATCGTTAACCGTTCGTTTGATTTGCCGGAATTGATTAATGAAGTTCATGCATTATTTCGCACCAAAGCAAAAGAAACTTCGTTAAATTTCACAGTCAGTTTCGAGTGCAGTCCATCCCATCATTTAATTGGCGATCCGGACCGGATCAAGCAAATTTTATTTAATTTGCTTGGCAATGCATTCAAATTCACTCAGCAAGGCGAAGTTAAGCTATTGATAGGTTGCACCGAGATTGCGGATCGTAGCGGTATTGAGCTGGAACTGACGGTAACGGATACTGGGATTGGTATTTCCACCGAGCATCAGGCATGTTTGTTCCAGGAGTTTTCGCAAGTCGGCGAAGCTACGCAGCATATTCGCGGTACCGGACTCGGGCTTGCCATCACCCGCAGCTTGTTATCGCTGATGGAGGGCTCTATTACGGTATCCAGTCAAATTGGTGTAGGTTCCAGATTCTGCGCACACCTGCCGTTGCGGTATGAGATTGCCGGTGCCGCAATAGTGAAACCAAGTCAATTGCCGCAAATGCAACCCAAAACGGTGACTGAAAATCGTCCCTGTATTTTGGTGGTTGAAGATAACGATGTTAATCAGTTAGTCAGTAAAGCAATGCTGGAGCGTCTAAATTGTGAAGTGACACTGGTCAATAATGGTTTGGAAGCAGTTGATGCCTTTTCTTCCCGGCGCTTTGATTTGATTTTGATGGACTGTAACATGCCCGTTATGGATGGATTTGAAGCGACGCGGCAAATACGCGCGCTTGAGCAGAAAAAAAATTTATCGCCAGTGCCCATTGTGGCCTTGACAGCCCACGCACTGGATCACATCAAACAAGAATGTTTTGCCGCCGGGATGGATGGGCATCTCAGTAAACCATTTGACGTTGCGCAACTGGACAAAATATTGCAGCAATTCTCCTCCATTCAGTTATCTCAGCAGCAGGATCGTAAAAATTCTGTCTGATTCCACCAGATTCCAGAGTGGCAATGCGATAATACGCAGTATTTACCCTTACAGAGCACATCGCTCGCTTGATATCGCACACACTAATTCTATATACCCAAAATGATGATCTGGAAACCCAATGTGACGGTCGCGGCCGTTGTTGAACACGATGGAAAATACTTGCTGGTTGAGGAAGAACCTGAAGCCGGTGCCGGTTTGTTTTTAAATCAACCGGCAGGGCATTTGGATCCGGGTGAATCCCTTATTCAAGGCGCCATACGGGAAACGCTGGAGGAAACCGCGTATACCTTTGTTCCGCAATATCTGGTGGGCATTTATCAGTGGCACTCGCATCGCGTTGATACCACGTATATCCGTTTCGCGTTCGGCGGTCATGTGACGCATCACGATCCGGATCGTGTGCTGGATACGGGCATTTTACAAGCCTCTTGGTATAGCCTGGATGAAGTGAATCAAATGATCCAGCAGCATCGCAGCCCGCTGGTAATGCAGTGTATTCGTGACCATTTGGCGGGCAAACGCTATCCGCTGGAGCTGCTGACACACTATGAGTAAAAAGCACCGTGTTGTCATTGGCATGTCCGGCGGTGTTGACTCGTCTGTGGCAGCTTATTTACTGAAACAGCAGGGCTACGATGTCGTCGGTTTGTTCATGAAAAACTGGGAGGACGATGATACCGATGAATATTGCTCTTCCCGTCAGGATTTTCTCGATGCGGTATCGGTTGCCGATGTTATTGATATTCCGATTGAAGTAGTCAATTTTTCCGCTGAATACAAAGACCGGGTTTTTTCCCATTTTCTGGCCGAGTATCAAGCAGGGCGGACGCCCAATCCCGATGTGCTGTGTAACGCCGAAATCAAATTCAAGGCTTTTCTGGATCATGCGCATAAACTGGGGGCGGATTATATTGCAACAGGCCACTATGCGCAGGTGCGCGAGGTTAATGGCGTATTTCAGTTATTGAAAGGCGAAGACGGGACTAAAGATCAAAGTTATTTTTTGTATCGTCTCAATCAAACACAACTGGCCAATACTTTATTTCCGATCGGGCATCTGTATAAGCGTGAGGTGCGCAAGATCGCGAAGGAATTGAACTTACCCAATTTTTCCAAAAAAGACAGTACCGGTATTTGCTTTATTGGCGAACGCCCTTTCCGGGAATTTCTCAATCGCTATCTTCCGCATGAACCGGGAGAGATCCAAACGCCGGATGGAAAGGTAATCGGTCATCATGTGGGGCTGATGTATTACACCATCGGGCAACGGCAGGGACTGGGAATCGGAGGGACACGTGACGGCGGCGATGAGCCGTGGTTTGTATCCGCCAAAGACATGACACGCAATGTCCTAGTTGCAGTACAAGGGCATGATCATCCGGATTTGCTACGCCCATCGCTAAAAGCCACCGACTTGACCTGGATCAGCGGCAAGCAGCCGCACTGTAATTGGGTTTATGCTGCCAAAACACGCTACCGCCAAATTGACGCTCCCTGCGCCATCACGGAATTGTCTCAAAGTCATTGCCAGATCGATTTCGCGCAACAGCAATGGGCCATTACACCGGGGCAGTCGGTCGTGATTTATGAAAGTAGAGTATGTCTCGGCGGTGGAGTCATTACGGAGTAAATACTGGAAATGCCGCGATGCCTTAATCGATTCACATAATTGGCTATTGCCAAAAAATAGAATATGAAGCTGGAATCTTTATATAAAATCTATTTTTATTCTATTCATTACAATGTGTTAGAAAATATTCCTGTAACTTGACCTTGAAATTCCTAATCAAAGTCCCTATTATTAGCACTCATAGTTAATGAGTGCTAACACCATCTCACTTGCGTATTAGTATTCTGACTTATTAGAGATTTATAGATGAAATACTTTGTATTTCATGAATTTTGTTTTTTTAATTTTTACAGGAGAAAACAGTATGAAAATTCGCCCTTTGCATGATCGTGTGATTGTAAAGCGATTGGAAGATGAACGCAAAACCGCTTCAGGTATTGTTATCCCGGACAGCGCTGCGGAAAAACCTGATCAAGGTGAGATTCTCGCAATAGGAAAAGGAAAAGTCGGCGATGACGGAAAAGTGCGTCCATTGGAAGTTAAAGTGGGCGATAAAGTATTGTTTGGAAAATACGCCGGACAGTCTGTCAAAGTTCAAGGTGAAGAACTTTTGGTCATGCGCGAAGAAGATATTATGGGTGTAATTGAAGGCTAATTGTGCCGGTTCAATTATTCACTAAAGACAATATGTTGTTGAGAGATTAGGAGAAAAGTTATGTCAGCAAAAGAAGTGAAGTTTGGTGATTCAGCACGTCATAGAATGGTAGCCGGTGTCAATATTTTAGCTGATGCGGTTAAAGTAACATTGGGTCCGAAAGGCCGGAATGTGGTGTTGGATCGCTCTTATGGCGCGCCAACAATTACCAAGGACGGTGTTTCAGTTGCCAAAGAAATCGAATTAAAAGACAAATTCGAAAATATGGGCGCACAGATGTTGAAGGAAGTGGCCAGTAAAACATCGGATGTAGCAGGTGATGGAACCACTACTGCAACCGTGTTAGCACAAGCGATTGTCAAAGAAGGCATGAAATATGTAGCCGCCGGCATGAACCCAATGGACCTTAAACGGGGCATTGATAAAGCTGTGACTGCAGCTGTCGGAGAATTGAAAAAACTGTCAAAACCTTGTGCGACAGCGAAAGAAATCGCGCAAGTGGGCAGTATTTCTGCGAACTCTGATACCGAAATCGGCAAAATCATCGCCGATGCAATGGAAAAAGTCGGTAAAGAAGGTGTGATAACGGTAGAAGATGGCTCCGGATTGCAAAATGAGCTTGAAGTCGTGGAAGGTATGCAATTTGATCGCGGTTATTTATCGCCTTATTTTGTCAGCAGCGCGGAAAAACAAATTGCACTGCTTGATAATCCATTTGTTTTACTGCATGACAAAAAAATCTCCAACATTCGCGATTTATTACCGGTATTGGAGCAAGTCGCCAAAGCAGGTAAGCCTTTGTTAATTATTGCTGAAGATGTCGATGGTGAAGCACTGGCTACACTCGTGGTCAACAATATCCGCGGCATTCTGAAAACCTGCGCGGTCAAAGCGCCTGGCTTCGGTGATCGCCGTAAAGCCATGCTGGAAGATATCGCCATCTTGACCGGCGGTACCGTGATTGCGGAAGAAGTGGGTCTGACCCTTGAAAAAGCGACGCTCAATGACTTAGGACAAGCAAAACGTATCGAAGTCGGCAAAGAAAATACCACCATCATTGATGGCGCGGGTGATGCCAAAGCTATTGAAGCACGTGTGAAACAGATTCGTACGCAAATTGAAGAAGCAACTAGCGATTACGATAAAGAAAAATTGCAAGAGCGTGTCGCTAAATTGGCGGGCGGTGTTGCATTGATCAAGGTCGGCGCCGCAACCGAAGTTGAAATGAAAGAGAAAAAAGCGCGCGTTGAAGACGCACTGCATGCAACACGTGCAGCGGTTGAGGAAGGCGTAATACCGGGCGGTGGCGTAGCGCTGCTGCGTACGATCCCGATTGTCAAGAAAACTAAAGGCGACAATCATGACCAGGACGCCGGTATTAAGATTGTACTGCGTGCTCTTGAAGAACCATTGCGCCAGATTGTCACTAACTGCGGTGATGAACCATCAGTTGTGGTCAATAAAGTTACGGAAGGCCAAGGTAATTTTGGATACAATGCTGCAACCAGTGAGTATGGTGACTTAGTTGCAATGGGTGTTCTGGATCCTACTAAAGTAACCCGCTCTGCATTACAAAATGCAGCTTCTGTTGCCAGCCTGATGCTGACCACCGACGCTATGGTTGCTGAATTGCCGAAAGAGGAAGCACCAGCCGGTGGCGGTATGGGTGGCATGGGCGGTATGGGTGGCATGGGTGGCATGGATATGTAACCGTTGCTATTCCAGCGCAACCTAGAATTTTGATACTTAAACAGACTCCAATATTTTTTGGAGTCTGTTTTTTTATGCAAATGGAATTTCGATTGGAGGAATAGAGATACTTATCAGGCGTTATATTTTTATCTGAAAATATATTGTCGTGATAAATTCTACGGTATGGAAAAAATAGAAAACTACTCACCGGCCGGAGATCTTTTGCACGATCGCGTTATTTTGGTGACGGGAGCGGGGCAGGGATTGGGGCGTGCGGCCGCTCTGTCGTATGCAAATCATGGCGCCACCGTGATTTTACATGGGCGTAAAGTTAAAAAGCTGGAAGCAGTTTATGATGAGATTGAAGCACTCGGAAAAACGCAAGCGCTTATTTATCCGCTTGATCTCGAAAAAGCCGAGGACAAAGATTTTGCCACACTGGCGCAAG
>SSFX01000043.1:0-13923 GCA_008015635.1 Nitrosomonas oligotropha
CCTGGCTTATATGTTGAAGCATGATTCAGTGCATGGCCGTTTCCATGGCGATGTTGCGATCGAAGGCAATACCCTAGTGGTTAATGGCAAGAAAATCCGTTTGACCGCAGTTAAAGATCCGGCTGAATTGAAGTGGAACGAAGTAGGCGCGGATGTCGTCATTGAATCGACCGGTTTGTTTCTAACCAAGGAAACGTGTGAAAAACACTTGGCGGCTGGCGCAAAGAAAGTCATCATGTCGGCGCCTTCCAAAGATGATACACCGATGTTTGTTTACGGCGTGAATGATAAGTCTTACAAAGGTGAAAGCATCATTTCCAATGCGTCCTGCACTACCAACTGCTTGGCGCCGATTGCCAAAGTATTGAACGATAAATGGGGTATCAAACGCGGACTGATGACCACGGTTCATGCCGCAACCGCGACGCAAAAAACGGTGGATGGCCCATCCAATAAAGACTGGCGCGGTGGCCGTGGTATTCTGGAAAATATCATTCCTTCTTCAACCGGCGCTGCCAAGGCTGTGGGTGTGGTGATACCGCAATTGAATAAGAAACTGACTGGCATGGCTTTCCGTGTTCCAACATCGGACGTCTCCGTGGTTGATTTGACGTGCGAGCTGGAAAAAGAAGCAACCTATGACGAAATATGCCAAGCGATGAAAGAAGCTTCTCAAGGTTCGATGAAAGGCGTGCTGGGTTATACCGATCAGAAAGTCGTGTCTACCGATTTCCGCGGTGAAAGCTGCACTTCCATTTTCGATGCCGAAGCGGGTATGGCGCTGGACAAAAGCTTTGTCAAAGTCGTTGCATGGTATGACAATGAATGGGGCTATTCCACCAAAGTACTGGAGATGGTTCGTACCGTCGCCAAGTAATTAAGTGCTTTCAGATGGACAGTCAAGCGTTAGGATTCTGATTGCCATCTGATTTAAATAGTTAATTTATTAAGACATAAAGGGTAGCGTTTGCTATCCTTTATACTTTCTTAAAGACAAATCTGGAGCTTACCGTGTCTGTTATTAAACTTGTTGACCTTGATCTTAAAGGTAAACGTGTATTTATACGCGCCGATCTCAACGTGCCCGTGAAAGATGGAAAAGTGACCTCGGATGCGCGCATCACCGCCTCGATGGCGACGATTAATCACTGCATCAAACAAGGCGCCAAAGTGATGGTAACGTCTCACTTGGGCCGCCCTGAAGAAGGTGTGTGGGCTGAAGAAAATTCTCTGAAACCCGTGGCGGATAATATTGCTAGCCGGTTAGGAAAACCGGTGCGCCTGATCAAGGATTGGGTCGACGGCGGATTTGATGTGGCCGCTGGAGAACTGGTGGTGCTGGAGAATTGTCGCATCAATAAAGGCGAAAAGAAAAATGTCGAGGAAACGGCGCAAAAGTACGCCAAATTATGCGATGTCTTTGTCATGGATGCATTCGGCACCGCGCATCGCGCGGAAGCCTCGACCCACGGCATCGCCAAATATGCTCCCGTGGCTTGCGCCGGTATTCTGCTGACAGAAGAACTCGATGCGCTGACTAAAGCGCTGTTGAGTCCAGCGCGTCCGATGGTGGCGATTGTCGGCGGCTCGAAGGTTTCCACCAAGCTGACCGTGCTCGAATCGTTGTCCGAGAAAGTTGATCAAATGGTGGTCGGCGGCGGTATTGCCAATACCTTCTTGAAAGCAACCGGCAAAAATGTTGGCAAATCACTGTGCGAAGATGATCTGGTCCCAACAGCCAAAACGTTGATGGATAAAATGGCGAAACGCAACGCCTCGATCCCAATCGCGGTTGATGTCGTGGTGGGTAAAAAATTTGATGCGAATGAACCCGCGGTATTGAAAGATGCCGGTAACGTGGCGGACGATGACATGATTTTTGATATCGGCCCCAAAAGCGCGCAAGAACTGGTGGATATCATTATGAAAGCCGGTACGGTGGTGTGGAACGGCCCGGTTGGCGTGTTTGAGTTTGATCAATTTGGTGCCGGAACCGAGAAGATCGCCAGGGCGATCGCAGAAACAAAGGCTTTCACGTTAGCGGGCGGCGGTGATACCATTGCGGCTATTCAGAAGTATGATATCTACGACAAAGTTTCCTATATTTCAACCGCAGGTGGTGCATTCCTGGAATTCTTGGAAGGCAAAAAATTGCCGGCGGTAGAAATATTGGAGATGCGTGCCAAATAATCAACCAGAAAAAACATGATTCGAAGAACAAAAATTGTAGCGACCCTGGGTCCCGCCTGTAAAAATCCAAAAATCTTGGATCGTTTAATCCGGGCCGGTGTTGATGTTGTTCGGATCAATTTTTCGCACGGCACGCGCGAACAGCATATCGAATTCGCCGAAATGACACGGTCGCTGGCGCGTGCTGCTGGTCTCACAGTCGGAGTACTGGCCGATCTGCAAGGGCCGAAAATACGCGTCGGTAGATTCGAGCACGGTAAAATCAGGCTCGAAGTCGGTGATCAGTTCATTCTGGATGCTAATTGTGAGTTAGGCAATCAGGAAAGAGTCGGTCTGGATTATAAGGAGCTGCCGAATGATCTGGAAACCGGTGCTACGCTGATGCTGGACGATGGCCGTATTGTGCTGGGTGTATCGCATGTAAAAGGTCATCAGGTGTTCTGCGTGGTCGAACAGGGCGGCATACTATCAAACAATAAAGGCATTAACCGTAAGGGTGGCGGACTCGGTGCGCCAGCGCTGACCAGTAAGGATCTGGAAGATATTAAAACCGCCGCCGAACTGGGCGCGGATTACTTAGCCGTATCGTTTGTCCGCTCAGGCGACGACATCCGCCAAGCGCGTGCATTGTTTCACGAGGCAGGCGGTCGAGGCATGATCATGGCCAAGATCGAGCGTTCCGAAGCTATTCTTGCTTTGGACGATATTCTCGAAGCATCGGATGCCATTATGGTGGCGCGCGGTGATCTGGCGGTTGAGGTCGGAGATGCTGCCGTTCCGGCGCTGCAAAAACGAATGATACGTTCCGCGCGCGCCAACAATAAAACTGTGGTAACCGCCACACAAATGATGGAATCGATGATTACCAATCCGATTCCAACACGTGCGGAGGTATCGGATGTGGCTAACGCGGTGCTGGACGGTACCGATGCGGTCATGTTGTCGGCGGAGTCCGCTGCCGGGGAATATCCGGTGGAAGCGGTTGAGGCAATGGCCAGAGTTTGCTTGGAAGCGGAAAAGGAATATCTGGTCAACACCGACCGGCGGATGCAAAATATCAATCCGGCGACCATCGAAGAAGCCATTGCGCGTGCCACGATGTACACCGCCAGCGGCTTGCAGATTCGCGCCATCGCCGCACTGACGCAAAGCGGTGTGACCGCCTTGCTGATGTCGCGCAGGAGTTCCAAAGTCCCTATTTTTGCGTTGAGTCCCAACGAGGAAACGCGCAGAAGGGTGACGTTGTTCAGAGGTGTATATCCGGTGGAATTCGGCGCAGGATTGAACGATCCGGAAGAAATTCTGAATCTGGCCGAACAGGAATTACTTAACCGCGGTGTGGTGCGCAGCGGTGATATTATGGTGATGACGATCGGCGAACCGGTGGGTAAAACCGGTGGCACCAATACGATGAAAATCATTAAAGTCGGCGAATGGAAAACCAGGCAAGGCATTGAAGCAATCTGACCGGTCAAATGCAATGCAATCCGGACAAACACGCTGAGACTAGGAAAAAGAAAGAGCAGTATTCACACCGAATAATTGCTTATACTAATGGCTATGAATTTTTTAAGATAATCAATAAGGAGATCTAAATGGCACTCGTATCATTAAGACAACTACTCGATCACGCAGCGGAAAACGGCTACGGTTTGCCGGCTTTCAACGTCAACAACCTGGAACAGATCCAAGCGATCATGCAAGCCGCCGATGAATGCAACAGCCCGGTGATTATGCAAGGTTCCGCCGGTGCGAGAAAATATGCCGGTGAAGCATTTTTACGTCATTTGATTGAAGCAGCCGTAGAATCCTACCCGCATATACCGATTGTGATGCATCAGGATCATGGTGCATCGCCCTCCGTTTGTGTCAATGCGATCCGTAGCGGTTTCTCAAGTGTCATGATGGATGGTTCATTGCAAGCAGACGCTAAAACACCATCGACCTACGAATACAACGTTAATGTTACAGCCGATGTCGTTAACATCGCGCACTCCGTCGGCGTATCGGTAGAAGGCGAACTGGGTTGCCTGGGATCGCTCGAATCCGGTATGGGCGAAGCGGAAGACGGACATGGCGCGGAAGGCGTGCTGTCGCATGATCAACTGCTGACCGATCCGGAAGAAGCTGCCGACTTTGTGCGTAAAACCGGTGTGGATGCACTGGCAATCGCTATCGGAACCTCGCACGGCGCGTACAAATTTACCCGCAAACCCACCGGCGATATTCTGGCGATCGAACGCATCAAGCAAATTCACGCGCGCATCCCAAACACTCATTTGGTCATGCACGGCTCCAGCTCGGTACCGCAAGAATGGCTGGAAATCATCCGTCAATTTGGCGGCGACATCAAAGAAACCTACGGTGTTCCGGTCGAAGAAATTCAACAAGGCATCAAATACGGCGTGCGTAAAGTCAATATTGACACCGATATTCGCCTGGCGATGACGGGCGCGATCCGCCGCAGCCTGGAAAAAGACAAAAGCAATTTCGACCCGCGCAAATTCCTGAAAGAAGCGACTGCCGCTGCTAAAGACATTTGTAAAGCACGCTTCGAAGCCTTCGGCTGCGCCGGACAAGCCGGAAAAATCAAACCGATTTCTCTGGAAAGTATGGCAAATCGCTATGCTAAAGGCGAATTGAACGCAGTTATTAAGTAGTCAAAGTCCAGTAGTATTCAATATTCCCATGATTGATTGCGCGGTTTGCATTATCAATCATGGGATGCAGTTCATAAGGCATTCGTAGTTTCCTCCAAGCTTGTATCAGATTTTCTGTCGTAGCTATTGTGCTCTCAGTTTTCTGATGTCGTTTTGTTTATCCTGTATTGTGAATATGATTTTTATGATGATTGCAGATTCGGTAGGATTTATTTGGAGATCATAATGAAACTATCATCTGCAATTGTTTTTGCTGTTGTCTTGGCCGGTTGCGCTACAGGCGAACTAATGTCAAGCCTCCGGCCAGGAATGACCAAGGAAGAAGTCACCCGAGTTCTTGGCAGTCCAGATGGATTTCAGTTGCGCGGTGAATACGAGTCCTTAAAATACTCTCATCGCTTGGTAAGTGGTTGGGCATGGGACCGAGCTGACTATTTTGTTATCCTGAAAGATGATCGGGTTATTGAATACGGAACTGGTGAGGTTCGGGTCAAGGACATGAATAGCAATATTCTCTTCTTGGTACCTTTACGCTAGTTACTCATGAGAGCAGCACGGGCAACGTCCTCTGGATTCTTAGTCAACGCGAAGGAGTTTCTCGCTGCCGGTGAACTCATTCTCAATAGAGCAGACGGCGTTTCGCTGCCAGCATATTTTCTTTTAGGCCGATCTGTGGAGTTATCGCTAAAAGCATTCCTCCTCGGCCGTGGGATGAACGTCACAGAGCTCAAATCTAAAAAATATGGTCACAATCTTTCATCTTTACTAGATGTTGCATTGGAAAAAGGGCTTGAACTGGAATTGAAACTGGAAGCCGATGAAATTGGAGTAATCAAATTGCTCAGCTACGATTACATGGAAAAACGGTTTGAATATCGCGATTCTGGTGGAACTTACTATCTACCGTTGATCGATGTCACAGAACGAGTAACTCGGAAGTTGGCAACAGGCCTTGATTCATATTGTTCCAGGTTGAGTAACAGTGGAAAAACCTAGCATGGCGCTGAAACTCGCTCTCTTAGCTCGGTGAATGCTATGCGATCAAGCTGCGCAGCGTCAGTGAGCTCTAGGTCAAGAAATCAAATTATGGCTGATCTTTCGGTGGCACATATCCCGCCGCCTGTTCCGCCCCCTCCCCAAAAAAATGCGCTTCCATTTGTTCCGCCAGATATTTCCGTGCTTTGGCGTCTGAGAGATTCAAGCGGTTTTCGTTGACCAGTGTAGTTTGGTGTTTGATCCACTGACTCCAAGCTTCTTTGGAAACATTCTCAAAAATTCGCTTGCCCAATTCGCCGGGGTAAGTTTGAAAATCCAGGCCTTCGGCTTCGCGGCCTAGTTTGATGCATTTCACCATTCTTGCCATTTCGTATCCTTGCTCCAAGTCAGTAAAAGAGTATTGGAAATTCTATGAACCACATATCGCATCTCGTGCTGAGCTTGTCGAAGGACAAGGCCAGAATTTCCTTTTGAGGAAAGACCGGCATTATGAAACGTTCGTTTCACTGAGTAAACAGCGGAAGTGTATTTTCTATGGAAAAATTATAAGTGCTTGATTAGCACTTTCGAGCGGCGCTGATAATTGTATAAATTCTGTTTGGCCTTGGGTAATTCAGCCGGAGTGGCGGGATTAAAACCGTGTTCGATAAACCAATGCGTGGCATGTGTGGTGAGAACGAACAGTTTGTGGATATCCTGCGCGATGGTTTTGTTTTCGATGTGCTTAAGCAGGCGTTCGCCGTGTCCTTGGTCGCGATAATCCGGGTGGATCGCCAGGCAGGCGAGTTCGCACGCGTGTTCTTCGGTAAATGGGTACAGCGCGGCGCAGCCGAGGATGACGCCGTCGTGCTCGAGCACCGTAAAACGATCGATTTCGATTTCCAGCAATTCACGGCCGCGCCTGACCAGAATGCCTTCGGCTTCGAGCGGCTCGATCAGCTGCAGAATGCCACCGACATCGTCGATGCGCGCTTTGCGCAGCGCTTGCAGTGTTTCCTGCGAAATCATGCAACCGATGCCGTCGTGCGTAAACAGCTCCTGGATGATAGCGCCGTCGATATGCCGGCTGACCAGATGCGCGCGCGTTACACCCAATTCACAGGCTTTGGTCGCGTATTGCAGCGATGACCGGATCGCATCCGGTATCGGGGGTACTGTTGCCGGTGTTTTGTTTTCCAGTAGCAATTTGCTTTCCGGCAAGGTGAGTTCACGCGGCAATACTGAGGTATCGGCGCTATCCAGCAGAAGAATCAGTTTCTCGGCGTGAAGCGCGATGGCGGTTTCGGTCGCCACATTTTCTATCGTCAAGTTAAAAATCTCGCCGGTGGGCGAGTAACCCAGCGGCGAAATCAGCACCACATCGCCTTGCTCCAGACGCGAGTGAATCGCTGGTGCATTGATCTTGCGTACTTTGCCGGTATGCATCAAGTCGATGCCCTGAATCACACCCTGCGGACAAGCGGTGACGAAGTTTCCGCTGGTCACGCGGATGGCGGCATTGGCCATCGGCGAATTGGGCAAACCCATCGACAGCAAGGCAGCGATCTCGTGATGCACGCGCCCGACCGATTCCTTGACGCACTGCAACGCGGCGGGGTCGGTGACGCGCATGCCCATGACGGTTTGCGTTTCCAGTTGCGACTCATCCAGGCGCAGTTGAATCTGCGGACGCGCGCCGTGTACCAATACCAGACGGACACCCAGACTAGCGAGTAAATTGACATCGTGGATAAAATCGACAAAGGCGGCGTTCGTGACCATTTCGCCGCTGAAACCAATGACGAAGGTTTTGCCTCTGAGCGCATTAATATACGGAGCAACTGAGCGGAACCAGGCGACAAATTCAGCGGGTGTGTTCATGGTGAGTGAAGATAGCGGATTTTTGTTCATGCGATCGATTAAAAATCACCCCACAAGGTTTGTAATGCGGCGATAGCCGTCAAAGCCGCGCTTTCGGTGCGCAGGATGCGTTTCCCCAGGCGCACAGGAACGAAGCCGGTGTGTAAAACAGTTGCTTCTTCTTCCTGCGTAAACCCGCCTTCCGGTCCAATCACGAGCGCCAGATTGGCACCGGCGGGTGGTTTAGGAATCTCTTTTAAACTTTGCGTGGCTGTCGTGGATAACATAAAGCAAACATCATGAGGCGATCGGCCGGATTTTTTCCGGCTCAGCCATTCCGGCAGCGAAATTAGCGGCAGTACTTGTGGTACATAATTTCTGCCGCATTGCTCGCACGCGGAAATGACGATTTTTTGCCAGTGTTGCTGACGTTTGTCAGCACGCTCGCCGGACAGATGCACGATACTGCGAGCTGTGTAAACCGGTTGAATGCGTGTTACGCCCAACTCCACTGCTTTTTGTATGATCCAATCCATTTTTTCATTGACGCAGACTGCTTGGGCCAGCTCAATCGACAGCGGCGACTCCCGATCCATCGCATGATAGGCATCGACCCGGACGGTCGTGCTGGATTTTGTGATGCTGGTGATGTGCGCGGAGAATTCACCACTCTGTCCATTGAACAACGTGACCGCATCACCCTCTTTTAGCCGCAATACCCGCGCGGCATGGTGTTTGTTCTCGGCCGATAATTCGATAACCGTTCCAGCAGTGATTTCTTCGGGATGGTAGAAGCGCGCATGCATGATGGGGGGGCTGGCCGGGGTAAGTAGCAATTCGATAAATGGACTCATGATAATATAGCACGTTATTTATCCGGCATTCATTGTCTGACCGCTGTTGCAATGGGTGAGCGCGGCAGGCTGGAGAAGCTGGTTTTCAAGATAATTATCGATAGCAGGAGAAAAGAATATGGCAAGTTTGGAAACACCAGTTTGTGATTTTGGCTGGAAAGCGGTTGATTTTGATTTGTTGGGTGTCGATGGCAGGCGCTATAACCTGGCTTCCGCAAAAGGGGAAAACGGTTTGCTGGTGATGTTTATCTGCAATCATTGCCCGTATGTGAAAGCGGTGCAGGATCGCATCATTCGCGATGTGAACGAGCTAAAACCGCACGGCATGAGTGCGATCGCCATCATGTCGAACGATCCGGCCGATTATCCGGAGGATTCGTTTGAGAATATGGCGCTGGTGGCGAAACAGTTAAATTATCCTTTCCCGTACGTGTGGGACGAAACGCAGGAAATCGCCAAAAAATATGGCGCGGTGTGTACCCCCGATTTTTTCGGTTTCAACAACAAACTGGAATTGCAATACCGCGGACGGCTGGATGCCTCGCGGAAAGAAGCAGCACCTGCCGATGTGCGGCGCGACTTGTTTGAAGCTATGCTGCAAGTCGCCAAAACCGGCCGCGGTCCGGCGGAGCAAATCCCCAGCATCGGCTGTTCGATCAAATGGCGGTCGGAGTAAACGTGCTAGAGGAAGTGATTGGGGCGGTAAGAGAAGTCGCACAGCAAGTCATCATGCCGCGTTACCTGCAAGTCGACCGTCAGATTAAAGCGGATGGCAGCTTTTTTACCGAAGCGGATGTTGCGGCACAGAATGCACTGCTGGAGAAGTTGCAGAAAATTCATCCAGCAGCTGCGATGGGCGAGGAAATGACAAAACAGGAGCAGGAAGCGCAGTGGATCAAGGGACAATCCGGTTTGTGGAGCATTGACCCGATCGATGGCACATCTAATTTTCTCAATGGATTACCGTATTTCGCCATTTCGGTGGCGTTCATGGAGGAAGGCAAGAGTGTGTTGGGCGTGATTTACAATCCGGTGACGGATGAGATGTTTTACGCTACTAAAGGCGGCGGCGCTTTTTTGAATGGCATTGCGTTGCCGCTGAAGACGTATATACCGGCATTATCGGGTGCCATGGCCAATGTTGATTTGAAACGGCTGGACCGGAAATTCGCGGCCAGAGTGGCTGCCTTTCCGCCGTTTGCTTCACAGCGTAACTTTGGTGCGTGCGCGCTGGAATGGTGCTATACCGCCGCCGGTTATTTTGATTTGTATCTGCACGGCGGACAGAAACCGTGGGATTACGGCGCGGGTTCATTGATTTTGGCAGAAGCGGGCGGACATATGTGCGGCTTCGAGCAGGATGATTACTGGGCAGGATCGCCGTGGACGCGATCCGTAATAGCGGCGCTGGATCCCGGGTTATTTGCGCAATGGCGCGACTGGGTGCGCGAGAACCGGAAAGAGTAGGTTGTTCAAGTGAAAATTATCATTCTGGGTGCGGGTCAAGTCGGTTCATCGGTGGCTGAGAGTTTGGTGAACGAAGCCAACGACATTACCATGGTCGATGTCGATCCCAAGCGTTTGGCGTTATTGCAGGATCGCTTGGATTTGCGCACCGTCACCGGCAACGCGTCGCATCCATCGGTACTCGTCAATGCCGGGGCGCATGATGCGGATATGGTACTGGCGGTCACCGAACACGATGAAACCAATTTGGTGGCGTGTAAGCTTGCCGCCACGCTGTTTAACACGCCGACTAAAATTGCCCGGATCCGTTCTACGGAGTACTTGGCGCATCCGGAAATTTTTTCAACGGAGAATTTCTGCGTCGATTTTGCGATTTCTCCGGAACAGATTCTGACTGAATATATTGAGAAGCTCGTTGAGTTTCCCGAAGCTTTGCAGGTGCTGGATTTCGCATCGGGAAAAGTAAGCTTGGTGGCGGTGCGCGCATTAAAAGGCGGTTCGCTGGTCGGACAGGAATTACAGCAATTGCGCAAGCATGTGCCCAATGTGGATACCCGTGTGGCGGCTATTTTCCGTCAAGATCGGCCGATCATTCCGGAAGGCGACACCATCATCGAAGCGGAAGATGAGGTATTTTTCATTGCCGCAACTGAAGACATTCGCACCGTCATGCGGGAATTGCGCAAAATGGACAGGCCGGTCAAACATGTGATGATCGCCGGTGGCGGAAAAATCGGCAGGCGTCTGGCCATGACGCTGGAAAAAGATTATCAGGTCAGGATCATAGAACGAAATTACCAAGCTTGTGAGCGCTTGGCTGGTGAATTGAGCAATGCGCTGGTGCTGCACGGCGATGCAACGGATGAAACCTTGCTGGAGAGTGAGAGCGTTGCCGAGATGGATTTGTTTTGCGCACTGACGAATGACGAAGAGAACAACATTATGGCGGCGCTGCTGGCGAAACGGATGGGGGCGCATAAAGTGATTGCGCTGATCAATCGCCGCGCTTACGTGGATCTGGTGCAAGGCAGCCGTATTGATATCGCGATCTCGCCAGCGCAAGTGACGATCGGCTCATTACTGGCTTATGTCCGGCACGGCGATGTTGCTGCTGTGCACAGCCTGCGGCGTGGTGCGGCGGAGGCACTGGAATTGGTTGCGCATGGCGATGCCAGATCGTCTAGTGTGGTCGGGCGCAAGATTGAAGAAATCAAACTGCCCAAAGGTGCAACGATTGGTGCGATTGTGCGCGGTTTGCCGAGAACCGAAGGATTATTCGGCGAGAGTTTGAGCTCAGCAGAGCTAGAAAAGAATCTAGTTGATTCGAGTCACTCGATACGCGTCATTATTGCGCATCACGATACGGTCATCGAATCGGAAGATCATGTGATCCTGTTTGTGGTCAACCGGAAAATGATCCGCGAAGTGGAAAAACTATTTCAGGTTAATGTTGGTTTTCTGTAGTACATCATTCCATGAATCGGTTGCTTATAGTTGTTAATGTGCTGGGCAAGATGGTCCTGGTATTCGGCCTGACCATGCTGGTTCCATTTGGTTTGGCGCTATGGACCGATGACGGTGCGCATTTTGTTTTTGGCGAGTCTATTGTGATTACCCTGGGTAGCGGTTTGGTCATGTGGCTTGCGACACGCCGTTATCAACGTGAATTGCAGACACGCGATGGCTTTTTGCTGGTGGTCATGGTGTGGTCCGGGTTGCCGGCTTTTGCCATGCTGCCATTATTGCTTTATTTGCCCGCACTTAATCTCAGTATGGCTTATTTTGAAGCTGTTTCGGGATTAACCGCTACCGGCGGTACGGTATTGTCGGGGTTGGATGCGTTGCCGCCGTCCATCAACTTATGGCGCGGCGAAATCGTGTGGCTTGGCGGTATGGGTCTGATTGTGCTGGCGGTGGCGATCTTACCGCTGCTGGGTGTCGGCGGCCGTCAATTGCTGAATGCCGAAATACCGGGTCCCATGAAAGAAAACAAACTGACGCCGCGCATCGCCGAGACCGCCAAAGGATTGTGGTCGATCTACGCGAGTCTGACCTTGGTGTGCGTTTTTGCTTACAAGTGGGCAGGCATGGATTGGTTTGATGCGGTCATGCATGCTTTTACGACTTTGGGATTGGGCGGTTTCTCATCGCATGACGCAAGTTATGCTTATTGGGACTCTCCGCTCATCGAATCGGTTGCAATGGTTTTTATGCTGATTGCCGGGATAAATTTTGCGACCCATTTTCTGGTTTGGCGCGCAAAAAGCTTCACTCCTTATCGCTATGATTCTGAAGTTAGCTGGTATGTCATGATCCTTTTTCTCAGTTGCGCCGGATTGGCATTTTATCTTTGGTTAACCGGTGTGTATTCCGAACCGCTGATAGCCTTGCGTTATGCCGCCTTCAATATCGTGTCGGTTGCCACGACAACCGGCTACAGTAACACCGATTATAATCTGTGGCCGATATTCGTTCCTCTATGGATGTTATTTTTATCCGGATTCTGCACTTCTTCAGGTTCCACTGGCGGTGGTATTAAGATGATACGGGCTCGTATTCTGTATCAGCAGGTTTATCGTGAAATCATTACGATTATGCATCCGAACGCGGTGATGCCTGCGAAGCTGGGAAGAAATGTGCTGGCAAGCCGGGTCATTCTTGCAGTTTTGGTATTTCTGTTTGTTTATACGGCGAGTATCGTGTTGATGATGCTACTGCTCACATTAAGCGGATTGGATGTCATTACGGCCTTTTCCGCCGCGGTGGCTTGCATTAATAATTTAGGACCGGGTCTTGGAGAGATTGGACCGGCAACCACTTATGCATCGCTAACGGATTTTCAGACATGGATATGTAGCTTTGCCATGTTGCTGGGTAGATTGGAATTTTTTACAGTGCTTGCTATATTTACGCCCGCATTCTGGCGGAAATAGAATTTATGAAGATCGGCTGGGTTTAAAAATATATGTGTCAATTCTCATAAGGAGTCCGGGTGGATAATACCGGTGTATTGAAAGGTATTAAAGTCATGGTGATCGATGACAGTAACACGATTCGGAAAAGCGCCGAAATTTTTTTAAGACCATTTGGTTGTGAAGTCATATTGGCTGAAGATGGTTTCGATGCGATGTCTAAGATTGTTGAGAATCAGCCTGATATTATTTTTGTGGATATCACGATGCCACGCCTGGATGGCTACCAGGCGTGTAAGTTAATAAAAAATAATCCAATTTATCAGTCTACGCCGGTGATTATGTTATCTAGTAAAGATGGATTATTTGATAAAGCACGGGGCAGAATGGCAGGATCAAACGATTATCTGACTAAACCATTTACCGCAGAGGGTTTATTGAGCATAATACGTAGCTATACTTTGCAGCAAAATTAAGTAACCTAATTTGGCGAGTGAGAATGTAATTCTAATCTTCCATTGAGTTTAGTAAGGAGGGTAGGATTTATTTTGAATATGCTTGAAGAGTGTTTTCTTAGTATTTGTATACGAAGTAGAATCGGGCAAGTTATGAATAAAAATCCCTGAGTTAGAGAAGGAGATTTTATGACAAATGACTTGACTTTGAGGGGTAAGGTCGACTAGCCTGAGAGGCGTGGTTAAATTAAGGGTAAAAATAGGTTAATTTAACTGCCGAGATAAAAGCAGTACTAATTAATTAGTATTAGTATTAGTATTAGTATTAGAAGTAGAAGAGTAAAAGAACGAGAAGTAGTTTTGATTAACAGTTAGGAGGTAGAAACATGGCAACAACTTACGGCACGTCAAGTGCATCAAGCGCAAGCTATGACATGTCACTGTGGTACGACTCTAAGTACTACAAACTGGGCATGTTAACAATGCTGTTGGTAGCGATATTCTGGATCTGGTACCAAAGAACGTTTGCATACTCACACGGTATGGACTC
>SSFX01000078.1:0-36184 GCA_008015635.1 Nitrosomonas oligotropha
AAGGACTTGTGTTTGGGACACGTTTTTGATTGGAAAAGCGAATTAGATCCTGTTAAACCAGTAAAAATCCGGAAAGGCAGATCCCAGTTCGTGTTGGGTGGCGAGCCCGACCCCCGGCACTCGCAATAAATAGCTGTGGCTGCTTCCTTCCGGACCTGACCAGATTGACTACCTTGCAATGCGGGGAGGCCCGCCATAAAACTCAATGTGGCGGAAGTATACCAGTTGATGATGGATTACTCCAATTTCAATCACAGCCGAAGTGAGCATTTGCCGTTAAAAGGAAATAAATTCAAACTCAAATTTGATCTGGCCGTTATGTTATTTTTCCCCGGAAATAGCAAATGTTCCATCATCGCGATCTACTCGACGACTTGAATAAACCGTTACCGCTGAAGGACAAAATGATCAGCGCGCATCGCTCTGTTCAGAATAAATTTCCGTTTATTTCACGGATTGCAATCGCGCTGTACGATCCCGATACGCGAGTGCTGAAAACGTATCTGAATAGCAGCGACGGAGAAAACCCTTTGCTACACTATCAAACGTCATTGGATAACGCGCCGTCGTTAAAGGAAATTCTTGCTCAAGGTCTGCCGCGGGTGGTCAATAACCTGGTGACTTTTGAGAACGGCACGCACGAGCATACCCAGCGCATCGGCCGCTCCGGCTATGCCGCGAGCTATACCATGCCGATTTTTCATGGTGGCGAGTTTGTCGGATTTTTGTTTTTTAATTCGCATGAGGCGGAAGTATTCACCGAGAATGTATTGAGCATTCTCGATATCTACGGACACCTGATCGCGCTGATGATCGTCAATGAACTGGCCACGTTGAAGGTCATGAACGCCGCGCTGAAAACGACCAGCGGCATTACGCATTTCCGCGATCCCGAAACGGGCAGCCATTTGGATCGTATGTCACGCTACAGCCGCATCATCGCCGAAGCGCTCGCCAGTCAATACGATCTGGACGATGCGTATATCGAACAAGTTTTCATGTTTTCACCGCTGCACGATATCGGCAAGATCGCCATACCTGACAGTATCCTGCTGAAACCAGGGCCGTTGAATGCGGAAGAGCGAGTGGTCATGAATACGCATTCACAAAAGGGCAGGGAAATGATCGACGATATCGTGATGAACTTTGGCTTCGGCAATATCAATCATATTGACGTGCTGCGCAATATCGCTGAATTTCACCATGAAGCGGTGAATGGCAGCGGCTATCCTGCCGGTAAGCGCAATGATGAGATTCCGCTGGAAGCGCGTATTGTCGCAGTCGCCGACGTGTTCGACGCGCTGACTTCGCACCGCCCGTATAAGGAAGCCTGGAGCAACGAAAAAGCATTCGCTATGTTGCAACAGCTTGCCGGTGAAAAACTCGATATCGATTGCGTGAATGCGTTGATTGAAAACCGGCAGAGAGTGGAATCGATTCAACAGCAATTTAAGGAAGATATCTACGGTTAGCGGCGCTTGACCGTAGCACCGGGATCGATCGGATTTTTCCCGCAAAATCCAACCAATACGTATCGTTTAAATCCGCTAAAATCAGCAGTTTTATGAGAAGCTCATCAGTAGAGCGATGACTGTCGGCAATTTTTCTCCTATTCTGATCAAACCCAGTGATGCCAGCGCATGGATGACTTGTATCCGGCGTGTCTGGCTGGATAAACATCGACCCGCTGCACTGAAACCCGATGGATTTAATCAACTGCTCAGCGATCTCGGGCTGGAACATGAAGCGGCCATGCTGGCCAAACTGGAAGATCAATATGCTGTCAGTAAAGCGGTTTCCTTTGAGCATACGCAAGCCTTGATGCAAGAAGGTGTGTCGGTGATTTATCAAGGCCGTTTGCTGGATGAACAGCAGGGGCTGGTGGGTTATCCCGATTTCCTGATCCGCCACGAAAGCGGGCAATATCAGCCCGCGGATGCGAAGCTTTCCTTGAGTGAAAATAAAAAATCAATTCAGATTCAGCTGGGACTCTATCGCCGTTTACTGGCCAACGATTTACCGGCGATGGTTTTTTTGGGCAATGGTCGTGTTGCGCAATTGGGCGATGAAGTCGAGCCATTGGTCGATGAATTTATCACCAGCATGAGAGCACTGCTGGATTTGCCGCAACCGCCCGCAGTCCGCTATAGCCATAGTAAATGCCGTATTTGTCCGCACGAAGCGGTTTGCCGCCCGGAATTCGAAGCCAAGGAGGATATTTCGCTGTTATACGGCGTGCACGGCAAAGCCGCGGATCATCTGATGCAAGCCGGAATTGCAACGATCTCGCAGCTTGCCGGTGAGTCGGCCGAATCCCTGCCGGATGTACCGCATCTCAAGGGCAATAAACGCAAGCACCGCGCCATTTTGCAGGCCCGCTCGATGTTGAACGGTGAGGTATTTCAACTGAATAAAGCCGTTTTACCGCAAGGTACTTGGGTTCATTTCGATATCGAAGACAATCCATTAACTCCGAATCGCGAGCGTCATGTTTATCTGTGGGGATTTTTGGCGCCGCCGTATGGCAGGGAAAACTTCGAGTATGTCTGGACCGATGATGAGGCCAGCGATTATGCAGGCTGGCTGGGTTTCTTGCAGAAAATGGATGAATATCGGTCACAGTATCCGGCCTTAGTGCTGGCGCATTATTCCAACCACGAAAGGGCGACGATCGGCAAGTACGCCGAGCGGTACGGTATGGGAAATCATGCCACGGTGAAATGGTTGCTGGGGGCGGATAGCCCGCTGTTCGATATGCAAAATCCGGTGTTGGATTGTCTGGTGTTGCCACTGCAAGGCTATGGACTGAAGGATATCTGCAAACATCCGGGGCTGGTGAATTTCCAATGGGAAAATGAGGAATCCGGATCGCAGTGGTCGGTAGTCCAATTCAACCGTTTCCGTGCGGAAACAAACTTAACGGAAAAACAAAAACTGCAAGCCGCAATACTGGGTTATAACCGTGACGACGTGATCGCCACGCGCAGGCTGGAAGTCTGGCTCCGGGAGTTATTTACCTGAAATACCGTTCAATCATTTCTTCGGTTCTGATGAAATCCCCCGCTTAGGTTAAAATACGTTTTTTTCGATCCGCGTTGTGTATTGCAAGGCGAATCTTTGCTGTTAGACCAGAAAGTCTATAAAAGGAATTGTTATGAAATACCAGACCGATGATTTACGTATTGTCGGCGTACATGAGTTGACTCCGCCAGTTGAACTGCATCGTGAATATCCGATGACGGAGAGCACGACGGAAACCGTTTATGCCGCGCGGCAAGCCACTCATCGCATTCTGCACGGCGAGGATGACCGCTTACTAGTTGTGGTTGGTCCTTGCTCCATTCACGATGTCGACGCCGCGCTGGAGTATGCCGCGCGTTTGAAGCATTTGCGCGAAACGCTGAAGCAGCAGTTGCATATCGTGATGCGCGTGTATTTTGAAAAACCGCGCACCACCATCGGCTGGAAAGGGCTAATCAACGATCCCGATCTGGATAACAGTTTTCATATCAACAAAGGTCTGCGGACGGCGCGCCGGTTGCTGCTGGATTTGAATACCATCGGCATGCCATCGGCCACCGAATACCTGGACCTGATTAGTCCGCAGTATTTGTCGGATTTGATCAGCTGGGCGGCCATCGGCGCACGCACGACCGAAAGCCAGGGGCATCGCGAACTCGCTTCCGGCGTGTCCTGTCCGATCGGCTTCAAAAACGGCACGTATGGCAATTTGAATATCGCGATTGACGCGATTGCGGCCGCTTCCCGCCCGCATCATTTTCTGTCGGTCACCAAAGAAGGGCATACCGCGATTTTTGCCACCAAAGGCAATGAAGACTGCCACATCATCCTGCGCGGCGGGCGTAAACCAAATTACGATGCGGCGAGTGTTGCCTCGGCGGTGGAAGAATTGAAAAAAGCCAAACTGCCGCCGCATTTGATGATCGATTTCAGCCACGCCAATAGCCACAAGGATTACCGCCGTCAAAATGATGTGGCGGCCGATGTGGCGGAACAGATTGCGGGCGGTAGCCATGCCATTTGCGGCGTGATGATCGAAAGCCATCTGGTGGAAGGTAACCAGAAAGCTGACGGTAAAAAACGCGAGGAATTGGTTTACGGGCAGAGCATTACGGATGGCTGCATCAATTTTGAAGCGACCGAGCACGTGTTGCAACAGCTGGCAAACGCGGTTGAAAAGCGCAGAAAGAAATAGCGAAGCTTTCTGATTTCCCTCTGCAAGGAACTGTAAAGCAGAAGGCTGGCAGAATATCGAAGCGTGGAGGTGGGAATGCCTAAAATTCTGGTAACCGGCGCGACCGGTCAAATCGGCACGGAATTGACGCTGGCTTTGCGTGAGCGTTACGGCGTGGAAAGCGTCGTTGCCGCCGGATACCGCCGCGAACCTTCCGTCGGCTTGACGCAAGCCGGACCGTATTGCAGTCTCGACGTGCGCGACGCGGCCGCACTGGATGCGGTGATTACCGGGCAGGGAATCACAGTGATTTATCATCTCGCTGCGATGCTTTCCGCGGTGGCCGAAGAACAACCGCTGCAAGCCTGGGATATCAATATGAACGGCTTGCTCAATGTGCTGGAAAGCGCGCGCCAACACCATTGCCGGGTGTTTTTCCCCAGTTCCATTGCCGCATTCGGTCCCGGCACACCACCGTACGATACGCCGCAGGATACCGTGCAGCATCCTTCGACGATCTATGGTATTACCAAAGTGACGGGTGAATTGCTGTGCGATTACTACCATCGCCGCTACGGCGTCGACGCGCGCGGCTTACGCTATCCCGGACTGATTTCCAATCAAGTGCTGCCCGGCGGTGGTACGACCGATTATGCCGTGGATATTTTTTACGCCGCAGTCAAGCAGGGGCATTACGACTGCTTTCTGCGCGCCGATACGCAGCTGGATATGATGTATATGCCCGATGCCATTGCAGCCGCAATGCTACTGATGGAAACTGATCTCGACAAATTGATGCATCGCAACGGTTTTAACGTGACTGCGATGAGTTTTACCCCAGCACAGTTGGCTGCGGAAATACAAAAGCATTTGCCCGGTTTTACCATCGGCTATACGGTCGATCCGCTGCGGCAAGCGATCGCCGATTCCTGGCCACGGCATATGGATGACAGTGCCGCGCGGGCCGAATGGGGCTGGCAGCCGAGCTTTGATTTGCCTGGCATGGTGGCCGATATGCTGGCGCACATCAACGCCAAATTACGTAACGGTTAATGGGAGATCTCTATGTCGCTATCGAAAGTGGAACCGCTATTCCTGGCAAAGTTAAACCAATTGCAACAGCAGGGAGTCCGCAAGGGCGATGAGAAAATCATTACCGGCATTCTTGCTCCGGAAGACGGTTTTGGGCCGCGCTACCAGTTGCACGGTTACGGCGGACGCGCATTTTTGCGCATGAACTCGAATTCTTATTTGGGATTGGCGCAGCATCCCGCCGTGATCGAAGCGGAAGCGCGAGCGGTGGAACAGTATGGCGCTGGTCCCGGCGCGGTACGTTTTATCAGTGGCACGTATGCACCGCATGTCGAGCTGGAGCGTAGGCTGGCGGCGTTTCATGGCCGTGAAGCAGCGATGTTGTTCAGCGCAGCCTATGCCACGATGGTTGGCGTGCTGCCGCAATTGATTTCCGGACAGACGCTGGTGGTCAGTGATGCCCTGAACCACAATTGCATCATCAATGCGATCCGTCTTGCGCATCCCGTCGGAAAAGCGATTTATGCACACGGTGATATGCATGATCTGGAAAAAATCCTGAGCACCAACCGTGACCGCTATCAACGGGTTTGTGTGGTCACCGACGGTGTTTTCAGCATGCGCGGCGATCATGCGCCGTTGGATGAATTCGATGCCTGTTGCGCCAAGCACCAAAGCGATTATCCAGAAGGCATTGTCACGGTAGTGGATGACTCGCACGGCGTCGGCGCTTCCGGCAGCACCGGGCGCGGTACTGAAGAAATTACGGGAGGACGGGCGGATATGTTGGTCGCCACGCTCGGTAAAGCGTTCGGCGTCAATGGCGGTTACGTTGCTGCCAGCGCTACGGTCATCGCTTACCTGCGGGAAACCGCGCCGTCGTATATCTATTCCAATCCGATCACGCCCGCCGAAGCGGCCGCTGCACTGGCGGCGCTGGATGTTCTGGAAAGTGCGGAAGGCTTGGGCCTGCTGGATCGATTGCGCAGCTTAAGTACTAAACTCCGATCCGGATTGCAAAAGCTGGGCTTTGAAACTTTGCCCGGAGAGCACCCCATCGTGCCGCTGTTCATCCGCGACACCGCCAAAACTGCCGCATTGGTGACGCATTTATTCGATCACAACATTCTCGCCACCGGTTTGAATTATCCGGTCGTGCCACAAGGCGATCAGGAAATCCGCTTGCAGGTTTCCGCCGGACATACTGAGCGGGATTTGGATTATTTGCTCAATGCGTTGGCGGATTTTCGTCAGTAGCGGCGGACTCCAGGGGTTTCAGGCCGCTTGAGTGCGCGGACGGAAAAAGGAACAAACGCTTTAGCGATTTGGAAATAAAAAACGACAGAACTCGAACTGAATTATTTCACAGCATCTTCAGTTTTATTATTGATTTCTTTAGCGATTTCTTCCATTTTTTCCTGAGCTTCTTCAGAAGCATCCTTCACCGCGCTCGTGATATCTTCGACGGCATCGTGCGCTTTTTCGTTAGGACGCCGGTCTAGCGCGTCGTTGACTTTGTCCATTACCTTTTCTGTGGTTTCCGTTGGTTTTTGTCCACAGGCGGATAAAGTTGATAGTGCTATCGCAATCATAAAAAGGTAGCGTAATTTCATGTTTTTTCCCCGTATTGATTAGAACTGAGATTCTAACTCATCGGGCTGGTTTTTATTCAGCCAAGTGAGTTTTTCACGTTATTTCACGTTGTGACAATCCATGGGCTTAATCCTACGGCGTACTGAGGCAATATCCAATCTGACTGGTCAGGTTATGCCACCGGATTAGATGCTTCCACGCTTGTTATTTGGCTTATCGTTAGCGCCACGCCATCCCAGGCTGAAAAAGTAGTTTAAATCTTCCTTGAATATGGTCTTTCTCTATCTCCGGCACTAAAAAACTATGTGCGGTACCGTACATAGTTTTTTAGAAAAAACACTATAATGAAATTAAACTTTAATCGTAAATGCTGTTCATAAAATAGTGTGGCGTGTGTAAATATACGATCGCGACTGTTACAGATGGAGGTTTGATGCATATCAAAACGAAGTCGCATTCAAGGGATTAGCTACATCCACGACGCTGTCCGCCTAGCATTAATGCAGATAATCTTTGGTGAAATTCTTTACGGGTGAAGAGAAAAGTAAAGCTTTCTTTTTTCCTCTGAATTGTTTCATATCACCGAATTAATTTAACCGGAATACTGTTTCTTAAAAACGTCATGACTATTGCGGTCATATCGTTTAGTTCTTACAGATTGGAGGTATTAATTATGACTGATATACACAACCCACAACAGAACAAACTGCTCAAAGCATTACCCATAGAAGATTACGAGCGCATCCTTGTGCATTTGGAACTCACCGAAATGTCCCCTGGTGAAATCCTGTTCCACTCAGGAGAAAAGCTAGAGTATGTTTATTTTCCAACGGATTGCTTCATGTCGCTACTCTACGACACAGAAGAAGGAGCAACCACGGAAATCGCATCCATCGGTAATGATGGTGTGGTCGGCGTTGGTATTTTTATGACTGGCGCAGCAATGCCTTTTCGAGCAATGGTACAAAGTACCGGCTACGCCTATCGGATATCACAAAATTTGTTTATGGAAGAATTCAGACGCCAAGGTTCGCTCTATCATAAGCTGCTGAGTTATACGCAGGTTCTCATTACGCAAACAGCACAAATGGCTGTTTGCAATCGATTCCACAAGGTCGATCAGCAGCTCTGCCGCTTTCTGCTGTTAAGCTTCGATTGGCTTCCGACCAATGAATTGGCGATCACCCAGGAACTGATCTCCAACATGCTAGGTGTGCGCCGCGAGGGTATTACAGAAGCTGCCGGAAAATTGCAGCAAGAAGGACTGATCCATTGCAGGAGGGGCCACATTGCTGTATTGGATCGAGAAGGGCTGGAAGCGCGTTCTTGCGAATGTTACCAAGTCGTTAAGACGGAATTTGAGCGCTTGCTTGCTGCCTAGTTTATTCAGTCGCTGTTTGAATTCAAGAGTACTCAATACGTATTCAACAATGATATGGAGGTTTAATCCGATGGATAAGAAAACACTGAAGACTTTTAATGACATGAAATTGCATCCAATGATGCGCATGGCAGGTGCGCTGGTATGTTCCGCGATTTTTCTATCAGGTTGCGAAAGCATTCCGGCGCCGACTGAGCAGTTAGCGACTTCCAAAGCTGCCGTCGATAATGCACTCAGCGCTGGCGGCAATGAACTCGCTCCATTACAGCTCAAGTCGGCAATCGACAAAATGGAAGCTGCTGAGCGTGCCATGGGCGATAAGAATTATGTTCTTGCCCGTCAATTTGCTGAAGAAGCGCAAATTGACGCCAAATTAGCGGAAGCAATGGCCCGGACCAATAAAGCGCAAAAAGCGGCAGAAGCGTTGCAAGAATCCAGTCGCGTGTTACGCCAAGAGATTGACCGCCAAATCCAATAATCTTCAAGGAGCCCATCATGCAAAATAATTGGTATTTTTCTATGATTCTGGTTGTCCCTGTCATTATTTTTGGCTGTAGTTCAATGCCGCAAAATCAGTCGCTTACTGAGGCCCATAGCAATTACAACAAAGCACTGACAGATCCGCAGGTCACCGGTATGGCTGCGCTTGAATTAAATGAAGCGAGCAAATTTTTGGATAAAGCGGATACCGCTTTGAATAAAAGAGAAAGTGATGCCACGGTTAATCACTTAGTTTATATGGCCAATCAGCAAGTTGCAATTGCGCAGGAAACCGCCAAAGCGAAAACGGCTGAAGCAGCGGTAAAGAATGCGAGTACTGCGCGTGACAGGGTTCTGCTTGATGCCAGAACGGCCGAAGCTGAAGAAGCGAAAAGACAAGCCGAAGAGGCGAGAAGGCAAGCTGAAGAAGCCCAAAGACAGTTAGAAGAATTAAAAGCCAAGAAAACGGATCGCGGTTTGGTGATTACCCTGCAGGATGTATTATTCCGCACCAACATGGCGCAGCTCGAACTGAGTGGATTACGCACTGTGCACAAATTGGCTGATTTTCTCAAACAATATCCTGAACGCAACGTATTGATCGAAGGACATACCGACAGCACGGGTAGTGATAGCTATAACCAGGCACTCTCCGAGCGTCGTGCCCATGCCGTACGGATGGCTTTACTGGATAGTGGAATCAGCAGCAGTCGTATCGCTGCGCGAGGGTATGGTGAATCTTTTCCAGTGGCCAGCAATGATACAGCCGAGCATCGCCAGTTAAACCGGCGCGTAGAAATTATCTTATCCGATGAAAGCGGTGCCGTTACTCCGCGCTGACAGCACTTCTAAATTAAAGCGCGCATTGCGCGAATCAATGCATAAAAAGCGCCGCAACATTTGAGTCAGATTGATCTGTGCGAAATAAAAACTCAAACCTGATTACCTTGTTATCAAGAAAATGTCATGAGTGAAATACTGGATGTTGCAATTATCGGAGCGGGAAGCGCCGGGCTTGCCGCGTTGCGTGAAGTCAGAAAACACACGCAGCGCTTCGTGATCATTAACGACGGGCCGTGGGGCACCGTGTGCGCCCGGGTGGGTTGCATGCCGTCCAAGACATTGATTGAAGCAGCGAATGCCTTTTATCGCCGCAATACTTTTGCGGAATTTGGCATTCAGGGTGCTGACGCACTTATCTGCGACATACCTGCCGTACTCCGGCGTGTCAGGCGGTTGCGCGATAATTTTGTCGCGAGTACCGTAAAAACCACCCAGGAATTGGGCAAACGTGCTATTTCCGGACGAGCGCGATTGCTTGCGCCGGGCAGACTGGAAGTCAATGGGCGGGAATTGCATGCGCACAATATTATCATTGCCACCGGATCGAGTCCGGTTGTACCCAAACCTTGGAGCGCACTGGGAGAGCGGCTGCTGACCACGGATACTTTGTTTGAACAGGAAACCCTGCCTGCTCGAATGGCGGTATTGGGTATGGGTCCCATTGGTGTTGAAATGGCACAAGCGCTTTCCCGGCTGGGCATTGAGGTAACCGGACTAGGCAGTAATCCGGCGATTGCCGGACTGACAGATCCGCGGGTCACTGAGGTAGCGATAGAGTTGCTGGGACACGAATTTCCGCTTCATTTGGGCAAGAAGGCTGAATTAACGGCTGACGGTGACGGATTGAAAGTGTGCGCAGGAACTGAAGTGATAGCGGCCGATCGCGTACTTGCCGCACTCGGGCGGCGTCCCAATATCAGCAACCTGGGTCTGGAAACATTAGGCGTTTCGCTCGATGAGCATGGCATGCCGCCTATCAACCCGGATACCCTGCAAGTCGCCAGTCTGCGTATATTCATGGCGGGCGATGCCAATGATCAAATGCCGCTATTGCATGAAGCCGCGGATGATGGCTATATCGCTGGGTTTAATGCTACCCGTTCCGTGCCGGTTTGTTTTAAACGCCGTACGCCGCTGGCGATTGTGTTCGCTGATCCGAACATTGCAGTGGCGGGTAATCGGTATCAAGACCTTGATCACGCGAAAACATTAATTGGCGAAGCGCGTTTTGACCGCCAGGGACGTGCACGTACCGGTCAATGCAACAAGGGTATTCTGCGTATTTACGCTGACATGGAAAATGGTCGGCTGCTGGGCGCGGAGATGTGCGTACCAGCCGGGGAACACATGGCACATTTACTGGCATTGGCAATCGATCGTTCGCTGACCGTACAAGATTTATTGCGTATGCCTTTTTATCATCCGGTTCTGGAGGAAGGGTTACGCACAGCGTTGCGGACATTGGCGGCACAACTGCCTGCGGGTCATCAATCCGACCTGGCCGCATGCGGTGAGTTTAATATGGAAGCGCTGGATTGACCGGGGTACTTACTTATAGACAGTGTTCTTGTGACATTATTTCAAACTAAGCGATCAACAAAAAACGGCGGTTTGTTACCCGCCGTTTTTTTCTATTAAGAGAGTTCACTTATCATGCAGCCTGTTTCAAATGAGCGACAGCCTGTTCTGCAGCTTTCCTCGCGGAATCAGCAGCGCCCAAATTACCTTCTTTAATCGCTTCATCCAGGCTTCTAATACCGGCATCCAGATGCGGACTAGTAGCTGTTGCTTGAGTTTTCTCAGCTTTTGCGGCATTCGCATGGGTTTTAGCCTCTTCCGCATGCTGGGAAATAGCCTTTCCCTCTGTCGCCTTAGCCGCAACCTCAGCACGCTGAATTGCTTCGTTTAAATGATTTCCTGCGGCGAATGCGCTAAGCGAGAAGAAAAATATAATTAAGAAGCTTGTATATAAAGTGATCGTTTTCATGTGCATTTTTTAACTCCAGTAAAAATTATTGAAAAGTACTCAGATATGCTGCGGTTTATCGAATTGCGTTTTTGATATCTTCCTTGGCGTCACCTAAGCCAGCCTGCGCTTTGCCTAAGTTTTTTTCGATACTTCCTTTTATTTCCATTTCCTTGTCGTCCAGTATCTTACCGGCGACTTCCTTGACTTTACCTTTGGTTTCATCCAAACGGCCTTTTATCTGATCTTTATTCATCATAGTCTCCTATTGTTTATTGAAGTGATGATCGGACATGAATATGTCTCATCACTTGTTGGTAAGAATATAAGCAAAAACAGGATAGATCTGTACGGTAGCCAACTTAAACCGAGAAAAACTATGTTTTGTAAGTAGCAGAAGTGAAATGTAATTCCGGTTTGTGCATATCAATAGTAATCAGAAGCCTGATGGCTCAAGCTGTTCGATATCGTTCAGCTCATGACGGATACGTGAAGATGTTTCGTAAACTACACGACGTACGCGATTAATTCCTCCCAATGGCTGGTGCTCAGGCAGCGCATGCCAGGGTGTAAAAGTCAGATCCTCGCAAAACTTTTGTTGTTCGGGAGTACTGAATGGTTGTGATGGGATTGTGATTTTCGCCACCGTAATAAAGGGTGAATCTTTTTCGCTCCATTCAACGGTAGGGTCTTCGATGGGCATTTCTACAGCATTTGTGCGCAGTTGCACCATGAAATCAAAGCATGCAGCGCCACTGTCGAGATGTTTTTGCATATTTTCGCGCAGGAAGTTAGGGGATGCGGTATCGGTGAACGTTGCATGCGTAGATTTATCGCAAGGACGGGCGGTGAATTTCATAGCGCTATCGCCGAATTGATAGGGTGTCGCGCTCCAATATTGTGTGTCCAATGGATTGAGAACCTTCTTATTACGGATAGCAACGACAGTCGCCAGCTCGTGTAGACGAAAATTCAGCGGATTGGGGCCGGGGAAAAAGAACTTGATGGGACTATCCTGCGCCAGCGCTTGCTGAAACTCGACATAGTCTGCCGCATTTTTCACAAAAAATACCGGATGATTCACCATCACGAAATCCTGCGTACCCGACTGGCTACGTTCAACGCCCATGAGTTTGATGGCCATGCCACGGCCATCGCCGGTCGAATCATCTTGTACTTTCCCGGAACCATTGGAGTAACGGATCCAAGCGGGATATTCGCGCGCTTCCGCAAAAATTCCGGTACTCATGTTATCCGGTAATTGCAGAACACGAAATTGCGCTTTTACACAACCATGCGCTTTGAAATGGGCATCTCTGTGTGCGGAACCGTTCTTGGCTCCGGTCCGGATATTTTCCTCGACCATCTGCGCGATGCGTTGGATCGCGACAGTCTCGGTTGCAGGTATTTCCTCTTTGCCGGAGACATGGCCCGGGAAGAAAACCATCAGGACCAACCCAAAAAGAATTTTTCTGTTCAACATTTCATGGCCTCCCGGTAAATTAGAAAAGCCATTTTTACGCAATATCCGCATAAAAATGGCTATTTTGATGTGGTTTCCTATGCTATTTGAGATGCATGCTATTTCTTACAGATTTGACTCCAGCGACACCTTTGGCGACTTCGATTGCTTTGTTGATACTGGCGGAGGAACTGACGAATCCACTTAATTGAACTACGCCTTTGAAAGTTTCAACATTGATTTCAGCAGACTTCAATGTTGGTTCGTTCAATATAGCCGCTTTTACTTTCGTGGTAATGACCGTGTCATCCAAGTACTCTCCCGTTCCTTCCTGCTTCTGAGTCGATCCGCATCCCATGACAGTCAACAGTACTAAGATCAAGAAAGATGCAGAGAATAATCTAACGAAATGCTTCATGGTTGAGTCTCCTGTCAATTGTCTACTTCGGTACTGATGCGCAGATACAGAAAAATCACGGATTCTTCCGCACAGATGATCAGTCGAGACAAGTTAATCAAAGATCTTACACGGCTATTTAGTCATCGCCTGCTATGATGGTTATGACACCGCTACGTTAAGAAACGAGAGCCACTCTTGTCTCAACCTGGAACACTTTAGCCGCAAATTCAATCGCGATCTGTTCGGTAGCATACATAGAAGCAGAGTAATCAACGCTGAGGCAATCCAATAATCGCCTCAGCCCCGGGGTCAGAAAGCCTGCTGTGTAGAAAGGCAATAGCCAATGTACGATATCGCACAGACCGTCCCCTATCCACTCGCTAGAATCTGAATGTGCCGAGGTTGGCAATAAGGTGTTACACGCAATCTGTAATCTTATTTTCCTCGGATTTCTGACACATGCATCGATGCATATCTCATCGTGTAAATTCATATAACAATGCAAGGAGAACTTATGAAAACCGCAAACAAACATGAGCAAAGTATCTCAGCAGAAAAAATCCTGACAATGATTGGTTTATTCATTGTGCTTGGTTTGACCGGCTGCCAGCAAGAAGGAGAAGCGGAAAAAGCCGGGAAAAAGCTCGACAGTTCAATTGAAAGCACCGGAAAAAAGATTGAACAGATGACGGAGCAAGCGGGCAAGGAAATTAGCGATGCAAAGAAGGAAGCGGAAAAGTCGATCAGTGAAACAACGGAAGCAAGCGGGCAATACATTGATGACTCAGTGATTACTGCCAGTGTGAAGGCGGCGATTTTAAATGATCCTTTGCTGAAAGTGGCTGAGATTAAAGTCACAACGGTTAATGGTGTCGTGCAACTGAGCGGCGCGCTGGGTTCCCAAGAAAGTATCGACAAGGCAGCAGAAGTTGCTAAGAATCAAAAGAATGTGAAATCGGTACAGAATGATCTGATTCTCATCGCAACTTCATCCAGTGAAGAATAATGATTTCTTGCGATTTGTCACCGCATCCGGGAGTCTATTGCTTAATGCGCTTGTGGCCCATGCCGCACCTCCGGGTGATGATTACATTGCCGGAGAGTGGCTTGGATATTCCTGATCGATCCAATGTCGTGCAAATGTTAATTGACTAAACGAGCGAATCGCTTCGGCGTGCGGTACTCGCTCTCTCGCCGGACTAACCAGCGCTTCCCTGATGAATGGTGGATCGAGCGGCGTTTGCGCTTACCGCGGTAAGTCTGTTGTTAAATAGCTGCGCCAGCAGCTTGGTTTCTAGCGAGACATCGGTAATTATTATGAGGAGAAACAAATGCTTGAGACTATCGCGGTGGTATTAATTATCCTCTGGATACTTGGTTTTGTTTCCGCATATACGCTCGGTGGATTTATTCACATCCTGCTGGTCATTGCGCTCGTGGCTATTGTCATTCGCATTATCCAAGGCCGAAGGCCGTTTTGATTTTGGTATTAAGTGGATGCGGCGAGCATCCAGTGAAAGGCCTGAAGGGGCTGTATTCGGCGGAACTCCATGTGAGGATTTAACGAGCAGTGGCGTGAAAAAGGCCGCTTTACCGATGGCCGTTTGTTTAGTGCTGTTTTGAGTCAATTTGATCGTGGATTGCTCGTCTTGAAAATGGCGGTCAGAGGTTAGCGTTTTTTGAATTCTCAAGCAATGTCCGATCTTCCTTATAAAAAATGGATTGAGCGATCCAGTGATTGTCAGTGAGTCGAAATCCGCGCTAAAACAACTACCTAATGCACTCAAGATTCTTTGAGGAGAAAGAATGGATAGTACAACAGATCCGCTTTGGTACAAGGATGCCATCATTTATCAATTACATGTGCGTGCCTATTGCGATAGCAACGGCGATGGCATCGGTGATTTTCCCGGCCTGACTAGCAAGTTGGATTATCTGAAAGATCTCGGTATAGATACGCTTTGGTTATTGCCGTTTTATCCTTCGCCCTTGCGAGACGATGGCTATGACATTTCCAATTATCACGACATCCATCCTGATTACGGCACTCTGAGCGATTTCAAGTATTTTCTGGAAGAAGCGCATCAGCGTCACCTCAGGGTCATCACCGAACTGGTGATTAATCATACTTCGAATCAGCATCCATGGTTCCAAGCGGCGCGCAAAGCGCTGCCAGGATCGGTTGAGCGGGAA
Source organism: Nitrosomonas oligotropha (assembly GCA_008015635.1). Classification (GTDB taxonomy): domain Bacteria; phylum Pseudomonadota; class Gammaproteobacteria; order Burkholderiales; family Nitrosomonadaceae; genus Nitrosomonas; species Nitrosomonas oligotropha_B. The sequence continues at coordinate 15,546 of SSFX01000078.1, forward strand.
TTTTATGTGTGGAGCGATACAGTCAAACGTTATGAGAATACCCGCATCATTTTCACCGACTCCGAAAAATCCAACTGGGCTTGGGATGAAGAAGCAGAAGCTTACTATTGGCATCGCTTCTTTTCGCATCAACCGGATCTGAATTTTGCCAGTCCGCATGTCATTAACGCGGTAACGCACGCCATGCGATTTTGGTTTGACATGGGGGTGGACGGTGTGCGCCTCGACGCCATACCTTATTTGTGCGAGCGGGAAGGGACCAATAATGAGAATCTCCCGGAAACCCATGCCGTCATCAAACAGTTACGCGCCGACTTGGATAGCCGCTACAAAGATCGTATTTTTCTCGCGGAAGCCAACCAGTGGCCGGAAGACGTGCGGGAATATTTCGGTAACGGCGATGAGTGCCATATGGCTTTCCACTTCCCGCTGATGCCAAGAATTTTCATGGCGGTAGCGCAAGAAGATCGTCATCCGATTAGTGAAATTTTGGACCAAACCCCCGAGATACCGGAAAACTGCCAATGGGCGGTATTTTTGAGGAATCACGACGAACTGACGCTGGAAATGGTCACTGACCGTGAGCGCGACTATATGTATGACACCTACGCAACCGATCCACGTGCGCGCATTAACTTGGGTATCCGGCGGCGGTTAGCGCCATTGATGGACGGCAGCCGCAGCAAAGTCGAGCTGATGTGCAGCTTGCTGCTTTCCATGCCGGGCTCACCCATTATTTATTACGGCGACGAAATCGGCATGGGGGATAACATTTATCTCGGCGACCGTAACGGTGTGCGCACGCCGATGCAATGGAGTCCCGACAGGAATGCGGGGTTTTCGCGTGCCGATCCGCAACGGTTGTATCTTCCACCCATTATGGATCCGCTGTACGGGTATGAAGCAGTCAACGTCGAAGCGCAAAGCCGCAGTGACAATTCACTACTCAATTGGATGCGGCGGCTCATTGTCACGCGTAAAAGCCACAAAGCTTTCGGCAGCGGCTCGATACAATTTCTGCACCCTGGAAATCGCAAGATACTCGCTTATTTGCGGGTATATCAGGACGAATGCATTTTTTGCATTGCCAATCTGGCGAATACGGCTCAACCGGTGGAATTGGATCTTGCCGTCTACAAAGGCCGCGTGCCGGTGGAATTGCTTGGACGCACCGCATTCCCGGCAATTGGCGAACTGCCGTATTTGCTGAGTTTGCCGGGTTATGGTTTTTACTGGTTCCGGCTGACAACCGATGTCGAAGCGCCTATCTGGCATATCGATAAACTGCCGCGTGAGGAGATGCCTGTGCTGGTGTTACCGGAAAGCTTACTAGCCGCGTTAATGACCAGACCTGCGGGAGAAGTCAGCAGCCTGCTCGCGAGTAAAACGCGGCAGCGGCTGGAGACGGAAATATTGCCTCAGTTTCTTGCATCACAACGCTGGTATACCGATGCAGGATTGCGGATAGCGCAATTGAATCTTGATCTGAATCATTCCTGGAAAACAACTGGCGGCAGAAGCTGGTTGCCCTTATTGATTCAAATTCAGTTTGATAACGATGTTTCACAAACTTATTTCCTACCGCTCGGATTGCTGCTGGGAGAAGCCGCTGAGCAGCACTATCATACCTTGTCACCTTGGATGCTAGCCAAAGTCAGGCAGCGCGCGCACGAAGGCATTCTTTATGATGCCATTGGAGAAGATGCGTTTTGCCAGTTTTTGCTCAATGCGATTCAGACAAAAATGCGCCTTCCTTTCGCTTCCGGCGAGATGGTTTGCGCCAGTAGCGCGGTATTTACGGAATGGTCGGAAGCGCTTGCGGTAAATCGTCCGGCTATGAAACAAAGCAACACTTCCATCGTTTATGGCGAAAGCTTCATTCTGAAGATTTACCGCCGGATACAGGAAGGTATCAATCCGGAACTCGAAATCGGGCGATTCCTGACCGAAGTATCGCCGTGCAAAAGTATCGCACCTTTTGCTGGCAGTCTTGAATATCAAACTGTAAACGGTACGGCGGCGATTGCGGTATTGCATCGTTATATCCCCAATCAAGGCACGGTGTGGAATTACACTCAGGAATATCTGGATCGCTGTCTCAAGTCCTGCATCAATGAGCCGGAGCAAACATCCGAAGCGTCAATGCACGCCAGTTATCAGTCACAAATGACCGCGCTGGGCAAGTGCACGGCCGATTTGCATTGCGCGTTCGCCAAAACGACAGGGGTTGCCGATTTCGATCCAGAAACTGTGCCGGAAAACGGATTCTCAGCGAGAGTGCAGCAATGCCGGGCAATTCTTGCAGATGGTGCTGGCCAATATTCACCGGACACCGTTCAGCGCTTGTTGGCCGCACTGCAAAGAATATCCGAGTACCTTGCGGCACTACAATCCCGCTACCGCCAATTGACCGTTAGCCGCATTCATGGAGATTTTCATCTCGATCAAGTACTGATAGTGCACAGTGATTTCATCATTACTGATTTCGAAGGCGATCTCGCCCAGCCTTTGGAAGTGCGGCGGACCAAAAAGCTGCCTTTGATCGATATTGCAAGTTTATTTTTTTCGCTTTGTCAGGCCGCAGCGCAGGCGCAGCAGCGGCATTTAATCGAATACACCGGCCATGGTGAATTGTTTGCGGCCAGCACACGGTTGTGGTTGACGGTTTCCGCCGAAGCTTTTTGGGATGGATATTGCAGCACAATTGCCGGGTGCTGTACGCATCCCGGTGATCCGGAATTGACCGAGCATCTGCTGCAACTTTTATTGCTAGAAAAATTATTATTGAGATCCAATGATATGAATAATGATCAAGCGGCACTGGTGGTACCTGCGGTGCTGATTCTGCTTGATTTGCTCGAGCGAACCGCGCTGCTTTCTATAGGCGATGGATCAGTCTGAACCGCATGCCTATGAAAAGACAACATCGCATGCCATTTGGCGCCGAATTTATCACCGGTGATACCGTGCGTTTTCAGTTATGGGCGCCCGCCGCCCGGAATGTTCAAGTGTTGATCGACAACGGCACGCCACTCCCCATGCAGGCCAGCGGTGATGGCTGGTACCAGCGGATTTGCCAGCCGGTTTTGGCGGGAAGCCGGTATTCCTTTCAGATCGACGGCGATATCCGGGTTCCCGATCCGGCATCGCGCTTCAATCCCGATGATGTGCACGGCGCCAGCCAGTTGATCAATCCTGCAGCGTTTGAGTGGTGCGATGACGAGTGGTGTGGCCGTCCTTGGGAAGAAGCGGTCATTTACGAGATCCATACCGGCACTTTCACGCCGCAGGGCACTTTTTCCTCAGTCGAGCAGAAGCTCGAGTATCTGGCGAATCTTGGTGTCACGGCGATTGAGCTGATGCCGGTTGCCGATTTCCCAGGACGCTGCAATTGGGGGTATGACGGCGCTTTACTATTTGCTCCGGATAGCACTTACGGTACCCCGGATGATTTAAAACGGCTGGTTCAAAGCGCTCACCGCTATGGATTGATGGTGCTGCTCGATGTTGTGTACAACCATTTCGGACCGGAAGGCAATTACTTACATTGCTACGCGCCGCAGTTTTTTACCGGCCGCTATCATACGCCTTGGGGTCAAGCGATTAATTTCGACGGCGAATGTTCCCGCATCGTGCGCGATTTCTTTATTCACAACGCGCTTTATTGGCTGGAAGAATACCATTTCGACGGATTGCGGCTGGATGCCGTGCACGCAATCATGGACGACAGTCAGCCGGGTTTCCTGGAAGAATTGGCGCAACAAGTCCGGACAACATTGGGTGCAAACCGCCACATTCACCTCATTCTGGAAAACGACCGCAACTTGGCGCGCTACTTACAGCGCGACCGGCAAGGTAAAAGCACTCTATTCACCGCGCAATGGAATGACGATGCGCATCATGCTTGTCATGTATTACTGACCGGTGAACGCGATGGTTATTATGCTGATTACGCCGATAATTCCATCCTGCATTTGGGACGTTGCTTGACTGAAGGTTTTGCTTATCAAGGTGAGATTTCCGCATATCGTAATGGTATGCCGCGCGGAGAACCGAGTGCGCATCTGCCCGCTCCGGCATTTGTCTGGTTCTTGCAAAACCACGATCAGATCGGTAACCGCGCCTCCGGTGAACGCCTTGCGGCATTAGCATCACCCGAGGCATTGCGCGCCGCCGTAATTTTACTGCTGCTGTCGCCCGCGGTACCGTTGCTGTTCATGGGGGAAGAATGGGGCGCGCAGGAGCCATTTCCTTTCTTTTGCAGTTTCACCGGTGAGCTTGCTGAAGCTGTCACAACCGGCAGACGAAAGGAGTTCGCACGTTTTGCAGATTCTCACGATCCACGAATGCTGCAAGAAATTCCCGATCCTTGTGCTGCCAGTACGTTCGCACTGGCCAAGCTGAGCTGGTCAGCGCAACACAACCCGCCGCACCGTGACTGGCTGATACTCTACCGGACGTTACTTGCTTTACGTGCGCGAGTGATTGTGCCACTTTTGCCGGGCATCGAAGGCGGCCGTTTTGAAGTGCTAACGTCGCATGCGTTGCAAGCTGTCTGGCCGCTTGCAGGTCAAGGGCAGCTCACCGTTACTGTCAATTTTGGAGATGCCCCCGTCAAACTTTCCCACCCGCCGCAAGGGCGGCTGTTATATGCCAGCCTCGCTAACTATGGTCAATCCAATGCGGTAAGGGAAATTCTGCCCGCTTTTTTTGCCGCCTGGCACCTGAAAGGTATTCATGAATCCAGCTGACGATGAATGGGCATTATTGGCGCGGCTCAGCGAGTTGGCTGGGATCCTGCCGGTCTATACCGACAATTGGCAACAACCGCATTTCACTCAGCCGCAATCGCAGCGCAAACTGCTGGCTGCAATGGGATTCGATGTGTCCACCCCACAACTAATTGCATCCGCCGTCGAAGCGTACGAAGTGCGGCCGTGGCAGCGCATCCTTGAATCCGTTACGGTGGTAACGCAGGAACAGCCATCTTGGGTATCTGTCACCATACCGGACAATTTGGCAACCGGAATCTGGACATGGCATCTGCACCTCGAAACCCATGAGATCCTGCAAGGGCAATTTCATTTTGCAGCATTACCTAAACTGGCCGCAAAAAAAATCGCAAGAATCCGCTACACCCGTCGGCGGTTAGATCTGCCGCCGCAACTGCCGCCCGGCTATCACCGCTTGGTGCTTTCTGGCGCGGAAGAATCCTGCGCCGTCGAGCAAACGCTCATCATCAGCCCCGCCGCATGCTATCAACCGCAGGCTACCAGCGGTGAAAGCCGCGTTTGGGGAGTGGCAGTGCAGTTGTATGCGATACGATCCGAACGGCATTGGGGCATCGGTGACTTTACCGATTTACGGCTATTTCTGGAACACTGGGCAGCACAGGATGCCGACATTATCGGCATTAACCCGGTGCATGCCATGTTTCCGTATAACCCGGAACATGCCAGTCCGTACAGTCCGTCAAGCCGCTTGTTTCTCAATATCCTTTATCTGGATGTCGAAGCAGCAAGGGATTTTCACGAATGCGAAGAAGCCCGCGCCATATTGAGAACACCCGAGTTTCAAATCCGATTGGATGGATTGCGTTCGTCCGAGCTGGTCGATTATGCCGGTGTGGCTGCGCTCAAGTTGCCGCTGCTGGAAATGCTGTTTCAGCATTTTTGCACACATCACTTACAGGTGGATAGCGAGCGCGCCAAGGAGTTTCGCGCGTTTCAGCATCGCGAGGGCGATGACTTGTACCGGCATGCGTTGTTCGAGGCATTGCAAGAATATTTTTACCGTCAGGATCCGCTCATCTGGGGATGGCCGGTCTGGCCGGAACCTTATCGCGATCCGCAAGCAACGGAGGTCCTGCAATTTGCAGAACGGCATTATGACCGTATCGAGTTCTTTTCATACTTGCAATGGCAAGCTGATCTGCAACTTGCAGCCGCTGGGCTGCGGTCGCTGGAGCTGGGATTGGGTATCGGCGTGTATTTGGATCTGGCGGTTTCCGTGGATCGCGGTGGCGCGGAATCCTGGGCTAATCAAGCGCTTTACGCATGCGGCGCAAGTATCGGTGCGCCACCGGAGCTTAACAATCAGCTTGGTCAAAACTGGGGGCTGCCGCCGTTCCTGCCGGATCGCTTACGCGAGACGGCGTATGCGCCTTTCATTCGTGTGCTACAGCGCAATATGCTGCACGCTGGCGCACTGCGCATCGACCATGTCATGGGACTCATGCGCCAGTATTGGATTCCTGACGGCTGCACTGCGGCTGAAGGCGCTTACGTGCAATTTCCGTTTGACGATCTGCTCGGTATTTTGGCACTGGAAAGCCAGCGTAACCAATGCCTAATCATCGGCGAAGATCTTGGTACCGTGCCCGAAGAAGTGACAGCCGCTTTGCTGCAGTGGGGTATCCTATCGTACCGCTTGCTTATTCTGGAAAAAGAATCCAACGGTAACTTCACACCGCCGGGAAACTATCCTGTGCAAGCATTGACCGCCGTCACAACGCACGATTTGCCGACACTGCCTGGTTATTGGGCGGGGCATGACATCATGCAGCGCACCGGGCTGGAACTATTCAGTTCCGAAGAAGCGCGCCAAACGCAAGTGGTCGAACGCGCCCAAGAACGCGCTTATTTATTGCTGCGATTGGAACAATCCGGATTGCTGCCGGAAGGTTTGACGGTAAATCCCGTTTCGCTACCGTCTGCATCGCCTGAATTCACTCAAGCGGTTTACAGTTATCTGGCACGCAGCCCCGCTAAGATTTTAATGGTGCAAGTCGAAGACATTCTCGAAGTACTGGATCAAATCAATATTCCATCAACCACCACACAAAATCCAAACTGGCGCCGCAAACTGCCGGTTTGTCTCGAAACTTACGCAGCCGATCGCAGAATACAGACATTCATCGCGGCGATGCGGCACGAACGGCCGCGTATCCGCAATAGTCCCAAGCCAAACCGGCGCCTGCGGATTCCATTGGCGACTTACCGCCTGCAATTGAATCAAGCATTTAATTTTATGCAAGCAGCGCAGATCGTGCCTTATCTGGCGCAATTGGGTGTCAGCCATGTGTACTGTTCTCCGTATCTCAAAGCGCGTCCGGGCAGCACGCATGGCTATGACATCGTCGATCACCACCTGCTCAATCCGGAAATCGGCACCAAGGAAGCCTTCGATGCTTTTTGCTTGGCATTGCATGCGCACGGCATGGGTCAGATTATGGACCTGGTGCCCAATCACATGGGGGTCATGGGTGCGGATAATCGCTGGTGGCTGGATGTGTTGGAAAATGGCCCGGCGTCGATTTGTGCTTCATTTTTCGATATCGACTGGCATCCGCTTAAAGCCGAACTCCGCGATAAAGTGTTGCTGCCCATCCTCGGCCAGTCTTATGGCGATGTGCTGGAAAACGGTCAATTAACACTCCAGTTCGACGAAGTGAACGGTAGTTTCAGCGTATGGTACTTCCAGCATCGCTTGCCGGTTGCGCCGCACGAATATTGCCGGTTGCTGCGGCATCGTCTGCCGTTGCTGGAAGGCCAATTGCGGCCGGACCATTCCGATCTGCAAGAATTCACCAGTCTGATTACCGCCTTCAGCAATTTGCCGGCTGGCGATGCCGACGCACCCGGCAAGGTTATCGAACGGCATCGCGATCAGGAACTGTTGAAACGACGCTTATCGGTGCTGATGAGTACATCGCCGTCAATCCGGCAGATAATTCAGGATACGGTCAGTGACTACAACGGGATGCCGGATTACCCCGCGCCCTCTGGCCTATTGCATGAATTGCTCGAAGCGCAATCGTGGCGGGTTGCCAACTGGCGCGTCGCATCCGATGAAATCAATTACCGGCGCTTTTTTGACATCAATGACCTGGCGGCTTTGCGGATGGAGGACAGTCATGTGTTCGAGGCGACCCATCAATTGGTATTGGAGTTGATCGCCGAAGGCAAGGTCGATGGTTTGCGCATCGATCATCCGGACGGTTTATACGATCCACCGCAATACTTTCAACGGCTGCAAGACCGCGTCGCAATCCGGTCCCCGGCGCAAGCCGGTGAACAATCGATTTATCTCGTGGTGGAAAAGATTCTCGCGGAACATGAATCCTTGCGGGAGGATTGGCCTATTCACGGCACCACCGGTTACGAGTTTTGCCGCCTGGCGAATGGTTTGTTCATCGATCCGGAAGCCAAGACGATGCTCAACCGGACGTACCGCGCATTCACCCGGACGCAAATCGATTTTGATGAGCTGGTTTACCACTGCAAACATCAAATCATGAAACATGCGATGGCCAGTGAATTGAATGTTTTGGCCGGTCAGCTCAGCCACATTTGCGAGCTGCGCCCGCATACGCGCGATTTCACCACCAATCACCTGCGCCATGCGTTGGCTGAAGTCATCGCCTATCTGCCGGTTTATCGCACTTACATTCGTAACGGCCAAACAGCCGTGCTGGATCGGCGCTATGTGGAGTGGGCCGTTGCGATCGCCAAAAAAAGGGCGCAAATTCAGGATGTCAGCATTTTCGATTTCATTAGCGGCGTATTGTTGCTGGATGCGGCAAAGGACGATGATGTGTCCTATCATGCCGCGATTACCGCTTTTGCCATGAAATTCCAGCAAGTGTCCAGTCCGGTAATGGCCAAGGGCTGCGAAGACACGGCTTTTTATCGCTATCACCGGTTGATTTCGCTCAATGAAGTCGGCAGCGATCCGCGTCATTTTGGCACATCGGTCAAGGCATTTCATGCGGAAAACCTCAAGCGGTTGGAGCGCTGGCCTCATGCCATGCTCAATACTTCCACCCACGATAGCAAGCGCAGCGAAGATGTGCGTATGCGCATCAATGTGTTATCCGAAATCCCCGGACAATGGCACTTGCAGGCGCGGCGCTGGCGGCGGTTGAATCGAAGTAAGAAACGGCTGGTGGAGCACAAGGAAATTCCCAGTACCAACGATGAATACTTGTTGTATCAAACGATGCTCGGCATCTGGCCGCTGGCAGCGCTCACCGCAGATGAACACGGCGCGTTGCTGGCACGTCTCGAAGCTTACATGATCAAAGCCGTGCGCGAAGCTAAGCAGCATACCAGCTGGTTTAGTCCCGATACGGTATATGAAGAGGGTTTGCTAAATTTCATCGGACAAATCACGAATCCCGCCGGAAAGAATGTTTTTCTCGCCGATTTCATCGACTTTAACCGGCATATCGCGCGCTGCGGTTTGTTCAATTCGCTCAGTCAAACTCTTCTCAAATTGTCGGTTCCAGGTGTGCCTGATATTTATCAAGGCAACGAGCTGTGGGAATTCAACTTGGTCGACCCGGACAATCGCCGCCCGGTTGATTATTTGCAGCGTCAGCAATGGCTGGAGCACGTCAAACAATCGGTGGCTGTTCCACAAACCCGGTTGGCTTCAGTAGTCCGGGAATTCTTGGATGATTGCGCTGACGGGCGCGCCAAGTTGTATTTGACTTGGCAATTACTGCAAATCCGTACGCAATGGCCGGAAGTTTTTCAGAATGGCGCTTATCTGCCACTGCTTGTTTCGGGTGAGCACAAGGAACATATTTGCGCTTTCATGCGGCAAACCGAAGCAATCAGTCTGATCATCATCGCGCCGCGTTGGTTTTCCCGGCTGATAACGGCAGCGGATAAAGAATTGCCGTTGAGCGAGGCAGTGTGGGGTAACGCAACCTGGATCAAAATTGCGCAACCGGCTGCAATGGTAAAAAATCATGGTTTGAATCTGTTAACCGGTGAAACCATAGCGCTTACGGAAATAAATGGGACTCTCGCGCTGGCCGCGGCTGATGCATTGATGTCGTTTCCGGTGGCGTTAATCCGGATTTGATTTCTATTGCCGGATTCGATTGTGGCGACCCGGCAGTTTACGTGTAACGAAGTAACTATCGGAGTGTCGTTTATATGATGGAGCCCTTACGCTGTTATCAGTTGCAATACAATAAACCAATGTGTGAAATCGCAACACGTCTTTCTCATCACTGAAAAGTCATAACACTTATTTTCAATTGCTGACTATTTTTCTGAAGCTCCGGTTTGATGCTTGATTTCTTTAGCGATTTCTTCCATTTTTCCCTGAGCTTCTTCAGAAGCGACCTTCACCGCACTCGTGATATCTTCGACTGCATCGCGCGCTTTCTCGTTAGGACGCCGGTCTAGCGCGTCGTTGACTTTGTCCATGACCTTTTCTGTGGTTTCCGTTGGTTTTTGTCCGCAGGCGGATAAAGTGGATAGCGCTATCGCAATCATAAAAAAGTAGCGTAATTTCATATTTTTCCCCGTATTGATTAGAACTGAGATTCTAACCCACCGGGCTGGTTTTTATTCAGCCGAGTGAGTTTTTCACGTTATTTCACGTTGGGACAATCCATGTAAACGGGGTGCGATGTAATTACAATCGCCACGCGGTTTTCCTGATCGGGTGTGTTGTCGGCACCGGGAACTTCACCAATTGCTTTAGTGATTAATTGACTGGGCCGTGCACCGCTTGCCACCAAGCGTTGTATCACCGCCTGGGCTCTTCTTTCCGATAAATCCTGATTGTAGGCCGGTTTGCCGACAGTATCCGTTGATGCAGTGACGGTTGCAGTCGCATCGGGATGGGCTTCCAGCCAGTTGCCTACTTTGCTGATGGTTTCGTCTTTGGTTTTAAAAGGTACGGCGCTGCCTGTTTTGAAATAAGCAACGGTATCGTGAATTGATTCTTTTTTATGATGGTTATGGCCATGTACTTCTGTCAGCCACAGACACATTTCCTTCTCCGCTTCCAAACGATGGCGTGCGGCTGATTTCGCGGCATCCAACGCCTTTTGCTTTTCGTTGATATTCCAATAGTGATTTTTTTCAAGATGACCCAGAATCTCATTGGCGGTTTCCAGATCTTCTTCGGATTGTTCTTGATGCCACATGGCCTGCCCGTAGTGGCCCGATCTGGCGGCTTTGATCTCGGCCTTCAAATCTTCCGTATCGGTTTTTGGCGTGGCACAGGCGGTCAGGAGCAGTATCAGAATTGCTAACGGTAAGTAATGATATTTTTTCATGATGATATCCTTATGATCGAATGGGTCGCAGTAGGCTTATTCGCCATCATCCAATGGGCCGTAACTGGTCCAGTAGCCGGGGTAATGCAAGCCAAAATAACGGCTGTCTTCACTGAAACGATTCCAAACATAAGCTGGCGAGGCAAATTCACTGGATGGAACCGGTGACGTGATGACTTCCACGCCGCCTACCAGTGTCCGGCTCACGCCATGCACAATGCCGCGGATAACACCCCACGTCAGACCTAGAAAAATATTTTGATCGTTGGTGATATTGATCACGTTTTTGGGAATTTCGATAAAGCCGAAGGCAACGTTTGCAATACCCTGGCTTAGTTTGTCGATGAAATAGCTCTCTGCTTTGGCTGTCGATGTCATCATCAGCGTGCAGGTTAGAATGCAGGCAGCCAGAATTTTATTTTTGCTCATGAGTAGCTCCTTATTTTTTGAATTGAAACTACGCGAGACCCTACACAGATACCCAAAAGTGCAGACCCCACAACGATCTATACCTAGATGACTGACTTATCTGGGAATTCTCTTACTGCCCCAGACTTTTTCATAATAAAGCTGCTGGTTGGATAAATAAATAAGCTTTTGCTTATTTCTATCTAAGCGATTTGCTTATAAAAATGCAGAGATGATTGAGAATCAGCGCAAAAATCGGGAGGAGGCGCGTGATTCTGAGTGCCGCAGGCTGATCATAAGCGCCTGCTTTGGATGCTTGCCATTCGGATCAGTTACGGTCTGCTACGCCTGCACAGCTGCCGCCAATTTTTGGGCATAGCAGGGATTCTGTGGATCAAAGTAATCAGGAACATCGGTAGCCGTCGGAAAGTAAAAACCTGTTTAGATACCTCTACTCGAGACTCGGCAAGATCGATTCAGAAAAGCTGCCTTAGCACGGTATTCGTCATGTTTCAGAAAGAATTTTTGGTTAGATAGTGCCGGGTCTAAGTTTTCTCATTTGTTAGATATTGACTCGTCCTATCTATTGGATTAGCGAGGATTTTACTGTACATTGCGGCATATTGTTATAAGCATATCTATGCTTAGGATAATTCGCTCTATCGGCTAATCAAGTTGAGCAAGAATAAAAAAGGATTTCGCACAATTCATGGCCGCTAAAGAAGCCAAAGCCCGAATCAAAATCAATAAGCTACTTGAAGAATCTGGTTGGCGTTTTTTTGACGATGCTTCTGGCAAAGCTAATATCGTGCTGGAACCCAATGTCAAGCTGACCAAAGCCGGTATTGATGCAATGGGTGAAAATTTTGAGAGTGCGCACAGCGGTTTTATCGATTTTCTGTTATTAGATGCACAAAGTCATCCGCTGATTGTGCTCGAAGCGAAAGCGGAAGATAAAAATCCCCTGATTGGAAAGGAACAAGCGCGCAGCTATGCCAAATCCCAGAACTGCCGCTTTGTGATTCTCTCCAATGGCAATTTGCATTATTTTTGGGATTTGGAGCAAGGCAATCCGCATATCATCACGCGCTTCCCAAGTCCGGACTCAATCAAGGGATACCAGCGCTTTCAACCAAATCCACATCGCCTGATTACCGAAATAGTTTCAAAAGACTATATCGCGCTGACGCAAATGCCGGGCTATGCCAATGAGGCAGGCTGGAAAAGCGAAGCCGAGCGTCCTGCTTTTACCGCGAAGAATCGACTGCGCTTCCTGCGGGATTATCAAAAACGTGCAGTTCAAGCATTGCAGAATGCTGTGGTGGAAGGGAAAAACCGTTTCCTGTTTGAAATGGCAACCGGCACCGGTAAGACACTGACCGCTGCCGCAGTCATCAAACTTTTCCTGCGAACGGGAAACGCGCAGCGCGTGTTGTTTCTGGTGGACAGGCTTGAATTGGAAGACCAGGCTAACAAGGCATTTGTTGCCTATCTGAAGAATGATTACACCTCGGTTATATACAAGGAACGCCGTGACGAATGGCGCAAAGCCGAGATCGTTGTCACGACGGTGCAATCCTTGTTGTTCAATGACAAGTACCAGCGTCTGTTCTCACCGACGGATTTCGATCTGGTGATTTCCGACGAAGCGCACCGTTCCATCGGCGGTAATGCCCGTGCCGTATTTGAATATTTTGTTGGCTACAAACTGGGATTGACCGCAACGCCCAAGGATTATCTGAAACAATTCGATAGCAAAAAATCCAATACCCGTGATCCGCGTGAATTGGAACGGCGTCTGTTGCTCGACACCTACCGTACCTTCGGTTGCGAGTCCGGCGAACCGACTTTCCGTTACTCACTGCTCGATGGCGTGCGTGAAGGATTTCTTGTCAATCCGCTGGTAGTGGATGCGCGCAGCGACATTACCACCCAATTGCTGTCCGACAAAGGCTATGCGGTTGCCGTGGTGGACGACGACGGAAAAGAAGCAACCGAAAGTTTTTACCAAAAAGACTTTGAGAAAAAATTCTTCTCCGAAGCGACCAATCGATTATTTTGTGAAACGTTCATGCGCAATGCGCTCCGCGATCCAATCAGCGGTGAAACCGGCAAAAGCATTGTCTTTACCGTAAGCCAGAACCACGCTGCCAAGCTGACGCAAATTCTCAATGAGCTGGCCGATGCTTTCTTTCCCGGCAAGTATCAATCCGACTTCGCCGTGCAAGTGACGTCGCTGATTCCCGAAGCGCAGCAATTTACCATCAACTTCGCCAACAATAATTTGCTCGGTTCGGCCAATTTCGAGGAAAACTACCGCACCAGCAAGGCGCGCGTTTGTGTCACCGTCGGCATGATGACAACCGGTTATGATTGCCCGGATATCCTCAATCTGGCGATGATGCGCCCGATCTTCTCACCGCAGGATTTCGTGCAGATCAAAGGGCGTGGCACGCGCAAGCATGATTTTCTGGAGCAGCTTTTCGATCCGGTCATGAAACAGCAGTTAGGGAAACAGGAGAAAACCCGCTTTAAGCTATTCGATTTCTTTGCGAATTGCGAATACTTCGAGGAAAAATTCAATTACGACGAAGTGCTGAAACTGCCGCAACCGCAAAGCGGTGAAAAATCAGAATTGCTGCCGCTGCCGCCATCCGGCACATTCCAGTATGGTGGAGCGGATACGCTCGCTGCAATCGGGGAGCATCAAATCGGCGAACGAGGCATGAAAATCGATCGCATGTTTTTCAACAAATTTGAAGAACAAGCCCAAAGCGATATCGCGTTGAAAATGTTGGTTGAAAATGCGCAATGGGATCAAGCGGCCGATTACGTGCATCGCCATTTATTCGACAAACCGCAAGCGTTCTTCTCGCTGGAAACCTTGCGCCGCGCCGCCGGCGTGGATCGTCACCTAGGTTTGCGTGAGCTGCTGGAGAAAGTGTTCGGATTGATTCCCGGATTCAAATCGAAGGATGAATTATTGGAAGATGAATTCCAGAAGCTCCTGCTCGATTTGTCACCGGAGGAGCTGGAACAGCACGTGGATGCCATTGTTGCACTGAAGAACTATTTCAAAGCGTATGCCAGCGACGGTCATTTGCGTTATATCATCGATCAAGGACAATTCATCGATCTGAATGTCAATCCGAACTTCAATATGGCGGATTTCAAAGCCGTACCGGCAGCATGGCGCAGTCGCATCCCGGAATACGTCAAAAATTACCTTCCGCTCGATCAATTCAAGTAACCCGATAACCCAATGCTGGATTCCGAAACCAAACGCCGCATCGATTCCTGCCGTAATATGCTTGTCGGTAGGGTGCCCAACCCACAATCCCAGGTCGAGCAGATCACCATCGCGCTGATTTATAAGTTCATGGACGACATGGACGCTGAAGCCGAAGCACTGGGCGGCAAACGCAGTTTCTTTACCGCTGAATTCGCAAAATACGGCTGGTCCAAGTTGATGGCGCCGGGCATCGGCGGCTTCGATATGTTGAGCTTATATTCCGAAGCCATCCAGAAAATGAATGAAAATCCGGGCGTGCCCGCGCTGTTCCGCGATATTTTCAAGAACGCTTATCTGCCGTATCGCGATCCGGAAACGCTGCGCAGCTTTCTGAAGGAAATTAACAGCTTCACCTACGATCATTCCGAACGGCTCGGCGACGCCTTCGAATACCTGCTCTCGGTGCTCGGCAGCCAGGGAGATGCTGGAATGTTCCGCACACCGCGTCATATCATCGACTTCATGGTGGAAATCATCGATCCGAAAAAGGACGAATCGATTCTCGATCCGGCCTGCGGCACAGCGGGCTTTTTGATTTCGTCGTACAAACACATCCTCAAGCACAATAGCAAGGATTACCAAGAACAGCAGGATCGTGAAACGTACGATGAACAAGGCGTGCCGCTGGAATTGCTGACCCTCGACAGTCCGCTGCATTACCGGGGCGATTTGCTCACGCCCGACGACAAAAAACGCCTCGCTACCAATATCCGCGGCTACGACATCTCGCCGGACATGGTGCGGCTGTCGCTGGTGAACATGTATCTGCACGGCTTCGCCAGCCCGCATATCGACGAATACGACACGCTCACCAGCGATGAGAAATGGAATGAACTGGCCGACGTGATCCTCGCCAATCCGCCGTTCATGTCGCCGAAAGGCGGTATCAAGCCGCATAAGCGTTTCTCTATCACCGCCACGCGCTCGGAAGTGCTGTTCGTCGACTACATCGCCGAGCACCTCACACCCAATGGCCGCGCCGCCGTGATCGTGCCCGAAGGTATCATTTTCCAGGGCGGCAATGCCTACAAACAATTGCGCGAAATGCTGGTAAAGCAGTATCTGGTCTCGGTCATCTCGCTACCCGCCGGGGTGTTCAACCCCTACAGCGGCGTCAAAACTTCGATCCTGGTGATGGACAAGCGCTTGGCGAAAAAGACCGACGCGATTCTGTTCGCGAAAATCGAAAATGACGGCTACCACCTCGGCGCGCAACGCCGTCCGGTCGATAACAGCGATTTACCGGCGGCGGTGCGGAACATCAAAGCGTGGCTGGATGGCGTGCGCAGCGGTGTGGCGTTTGATGTTACGAATATCACCAATCTGAGTCTCGTGGCCAAGGAGAAGATTGGCGAGAATGGTGAATGGAGTTTGAGTGGCGATAGGTATCGCGAAACTTTGACGAAATCGTCAAAGTTTGAATACAAGAAGATAGGAGACATATTCAAAACATCATCGGGCGGCACGCCTCTCAAAAGCAGGAATGATTTTTACGAAGGCGGCACAATACCTTGGATTAAGAGTGGTGAAGTTGCTCAGGGACTTGTCCAGAAATCAGAGGAATTCATTACCCCGGAAGGGCTTGCGAATTCTTCAGCCAAAATCTTTCCCATGAACACTGTGCTGGTTGCTATGTATGGTGCAACGGCGGGTCAGGTTGGTCTGTTGAAGTTTGAAGCGGCAACTAATCAAGCGGTTTGTGGGATACTCCCCGATGAAAGAGTAATCCCTGAATACTTGTTTCATATTTTGCGCGCTAAAAGAGGCTATCTGGTTCAAATAAGCAGTGGGGGCGCGCAGCCAAATATCTCTCAAGGCATCATTCGCGACTTGGAAATCCCACTACCACCGCTGGAAGTGCAGAAGGAGATTGTGGCGGAGATCGAGGTGTATCAGAAAATCATCGACGGCGCCCGCCAAGTCACCGAAAACTACCACCCCCACATCCCCATCCACCCCGACTGGCCGCTGGTAAAGTTGGGAGTGCTGTGCGACTTCAAAAATGGACTAAACTTCGATAAGACTGCATCGGGTCACTCGATAAAGATTGTTGGCGTAAGTGATTTTCAATCTTACACATATGTACCCGTGCATGAACTTAAAACAGTGAACCTTGATGGACCGGTAGGAGCAGATTACCTGCTTAATTCCGGCGATATCTTGTTCGTTCGATCCAACGGAAACCCAGAGCTCGTTGGACGTTCGGTAATCGTTCCTGAAATAAATGGACAGATCGCCTTTTCTGGTTTTACTATTCGTGCCCGTGTCAAAGACGAAAGAGCAGTACCGGTGTTCTTGGCGCATTTGTTCAAGTCGCGAGAGTTCTCCGAGAAGATTAAAACGGTTGGCCGCGGTGCAAACATTCGAAATTTGTCACAAGGCATCCTCAGCGAGCTGCAAATTGCTCTTCCTGATCCTGACACCCAACGCGCCATCGTTGCCCAAATCGAAACCGAGCAGCGCCTGGTCAACGCCAACAAGGAATTGATCCGCATCTTCGAGGATAAAATCAAAGCCGTCATCAACCGCGTCTGGGGAGAAACCGCATGAGCAAAGACCTGACCAATTCATCCATCGACCGGCAGAATATCCTCAACAATCCCTATGCAGTCGCTGAAATCGAGAAGGCCGCCGGAATTCATGGGATTCCGTTCGAAGGCAAGACGGTGGTGCTCAAGGAGCAGGTGGCATCATTCTTTGAAGTGACGCTTCGAACCATTGAGAATTATCTTGAACAGCATGCTCACGAATTGTCGCAAAACGGTTATGAGGTATTGCGGGGCAATCGTCTGAAATCG
The DNA here is from genome assembly GCA_008015635.1 of Nitrosomonas oligotropha. GTDB lineage: Bacteria > Pseudomonadota > Gammaproteobacteria > Burkholderiales > Nitrosomonadaceae > Nitrosomonas > Nitrosomonas oligotropha_B. The sequence goes on from SSFX01000078.1 coordinate 33,127, forward strand.
TTCAAAGAAGTGATTAAAGGTTTGGATGTTACCGAAACCGATTTCGGGAACATCGCCAAGACCCCCCAATTGGGTATTTTCGATTTCAGGGCGTTTCTCAATCTGGCCATGCTGGTATCGGAAAGCGAGCGGGCGAAACTGTTGCGTCAGGCGATTCTGGATATTGTCATCGATACGATTAACCAGCGTACCGGCGGCGGGACTAAGTACATCAATCAGCGTGACGAGGATTTTCTGCATTCCGCCTTTGTCGAGGAGAACTATCGCAAGCAGTTCACCGATGCGCTGAAGGATTGCGTGGCGATGGGAAATTTCAAGTATGCGGCTTATACGAACAAGATTTACGTCAGTATTTTTCGTGAAAAAGCGAGCGAATATCGGAAAATATTGAAACTCGACAATAGGGACAACGTCCGTGCTACGTTTTATGCCGAAGTGCTTGATTTGATCGCTTCTTATGAAAGCGGTTTTGGCGACACGCTGCAACAGCAGGCGACCGTGAAAGGGCGCAAGCTTACGACCTGGGAAGTCGACAGCCTATTTAAAACTTTTGAATCGCAGGCGCACTGGAAACCACTGATCGAGAAAGCGCGTATGAAGATGGCCAGCCGCGATTTGGCATTCCGGGATGCATTACATCTCCAGCTCAAGGAATACATCACGCCGGTGCAGCGCGAGGATTATGAACGCTTTCTTGGAGAGAAAAGCAAAGAGTTGGCGGAGCGGCTGGAAGATGCCAAGGATGTCATGAAACGCCTGAAGGAACGGGAATAGTGGCATTGATCTATCTGACTTTGGAACAGGTTATCGAGATTCATGCAAAAACAGTGGAAGTAAGTGGCGGCGGTACACTGGGGCATTTGGATCTTGGCAAGCTGGAAAGTGTGCTTCAGCACATTCAAAATGATGATTACTACCCAACGTTTGAAGAAAAGCTAACGCATTTGTTTTTTAGTGCATGCAAGTTTCACTGTTTTCAGGATGGCAATAAACGGATTGCCATTACGCTCAGTGCGCAGATGTTATTGTTCAATGGCTATATGTATTGCGTGAGCAGTTTTCTAAGGGAAATGGAGAATATCAGCTATCACGTTGCTGCTGGAAATATCGATAAGGAATTGCTTCAGGAAATCATTACAGCTCACTTGATGAAAGAGGAAAACAGCGAATCGCTTAAGCTGAAGATATTGAATGCTATTTCAGAGTAAGCACGATAATGGCAATTTGGTGTGCAGAAGGCATTGTTTATTGCAAAGAATTGATTGTCTGACAGTCGGCATGAGGATTGGGGGGGGGGACGATCTTAATTCAGCAACATTACGCACAGATTATGCACCGAGAAAATAAAAAAGACCTGAATTTATTCAAGTCTTTGTTTTATTTGGCGTCCCCAACGAGATTCGAACTCGTGTTACCGCCGTGAAAGGGCGATGTCCTAGGCCTCTAGACGATGGGGACAAAGTGATGTGTTGCTTATGGCACCGCTTAATCCAAGAGAAACTGGTGGAGATAAGCGGGATCGAACCGCTGACCTCTTGCATGCCATGCAAGCGCTCTCCCAGCTGAGCTATACCCCCTGATCAAAGGAAGTGGGATTATACTGATGCCCCGCTTCATTGTAAAGCAAAGTTCAACCGGGGATACTGTTTAATTGGGTGTTCATACGCGCCAACGTTTCTTCCCGACCCAATAGTTCCAGCACGGCATCGATCGAAGGAGTATGCACTTCCCCTGTTACCATGACTCTCAATGGCATAGCGATTTTGGGTAATTTGACATCATGATGCTTGGCGGCTGTTTTTATTTCATGATGAATCGATTCGCGCGTCCATTCAATATGACTGAATTTCTCCAATAGATCCGTGAGCAGATGTTTTGTCTCTGCGTTCAGATGCTGAGTTCTCAGCTCATCAGTCGGCTCCAGCGGACGGTAAAAATAAACTGCTGCATCCGCCAATTCTTCAATGGTATTCACTCTTTCTTTCAACAGATCCACGATGCTTTGCAGATTGGGGCCACCAGCAACTAGGCATTCATCTTTTTCAAGAAAAGGCATCACTAGCTCCACCAAATCAGCACTATCCGTTTTTTTAAGATATTGTTGATTAATCCAATGCAATTTCTCAGGATTGAATTTGGCAGGAGAGCGGCTAATGGCTGATAAATCAAACCATTCTATCAATTGCTCTCGATTGAATATTTCCTCATCACCATGAGACCATCCCAGTCTGGCCAAGTAGTTTATCAACGCATCAGGCAAATAACCGTCCTCTTGATATTGCATCACCGAAACAGCACCATGTCGTTTGGATAAACGCTCGCCATTGGCACCCAATATCATAGGCACATGCGCGTATTCAGGCAGTGACGCATTCAGAGCTCTGAGGATATTAATCTGTCGCGGGGTGTTATTAACATGATCATCACCCCGGATGACATGGCTGATGTTCATATCCAAGTCATCCAGCACCACACTGAAGTTATAGGTTGGGATTCCGTCACTACGCAATAACACCAGATCATCTAGCTCACTATTGGCAACCACGATACGTCCCTTAATCAAATCACTAAAAGCAACATGACCTTCAAGCGGGTTTTTGAATCGAATAACCGGCTTTACTCCCACCGGTGGCATTTGTTTTGAATCACGCCACCGGCCGTCATATCTGGGTTTTAAGCCAGCCGCCAATTGCCGTTCGCGCATTTCCTCCAATTCTTCTTTGGTGGCATAGCAATAATATGCCTGGCCAGTCCGCAATAACTGTTCTGCTACCTCGTGATAGCGTTCTAATCGTTGCATTTGATAGAATGGACCTTCATCATAATCCAATCCCAACCATGCCATGCCGTCCAGGATCGCTTGCGTGGATTGCTGAGTAGACCGTTCTTGATCAGTATCTTCAATGCGGAGAATGAATTTACCACCATGCTTGCGTGCATAGGCCCAGGAAAAAAGAGCGGTGCGTGCGCCACCGATGTGAAGATAACCGGTTGGGCTGGGTGCAACTCGTGTGCGTACCATCATAATTTTGTATTCACCATTACGCTGAGTGAATGA
>SSFX01000105.1:0-9849 GCA_008015635.1 Nitrosomonas oligotropha
AACATCACACTCCAGTGGCGCAGTCTCCCCGGCACAGCAGATCAAAGCGATCTGTCTTCAGGAGCCTTTGACAATGGCACGTTGACCATTGCGGCTGGGCAAACCAGCGCACTCATCAGTGTCCGCATAAATGGCGATAGTGGCGCAGAAGTGGACGAAAGCGTGATCCTGGAACTCACGAACATCAAGGGTGCTGAGTTTGCGGGTGGTGTTAATCAGCTCCGTGCCATGGGAATCGTTCTGGACGATGACGGTGCGGACGAGAAGCGTGCGCTACTGGTGAATGATCCAGTATTAAAGGAAGGCGACAGCGGCACTCAACAAGCAGTTTTCACAGTAAAACTATCGCGTCCGGCTGCAACAGACCTGGCATTTGATTATCAGACTATCGATGGCAGCGCTTTAGCGGGCGAAGATTATGTAGCAGCTAGCGGCAGTCTCACATTCTTGGCAGGACAAACTGAAGCAACTGTCAGCATTGCGGTTAATGGCGATTATAATCTAGAATCTGATGAATCCTTTGTTTTTTCTCTTACTCCTCGAGACAGTGGAGAGAGTATCACTGCATTTGCAACAATCAGTACCGATGATTTTCAGAATCCACCACTTGCTGTCAGAGATTCATATACTGTCTTAAGTGGTTCAACACTTAACGTAAATGCCGCTACTGGTCTATTAGCCAATGATTCTGATATTGAAGGAGATCCCTTAACCGCATTATTAACCAATGCGCCTAAACGTGGCAGTTTAGAGCTAAATGCTGATGGCTCATTTTCATATACACCCAATCCCAGTTTTTTTGGCACTGATAGTTTTAGTTATCGCGCTTCCGATGGGATCGGCCTAAGCGCACCGGTAGATGTTGTGATTAACGTTAATCCAACCGGATCATCAACATCAGCTATTACCGGTAGTTTGATTGTACCTGATAGTTTAAATCCTGGCGGGATTGGTACAAGCCAGTTCACCTATGTGAATAATTCATCTGCTTCAATATCGAGTGCTTTGATATTTGTACAGGCTACTGGCGGTGGCTTGCTCGCTGATCCTTTAACCGGTGAATTTTCGGATAGTATTTTTCTGCTCGGGTTAGGCGATGGCGTAGGTGCAATTGATGGCGCAGAAACAGGCACCTTGAATTTCACCACCAAGATGGCAGATGTTCCCAAAGGGTCAATGACTGTTTCAGCTTCTGTTGCTGATCCCAGTCAAACAATCGACTGGATCGCCCTCGAAGCAGAATTGAAACCTGAATGGTTATCGGATAACCAATGGCATCGTATATTCAACAACTTCCGGTCTGAAGTGGGAATCAATGTAAGTGGACTCATCGAAACATTAGCCGAGAATGGCCACTATTTGGCTTCGTTGGGCATCAGAAACGATAGCGCCGCAACGGCATTGGCTTTTGAGCTGGAGCAAGCTGGTGACTTCGGTTCGCTGATTGAACGTTCTACTGAAGGCACTGCAGGTACAGGTTGGTCTTTCCTGGGTGATTTGAAACTCGATATTACTACCGATGGGGTTGCCGTACTTCGTGGCTCAACCGATTTGAGCACGCTGTTTACGTTGAATGCCCGTGATTCCGCTTACTACACAGTATCGGCTTCCGTTGATCAAGCGGTTAATCTGGATGGCCATTTACTAGGCGCGGCGCCTCCCCTGCATCCGGTCTTTAGCAAAAATATTGACGGATCCTATTCTTCCTCAGGAAACATGGATGGCACGTTAATCCATATTGCCGATGGCTTCAAACTTGAGCAATCGAATGGCAATGCGCTCTTCTTCAATCATTCTGGCGCATTTGTTAAAGCCACAGCACTGAATGGATTGGAAGCAACAGCATCTTATGATGCTTCAGGCCGCATTATCGGTTTCACTGGCCCGAATGGAAATGCCCTAATGATTAACCGGGATGCCAGCGGTAATGTGTTATCGGTGACTGATGCCAATGGTCAGACGATCTCCCTATCTTATTCAGACAGTGACAATCAGCTTGTTTCCGCAACCAGCAGCGCTGGTACCGCTAATTTCACATACGATGCCAATGGCAACCTGAATCGGACAACCGCAGCAGGCGGAGCGAACATTGCTTATACCTATGACACGGCGGGCCGACTCGCGACAACGTCGGTAGCAGATGGGTTAGAAACAATTTCATTCAATTATGACGATCTCGGAGGCTACACAATTACCGATGGTGCAGGCCGCACTGCGCACATCAGTTTTGCCCCCGGTGGTCAAGCTGCCACCATTACTGATGGAGCAGGTGCGTTGACCTCTCTGATCTATGGTGCGCAAGGCAATCTCACTGGCATGAAACTTCCGGATGGCTCCACAATCGCATTTACTTTTGATGCACAAGGCCGCCCGATTTCGTTCACCGATGCCAACGGCGCAACACTGGCTTATTCCTATCATGACAAACTGAACGTACCAGTGAGTTTCACCGATGCAAATGGAGCCACCCGGCACTTTGCCTACGATGACAAAGGACAATTGACGCAAGCAACTTGGGTCGACGGCTCGCACCTCGATTTTGCTTTTGATGCCAGCGGCAATGTCACCGGCTTTATCAACCGGCGCGGTAATTCGGCATCGTATGATTATGACGCGCGTGGCCAGTTGATCGGTCAATCCGCTGGCACTTCCGGCCCTACCAGTTACACTTATGATGCATCGGGGCGCATGATGACGGCAACGACGGCTGACGGAACCACTTCGCTCACTTATGACACCGCAGGGCGCATCACCGAGATTGAATACCCGAATGGCCGTTCGCTGAGCTATACCTACGATGCCGGTGGCCTCCGTACGTCGATGACCGATCAGGATGGTAAAGCACAGCTTTACCAGTACGATACGGCAGGACGTTTGGTTAACCTCAGCAATAATACCGGTACTTTGGTCGGCTATACCTATGACGCCGCCGGTAATCTGATTCGTGAAGACAATGGCAATGGCACGGCAACCACGTATAGCTACGATGTAGCCGGCCGGCTGAAAGAGATTATCAACTGGGATGCACATGGCAGTGAAAATTCCCATTACACCTACAGCTATGATAGTGCGGGCAATCGCATTGGAATGGAAACTTCTGATGGTACTTGGGCTTATGGTTACGATGCTACCGGGCAGCTCACTTCCGCGCAATTCACCTCTACCCGAGTAGGTCTGCCCGACAAAAGCATCGAATATACCTATGACGCCGCGGGCAATCGCGTAAACCAGATTGAGGATGGTGTTACTACACACTATACCGCTAACGCGCTGAATCAATATCAAACGGCGGGAGATGCCAATCTCTCGTACGATACCGATGGCAACCTGATCAGCAAAACGGATTCGAGCGGCGCTTGGCACTATGCTTACGATATGGAAAACCGCCTGGTTTCAGTGACCACGCCAGCAGGCGATGTGACTCAATACGAATACGATGTGTTTGGCAATCGTTCGGCGACGATTGAGAATGGCGTGCGTACAGAATACCTCATTGATCCATTTGGATTCGGAAACGTGGTAGATGAATATGCGCACGATGGCTCAATGATTGCTTCCTATGCGAATGGACTGGGGCTAGCCAGCCGGATAGCCGGTGACGGCTCGACGGCTTACTACGATGTCGACGGTGTCGGTTCGGTAACGGGTATGACCGATAGCACAGGTTCACTGGTTAATCAGTATGACTATACCCCTTTTGGCACTGAATTATTTAAAAATGAAACCATTGACAATCCATATGAATTCAACGGCGCACTGGGCGTATCGGAAGAAGCAAACGGTCTCAATTTTATGCGTGCACGGTTTTACGATAGTGAAATGGGGCGTTTTTTGTCTGAAGATCCACTATGGATAAATGGAGACGTTGGTAATTTGTATCGTTTTGCAAATAACAATAGCATTACTTTTGTTGATCCAACAGGAAGATTCCTTGAATATGAGCACGTCAACCTGGACTCAGAAAAATCCTACTTACCTCCCGCGCCATTGACACCTCAATATACAGTGCTTGAGCGACTTAATGATATCGCCCAAGGCTTAGTTAAATATGGAGTAGGCTATCTTTCAGCCGGTTTAGGTGCAGCAATCAATGTAGAGTCAGGTTTTTTTAATGCTGCAGGTTTCGTAGGACGGTTTATCTATGGAAAAGGTTTCGGGTTAGCACGAGAGGGTATTTACGACATAGTTGGAGCTATTAAAGGAATTAAAATTTCTCCACCACCTTTTGGTTCTAATTTTCTTTCTCCGGATCCCGCGGATCGAGATGATGATGGAATACCGGATGTCGGCAGCGGTATCAGTTATTTCCCCCCTGTTTCAGATATCATTGATGGGGAATCTGCTCCTAGGGCCTCCTCCGACGGCGACCCTCACCTCCGCACTTTCGATGGTTATAGCTACGATTTCCAAGCAGTGGGGGAATTTACTCTGGTACGCGGTACAGATCCCGATCTGGAAATACAAGTACGCCAACAATCATGGGGAAGTCGCACTGATGTTTCTATCAATGCCGCAGTGGCTATGCAAATCGGTGATGATGTAGTAGGTATCTATAAAGGACAACCGAATCTGGTCAATATCAACGGCGAATTTGTTCCGATTGCCGATGGCGAAACCATTTCAATAGGCGGCGGTTCAATCTACCGGCAGGGTATCGTGTATATCGTAACTAATGAACATGGTGATGGATTATGGGCTAGAGTCACTTCAAATCATCTCAATCTACGCACCTTCCTGAGTAATGACCGTAATGGCGAGATTACTGGATTACTGGGTAATCATGATGGAATCCGTATCAATGATATTGCACTTGCCGATGGCACACCGTTAACGGACCCGATTACGGCAGAAGATTTGTACGGCACATTCGCGGATTCCTGGCGGGTAACGCCAGAAACATCTCTGTTTGTTTACGCTGATGGAGAATCCACCGAAACATTCACCAACCGCGATTTTCCTGCGCACGTTATTACGGTTAACGATCTTGATCCTGTGGTACGGACCGCAGCAGAGGATATCGTGCGCGGTATCGGGTTGACCGAGGGTACCATCGAGTTTGAAAATGCCGTGTTGGATGTCGCGCTCACCGGTCTCATCGAATTTGCAGAAGCCGCATTGGAGGGATCGCAAGCATTCGAGTCAGCGGCTGGTCTCTCACTAACTACGGGCGGCAATGCCTCTATGCCCGAGGGCAATATGTTCAATCGCCTGATCAGTATTACCGATGATGCTGATGCGGATAACGACGGCAGAACTTATCGCATTAATTGGGGAGACGGCTCAGCCATTGAAACGGGGGTTATTGCTGCTGGCACCTTCAATTTCAGCATCAACCATCAATTTGTAGATGGAAACGCCAGCTATCCTGTGAACATTACAGTTGCAGACGGAGCTGACGACTCGGCAACACAGCAATTTACAATTAATGTTAACGATGTAGCACCAACGATTGCCTTATCCGGTGCGCCGTCGGTGAATGAGGGCTCTAACTACTTATTGCATCTCGGCGCTGTGACCGATCCCGGTAGCGATACGGTTTCCAGTTACATCGTCAATTGGGGCGACGGCAGTAGCAACACCTTTGCCAATGCCGGAGATGTTGCACATGTTTATTCTGCGGTTGGTAGTCACACAATTACGGTTGATCTGACCGACGAAGATGGTATGTACAGCAGTGCAGGAAATTTAGCTGTGCTCGTGAACGATGTAACTCCACCAGAAACAGTCCGAATCGGTGATGCACCGTTGTTTATTCCATCATCCAAACCCAATGCCTGGTCTGATGCCTGGACAAACGAGGCCATCCGCATAAGCCATAAAGCCAATTATCTGAATCCGGTAGAAACTTGGAGCAGTAGCACATTGAATGGAGTTAAGCCTAATGTGTTAGCAGGTGGAGATATTTTCATGGGTGACCTCGGTGTAAGCGGTCAAGCGCTAAAAACATCCGCGATAGCTCAGGAAATCGATGGCACAGAAGCTTTACGATTCGATCTGGCTAAAGCAGCCACCAGTGTCACCATTGATTTGAACGCATTTAACGTGGATCAATCCGGAAGAAATTTTGAAGCAGGCCGGTTACAGTTGCTGGATAGTTTTGGATCGGTGGTTGATGAATTAACGTTCAATGCCAATGCGAGTGGTATCAGTAAGACAATCACTTTGGATCATGTGGATGGCTTTACATCAGCAATACTCACTGCCGGTGTTTACAATGACGATGAGTTTGTTTTTGGCGGATTTGCAGATGCCTCAGGGCACTATTGGAGTAATCCAGTAAATTACGGTCATGGCGGCATATGGGATGGGAGCGATTTTCTGGTGAGTGCAATTGAATTCGAGTTTAGCAGTGCTTCTCTGATATAGATGGTTAGAAGTTTGCTAAACCCGGAGGCCCATCTATAGTACCAGTGGGGATAGAATTCCGTTTTTTTGTGGCATAGTCATAGCATGTTACTGATAATCAGGAAATCATCCTCACTGCCCTTCGCTTGATCTGCTAATTTACATAAATACCTAAGTAAGAAATAGCTTCAATTCATTGCGCTTTTTATCAGATCATTATTCACGATCCTAGCGTAAGCTGAGAAGTATGGATGATAGCCCATGCCTTGGCTCACTAGTGAAAAGGGATTTGTATGGAAAAAAGCGCAATCTTAAGTGCGTTAGCTGCTGAAGTCGAACAGGGAAGATTAATTTTTCCCACTTCGACTCATGCGGCAATCAAGATCAATAAAGCGTTAAATGATCCCGATTGCAATCTTGAGATGGTGATCAAGTTCATTCAATTGGAACCGTTGTTGTCCGCCAAAGTCGTGGCTATAGCCAATTCAGTGGTATTCAACCGGTCGGGAAAAAAAATTACCGATGTGCGTTCTGCGGTGACCTTGATTGGTTTGCGTACCGTGCGTAACCTAGCAACAGCTGTCGTGGTGCAGCAGCTTACCGGGCCGCAAGTGCGGAACGAAATGGTTACGCAATTATGGCAGCATTCCGCTCATGTAGCAGCACTGGCGCAGGTTATCGCCCGCCGGATTACGAAACAAGATCCGGATACAGCAATGTTCGCGGGAATCATTCACGAAATCAGCTGGTTCTATCTGTTAGCGCGAGAAAAGCATTATCCTGGATTAACCGATGAGAGCATCGCCAGTTCCTGGAACAGTGACGAAGATTTGGAAGACGAAACGGAACTGGAGTGTGAAATTAAAATCGGCACCGCCATTCTTAAAGCCTTATCGGTTCCGGAGCCTGTGATCGACGGCATCGTCTATTTATGGCGCGGTTATTTGACATTTCCTCCTTCCACCCTCGGCGATACGCTGCTGTTCGCCGATCAGCTGGCTCCCGTCAAATCCCCGTTTATTCTGCCCTCAAACCAAATGGGTCACAGCATTGCCAATATCGATTTATTAACCGACGAGGAAACATTGAGTGCTGTGCTGAAGGACTCGGAGGCGGAAGTGAGGTCGTTAACAGAAGCGCTGTGTGTATAGAAAGCATAAACGCGCACTTATTGAATTGCTCATTTAAAACTCCTGCGCGACTCCAGCCATTACCGGTTCAACAATGCGACACAGAAAATTATCATCAAGCATTAATAATTTCATAATCATGCGTGATTTTTACCGTTTGTTTCAGCATGATGGAAGCCGAGCAATACTTTTCCGCAGATAAATCAATCGCACGTTCAATCGTCTGCGGATTCAAATTGTGTCCGGTGATAATGAAATGCAAATGGATATGGGTGAATACTTTCGGATCGACCGGCGCGCGTTCAGCTTCGATTTCAACCACACAATCGGTGATGTCCTGACGGCTTTTTTTCAGAATCAATACCACATCGAACGTGGTACAACCGCCCAGTCCCATTAACAACATTTCCATCGGACGCGGTCCGAGGTTTTGTCCGCCAGCCTCCGGTGCACCATCCATCAACACCGAATGACCGCTGCCGGCTTCCGCTTCAAAACTGACATTCCCTTTCCATTTGATACGAGTTTTCATTGTTCCCTCCATCACTACAAAGCATTCTTGCAAAATATTCGGGCAAACAAAAAGCCGACGTTGTTATGCGTCGGCTTTCCTGAATTCAGAACGACTTACTTCAGTGACAGAATAAAGTCAGCTAATACTTTAGCATTTTCTGGGCTAACGTTAGCATTTGGTGGCATTGGGATTGGACCCCAAACACCGCTACTTCCTTTTAATATTTTATCTGCCAGGTATGCAGAAGCATCCGCTTGACCTGCATATTTAGCTGCAACATCTTTTAAGCCTGGGCCGACCAGTTTAGCATCAACATTGTGGCAATTCAAACATCCACTGTTTTTTGCCAAATCAGCATTAGCTTGAGCAACACCAGCTAATAAAATCGCTGACGCAGCAACTGCTCCGATTAAAACTTTTTTCATATCTCTTCCTTATTAAAATTATAAAAGGGTTGATATTCTAACCCGAACTTTACAGACTTGCAGCAATTCCTGTAAGTTTGTGATTACCGGCGCTGCTGCAAACTCTGATGATACTGCGTTGCTAAGACTTAAGGTTAAATTATTTAGTTCCAGCAGAGCATGAAGAAACCGGATCAGATCGTTCTTCATGCCAGCGCTAACGATTTAATCCGTTATCGCTCCCGCACTAGCGCTGGAAACCAGTTTCGCATATTTGGCCAATACCCCGCGTGAATAACGCGGTTGCGGCGGTTGCCAGGCTGCACGGCGCTTTGCCAGCACATCATCGGACACATTCAATTGCAGCAGCCGCTGCTCGGCGTCAATGGTGATCGAGTCGCCTTCCTGCACTAATGCAATCGTGCCGCCAACAAAAGCTTCCGGTGCAACGTGACCGACCACCATGCCGTAAGTACCGCCGGAAAAACGTCCATCGGTGATCAAACCGACGGAATCACCCAGCCCTTCACCGATCAACGCAGCGGTTGGCGACAACATTTCCCGCATGCCAGGACCGCCTTTCGGGCCTTCGTAGCGGATCACCACGACATCACCCGGTTGAATCTTACGTTCCAGAATCGCTGCCATGCAGGTTTCTTCCGATTCAAATACGCGTGCAGGTCCGGTAATTTTCGGATTTTTAATGCCGGAAATTTTCGCTACGCAGCCTTCGGTCGATAAATTGCCTTTCAAGATTGCCAAGTGTCCTTGTGCGTACATTGGATTTTCCCATTGCCGGATCACATTTTGGTCTGCGCGTGGCGTATTGGGAATATCCTTCAACACTTCGGCGATCGTTTGTCCGCTGATGGTGATGCAATCCCCATGCAACAAGCCATGATTCAGTAGCATTTTCATCACTTGCGGCACACCGCCCGCTTGGTGCAAATCCGCCGTAACGTAGCGCCCGGAAGGTTTCAAGTCGCACAATACCGGTACTTTGCCGCGCATCCGTTCGAAATCGTCTATGCTCCATTCAACCTTGGCGGCATGCGCAATCGCCAGGAAATGCAGGATGGCATTGGTCGAACCGCCTACCGCCATGATCACGGCAACCGCATTTTCTATGGATTTACGCGTGATGATATCGCGCGGCAGAATTTGCTGTTTAATGGCATTCACCAGCGCCTCCGCCGATTGCCCGGCGCTGGTCATCTTTTCGCCGTCTTCGGCAGACATCGTGGAAGAATACGGTAAGCTCATGCCCATCGCTTCAAAAGCGGACGACATGGTGTTGGCGGTAAACATACCGCCGCACGAACCAGCGCCGGGACAAGCGTGCCGTTCGATCTGCAATAGCTCTTCAGCGTCGATTTTATGCGCGCTGTGCTGCCCTACTGCTTCAAATACACTGACCACCGTCAAATCCTGATTTTTGTAGTGCCCCGGCTTGATC
>SSFX01000056.1:0-8585 GCA_008015635.1 Nitrosomonas oligotropha
AGCACGATAAATCCGGAGTTTGTTTTGAATATGTGGGAAACTTTTCTTAATGCAGTTGCATTGATGTTGATTTTAGAAGGAATGTTACCCTTTCTATCGCCGCAGACATGGCGGGAAGCATTTAGAAAACTAACAGAGATTAACGATAATCAGATCCGGTTTGTAGGATTGACTTCGATGTTAGTCGGATTAATGGTGCTTCTTATTTTCAGTTGATGTTTTTTATTCTTTTTGTTGACGGCTCTCAATCGTAAATATGCGCAATTGGTTACTTCCAGAGTTTGTTGAAGATATATTACCTGCGGAAGCAATACATATTGAAGGTATGCGACGCCAAGTCATAGATCTGCTGATGGTGCATGGCTATCAACAAGTGGTGCCGCCTTTATTGGAGTACGTGGAATCGTTGCTGACCGGTAGTGGCAGCGACATGGATCTGCACATGTTTAAGGTGATTGATCAGTTGAGTGGCCGCATGATGGGATTGCGTGCTGATATGACACCGCAAGTGGCAAGAATTGACGCGCACTTATTGAATTTTGAGGGCATTACACGTTTGTGTTACGCCAATAGCGTATTGCATACAGTACCCGCAGGCGTAACTAAAACGCGCGAACCTTTACAAGTAGGTGCAGAGCTTTATGGTCATTCCGGTCTGGAGAGTGACTTGGAAGTTCAACGTCTTATGTTGCAGTGCTTAGCTGTCTCCGGTGTGAGTGCAATCCATCTGGATCTTGGTCATGTTGCAGTTTTTCGCGGTCTGATTAAAGGCGCGGGTATTTCGTACGAGCTTGAGACTGAACTTTACGCGGTACTGCAAGCGAAAGATGTATCGACTTTACAGGAACTATGTGTGAATTTGCAAAAGCAAACGCGCGAAGCATTATTGCTGTTGCCTGAGCTTTATGGCGATCACAAAGTGTTGACTGATGCTGCCAATCGATTGCCTGATTATCCGGAAATCGGATCGGCCTTGAATGAATTGAGCATTGTTAACGAGGCGCTAAAGCCGATTGTCGATGAGATCGCATTCGATTTAGCCGATTTACGCGGATATCATTATCATACCGGAATAGTTTTTGCCGCCTATATAAGCGGTTGTTCCAATGCGATTGCTTTAGGCGGACGTTATGATGAGATAGGCAAAGCATTCGGGCGGGCCCGCCCGGCCACAGGTTTCAGTATGGATTTAAGGGAATTGTCCAGATTGATGAAGCCGCAATCGTATCCAAAGGCTATTAGTGCTCCCTATCAGAAAAAAAACACTGAATTGGAAATAAAAATCAAGCAATTGCGTGAGTCAGGGCAGATCGTTGTAGTGGAATTGCCGGGTCAAATAGGCAAATCTCTCGATTGCGACAGGCAATTAATATTGCATGATGAGCAATGGATCGTTAAAGAAATTTAATCATCTGGAAACAGAATTTTTTAGAGATTAGTAATATGACTAAGAATGTTGTCGTCATTGGTACGCAATGGGGCGATGAAGGAAAAGGCAAGATCGTCGATTGGCTTACGGATCATGCGCAAGGCGTGGTGCGTTTTCAAGGCGGACATAATGCAGGTCACACATTGGTCATCGGCAACAAGAAAACCGTATTGCATTTGATTCCCTCCGGTATTCTGCGTGATACGGTGGTTTGTTATATCGGCAATGGCGTCGTGATTTCGCCGGAGGCGCTACTCAGTGAAATTGATATGTTGGAGCAAAGTGGAATTGATGTCAGCAACCGGTTGCGGATTAGTGAAGCTTGTCCGTTAATTTTGCCTTGTCATATTGCTCTGGATAACGCGCGCGAAACGGCTAGAGGTGTTGGAAAAATAGGTACTACCGGACGCGGCATAGGACCGGCTTACGAAGATAAAGTCGCGCGGCGGGCTATTCGCTTGCAGGACTTGTTTCATCGCGATCGCTTTGCTGCCAAGTTAGGTGAGATGCTGGATTATCATAATTTCGTGTTGAAAAATTATTTTCAAGCACCGATTATAGATTTTCAAAAAACAATGGATGATGCATTGGCCCAAGCCGAGAGAATCAAACCAATGGTAGCCGATGTTCCACGATTGTTATTTGAGGCGAATAAAGCAGGAAATAATCTGTTGTTTGAAGGTGCGCAAGGCGCGCTACTTGATGTCGATCATGGCACATATCCTTTTGTCACATCGAGCAATTGCGTGGCTGGTGCAGCAGCTCCCGGGAGTGGGGTGGGGCCGCAGATGCTGCACTATGTTTTGGGAATTACCAAAGCTTATACAACACGGGTTGGATCAGGGCCATTTCCTACAGAACTGGATGACGAAGTTGGCAAGCATCTCGCAAAGCGTGGTCATGAATTTGGATCAACTACAGGGCGGCCACGCCGCTGTGGCTGGTTTGATGCGGTTGCACTGAAGCGTTCAATACAGATCAATGGCGTGACTGGACTATGTATTACTAAACTGGACGTATTGGACGGTGTGGAAAGTTTGAATCTTGGCGTTGGTTATAAATTGAGTAATGGCAGTAGCAGCACTATTCTGCCCGTTGGTGCTGATGACCTGGATAACTGCGAGCCAATCTACGAAGAAATACCTGGTTGGTCAGAAAATACAGCTGGAATTAAGGAATTCACGCAATTACCTAAAGCGGCGCAAAACTATCTGAAGCGTCTTGAAGAAGTTTGTGAAATACCGATCGATATGATTTCTACCGGACCGGACAGAGAAGAGACGATTCTGCTACGTCATCCATTCAAATAATGCCGCTTACTAGAAGTTAATCGTGCGCCATGCTGATACTGTACAAATCGTAAGTTGGGAAGAAGCTGGGACTGCTCTGCGCGCAGTACGAACAGCGGTGTTTATTCGCGAACAGCAGGTTCCGGAAGAATTAGAGTGGGATCAGTTTGATGCAATCAGCGTACATGTCCTTGCTGTAAATAACGCCGGACAGCCGGTGGGGACTGCGCGATTATTGCCGGATGGTCATATCGGCCGTATGGCGGTATTAAAAGAATGGCGCGGTCAAGGTTTGGGCAGTGCGTTACTGACAAAATTATTACAGGTGTTAATAAAACGGCATCAGTTTGAAGCGCAGTTGCATGCACAAACGAGCGCTATACCATTCTATAAAAAATTTGGATTCCAAATTGTGGGGGAAGAATTCATGGAAGCTGGTATTCCACATGTCAAAATGATGTTATCTCTCAAAGAATCAGCTTTAATTATTTGATCTCCGATGTGCCCCATTCATTTGCCAACGTATCGGAAGCTTGCTTCCATCGATTAATTGCCTGCTCCATCGCGATTTTGGCTTGCTCCGATTTTCTTTTGGCTGTTTCGGCTTCGCGTTCGGCTTCCATCATTTTTTGCTTAGCTGAGACCAGTTTTTTCTCAGCAAAAGTAGCGTCTTTGGCCAAAGATTCCGCAGTTTGCTTGGCTTCCATCATTTTTTCATACGCCACACTGGCATTTTTTTGCAGAAGCTCAATGGTTTCGGCATGAGCAAACGAAGCAATTAGAACACTAAGTATGCATAAAGTGGATTTAAATAGTTTCAAATTGAAATTCATGATCATGATTTATGGATCCAAAGTTTTCTGTGCTGCTCTTGACTCAATCCAAGTTGAGGTAAAATCAGTATAACAAAAAGCAGATATTTCTGCTGATTGCTGTCGATTATCAAATCTTTATTAAAGATGTAAAAAAACAAAATTGAGATAAAATTTTTTAGGTGAATAAGTATGATGAAAAGTGTAAGAATGTTGTTATTAGTATGTAAAATCAGTGCGAGCTTATTTTTCGGTGCAGTGCTGATTGCCTATGCGACACCTATACTTGCCAATTGCGAAGGCTGCTTATGTCCTGATGATCCTTGTAATCTTTGTCCGTTGCCAGCTATGGAAAGTGATCGTCCGAAACCAAATGAGCCAGCTCTCTGCGCTAGAATCAGAGAAAAGGTACCACCAACCTCGGCTCAGCCAGGATCTAACGAATATTTTCCCAATCTAGACAAATCAGTAATGGTTTGTGTCAATGAAGGTGGTGACGTCATTCGGAATAAACAGCGTAATCCGGAATATCCATCGCGATTTTATTGCAAACCCCCGCGCGCTATAAAACAGAATCAGTAAAAATCTATCCCTCTGTTCAAGATTATAGTTTTGAAAATTATCACGATGTGCGGTGATTAATAAAATTGTATGGCTCTAGACTAGAAGAGACAATGTATTTGCGGTTTATAGATTTACTTCAGGTTTTAAGTAGTTATGGTTGCAATATAGAAAAAAAGAAAGTAGTATCTAACCCTTTTTCTTTGAAGGAGCTGTGGATTTTTATGGCTAACAGTGCACAAGCAAGAAAGCGTGCGAGACAAGCGGTTAAACGTAGAGAATACAATGTTAGTTTGCGGTCTAAATTACGTACTGCGATAAAATCAGTTAGAAAGGCAATTGGAACGGGAAATAAGGAGTTAGCCCAAAATGCTTTTAATAGCTCCTTGGGAACTGTTGATTCAATTGCCGGTAAAGGCATCATTCATAAAAATAAGGCTGCGCGTTATAAAAGCCGATTATCTGCTGCCATCAAAATGCTAAATAGCTAAAATGGCTAAGTGAATAGTTAATTTACTTTTTTATTTTATAGCGTAAAAAATATATTAAAAAGACCTGGACACTGCGCTACTGTCGTGCTTACAGTCCCCTTGACAGTGATGAGGTGACTAAGTAGTCTAGAAGATGCTTACTGCCTGTGGGATGGTGGGTTGTATGGGCAGAGGGAATGGATAGATAAAGGAAGTAAAAGCTCTGGATACTGGGTATATGAAGGGTATTCATAGTGGTAGAGAACAAGAAGAAGAGCAAAGTAAAGAAGAGGTAAGGAAGAAACTTATGGAAAACCAAAGGAGAGAGAGATGAAAGGCAAGCTATGGCCGAGGATAGTAGCGGTACTGTTAGGAGGGATGCTGATAGGAGCGGCCCAAGCTGACATACCGAGCGTACCGAACGAACTGTATGAAGCGTTGAAACTGGACCGTACGAAAGTAACGCCGAAGGAACTGCACGAAGCGCTGGTTAAGCGCTACAAAGATCCTGCGCAAGGAGCGGGACGCGGCACACTGGCGCAATACTGGGAACCGATCCCATACGGAATTTACCTGGATCCGGCGACATTTTACAAATCACCGACCACGAACAAAGAAGTAGCAAGCCGCAAAGAATGCGTGGAATGCCACACCGACGAATCACCGGTATGGGTACAAGCATGGAAGAGAAGCAGCCATGCGAACCTGGACAAAGTGCGCAACCTAAAACCGGGCGAGCCTACTTTTTACAAGAAAGCCAAACTGGAAGAGATCGAAAAGAACCTACGCTCGATGGGCAGACTGGCTGAAGGCGAGAACCTGAAAGAAGTTGGCTGTATCGACTGTCACGTAGACATTGGCGCGAAGAAAAAAGCCGACCACACCAAAGACATCAGAATGCCGACAGCCGACGTATGCGGCACCTGTCACTTGGCAGAATTTGCGGAACGTGAATCAGAACGCGACACGATGATCTGGCCGCACGACCAATGGCCGGACGGACGTCCATCGCACGCACTGGACTACAAAGCCAACGTAGAAACCACCGTATGGGCAGCGATGCCACAACGCGAAGTAGCCGAAGGCTGCTCGATGTGCCACACCAACCAAAACAAATGTGACTCATGCCACACCCGTCACGAATTCTCAGCAGCGGAATCCCGCAGACCGGAAGCTTGCGCAACCTGTCACAGCGGTGTAGACCACAACAACTGGGAAGCGTACTCGATGTCCAAGCACGGCAAGATGGTATCGATGCTGGGCAACCAATGGAACTGGGAAGCACCGCTGAAAGACGCCTATGCAGTAGGTGGGCAAAACGCACCAACCTGCGCCGGCTGCCACATGGAATATGAAGGCGAATATAGTCACAACATGGTCAGAAAAATCCGCTGGGCGAACTACCCGTTTGTTCCTGGAATTGCGGAAAACATCAAAAGCGAATGGTCGGAAAAACGTCTGGACTCATGGGTAGTCACTTGTACCCAATGCCACTCGGAACGTTTTGCCCGCTCCTACCTCGACCTGATGGACAAAGGTACTTTGGAAGGACTGGCTAAATACCAAGAAGCTAATGCAATCGTACATCAACTGTACAAAGAAGGCCTGCTGACCGGTCAAAAAACCAACCGTCCTGCACCACCCGCACCGGAAAAAGAAGGCTATGCCTACTTTGCCCAACTGTTCTGGTCGAAAGGCAACAGCCCTGCAGCCATCGAACTGAAAGTGCTGGAAATGCATGAAAACGACCTGGCCAAGATGCACGTAGGCCTGGCGCACGTTAACCCGGGCGGCTGGACCTACACCGAAGGTTGGGGTCCGATCAACCGCGCTTATGTTGAAATTCAAGACGAAAACACCCGCATCCGTGAAATGGTTGCACTGCAAGAACGTGTTAAAAATCTTGAAAGCAAGAAAACCAGTCTACTCGACTTAGACGGCACAGCAGAGAAAATCTCTCTGGGCGGTTTAGGCGGTGGCATGCTGCTAGCCGGAACACTGGCACTGGCAGGCTGGCGCAAACGTAAACAAAGCGAAGCTTGATAAACGCTAACGCAGAAGATCGCGCTGCCAAGGCAGTGCGATCGTCAGACAAGCTACTCCCGTCATTAGGAATCATCCTAGTGACGGGAGGTTTGCTTTTATTGGGCTGGTTTGCGTATTTATGGTTTAAACCGGTACCGGCCCCCTATCAATATCAACTGGTCGCGGAAGGCGACAGCCAGAAGTTCAGCAAAATGGACCTATCGGGCTGGCCCGAACTAAAGCTAAGCCAATATAAAGTACAAGCGGACGGCGTAGCCAAACCCATCGCCGAATTCATCGTCGCAAGACAAAAAGATGAGGCACCGGTACTGATTTACTGGAAGAACAGCACCAACGAAATACTCTACAACTTTGACCGCAAACCATCGGAACTCAGCACCTTGGCTGCGGCGATAGCCAAACACGCCCCCAAAGACGCCCTGATACTCTCATGGTGGGACACATCGCGGCAAATCAAACTGCTCACCGGCCACGACACACTCTTTACCAGCCACCTGAACGAACCGCTGATGATACCGGTTCCTTGGCTGGAACAAAGCGAAGCCATCCAGGCCTATGAAAGACAATTCTGGGGAAGCAAAGCCAGTCAAAAAGAACGGGAACAATTCAAACGTTTCAGTGAAGCCCTGACGGCACCTGCGGAAGAAGGTGTCAAGCAACTGCGGGAACTGATAGGCTCAGACCGGGAAACCTATGTCATCGTACATGTCACCGACCTGTACAAAGCAGGACTCATGCACCCCGACAGAATCGGCGTAGCGTTTCAGAACTTCCCGATGACCGGCAACATGCACGGCATGATCAACCAGATGAAAGTGCAACTGAAGGAAAACGACTTTGACACCTACACCCTGCAATCGGTCGCGGACGAAGAAATCAGAGTATTCTTCCTGAGTGACGAAAAGAGCAGCCAAACCCTACTAGCCAGAATGCTACCGTTTGTAGACAAAAAAGCCCCGACCGAACTGGACGTAGCGCAACTGATCTATCAACAAGGCGGCTACTGGGTATACCGGCTACCGTAAACGGAAACGCCAGCGAAATAGCCATTTACACAAAGCGGCGATAGCGTACAATACGAGCCATCAAAAACTTGAATTAAAAAAGCATAAAGGAGGAAGGATGAAACACCCAATAACCTATATACTGGCTGTACTGGCAACAGCCGCATTTTTTTCAGGCGCAGCAATAGCGGACACCTTTGAAGGACGCGCGAAATGCAGCTCCTGCCACAAATCGCAAGCAAAAGCATGGAAAGACACCGCGCACGCCAAAGCGATGGAATCGCTGAAACCTGGCGCACGCAAAGAAGCCAAAGTTAAAGCCAAACTGGATCCGGAAAAAGACTACACCCAAGACAAAGACTGCGTAGGCTGTCACGTAGACGGCTTCGGCAAGAAAGGCGGCTATACCATAGAAGCAGCGAAGAAACCCCTAGCGGCAGTAGGTTGTGAATCGTGTCACGGACCTGGCAAGAACTACCGTGGCGACCACCGCAAAGCAGGACAAGCATTTGAAAGCAAAGGCACCACCACACAACGTAAAGTGGTTGCTGACAAAGGCCAAGACTTCCACTTTGAAGAAGCCTGCGCAGCGTGCCATCTGAACTACGAAGGCTCACCCTGGAAAGGCGCGAAAGCCCCTTACACCCCATTCACCCCTGCAGTAGACCCTAAATACACCTTCGACTTTGACAAAATGGTCAAAGACGTTAAAGCGATGCACGAACATTACAAACTGGACGGCACCTTCGTAGGCGAACCAAAATTCAAGTACCATGACGAATTCCAAGCCAGCGCAAAGGAAAAGACAGGGGACAAAAAAGATAAAGGAAAAGAGTAATGACAGGCATACAAAAAGGAGCGATAGGCACGCTGCTGACAGGTGGTCTGCTGGGCATCGTACTGGTAGCAGTCGTATTTGGCGGGGAAGCAGCACTCTCGACCGAAGAATTCTGCACCAGCTGCCACTCGATGAC
>SSFX01000072.1:0-14752 GCA_008015635.1 Nitrosomonas oligotropha
ATGCGGCATAAATACGTTGCCGTACCGTATCATCGCGCGCATATAGCAGCCGTGAGGGTTGCGCAAAACGCGCCCAGATGTAGGAATGAAACCAGAACTGCGCGCCGCGCGCAAAATCGGCGGTGGAAATGACGGCGTATTTGGCGCGCAATGTTTTTTCCTGGCGCGGCACTTCCAGATAAAACACATTTGGCGCCAGCCAGGCATTGAGGGTGGCCAAATAGCGTTCCGGATACGCTTTGTGATAGCTATCGACGACGATATACAGGTCGACGATGCCTTCTTCCAGGCTCACGGCGGAGTGCAAGCAGGAGCCATATAGAATCACGGCATCCAGCGATTCGCCAAAGCGCATGATGAGTGCATCCACCAAAGGGATGAAATCGGCGGAAACAGCCTTTTTGCTTTCCGCTGCGACTTCATCGATTAATTCGGCAGGCAGTTGCGCAATGGCTTCGAGTAAGGGGTTGGTCATGGCGATATCCTATAGCTATAGCACGAGAAATGTCACGGGATCGGTGGCGGTGATGCTGATTGGCGTTTGTGGATTGACCGACCGGTACAATTCACCATCGACAATATACTCGTCGTCCATGTGCACAGTTAAGGAGCCGGTATTGTGGCTGTAGTAGCCGTCTTTTTCCTGTAGCACCGCGCCGCCACCCGACAATATCGGCCATACCGAGCGCCACAGACGCTTATGTTGCTGATCGACTAATGTCACATGCAACGGCGCCGGTTCTGTTCCCCAGTACGGGCGGATGTTCAATAACAAGCAATCCAGCGCGCTGACCAGTGCAAACAGATAAGTACCCTGATGAATCCGTCCGCTGGCTTCTGTAAGGGTCATGTTGACTGGCGCCCATTCGCTTTGCTGACGGCCTAGAATCATGTTGGCGAGCATGCCGATCAACGATCGCAGCATGATCATCGCGGTGAAAATACCGCCGGTGATACCAATTTGTTTGACCGGGCTGCGTGAAAATTTTACGCCGCGCGCGACCAATCCAACAGCGAAGAACATGCCATAAATGGGATTCATGCCAGCCTGTTCGATACGTAAAACCGGGCGTTGCGCCAGTTTCGGAGAAGAGGGTCTGCGCAAATAGGCGTGCAAGCGCTGGATGATTTGTTCGGGTTTGCCGCGCACGCCCAGGTCCAACGGCGTCATATTCGTGGTGCCGCCCGGTATGATCGTGATGAGCGGCCAGTCAGCGGGGGCTCGTGCTGCGAATAAATGGCCGAAGATTGCATGCGTGGTGCCGTCACCGGCTACAATCACCAATAAGTCGATATCCGCCTGGAGCAATTGATCAATCGCGCTCTTGAAAGTGATCGCATCATTGGCTTCGCACACCAGCATGCCGGGTATGTTGTCCAGCGCTTGCCGGATCGCCGGTTTGCGTTTACGTACCTGACCGCCCATGGGATTCAGCAAACAACCGGTTTTGGCTGTTCCGCTTTTCAGACGGTCAATCCGTGCTTGCAACGTCATCAGGTATTGTTATGTAATGTGGTGCTTACGAAAGCGGAAGCGGTTTTCTAAGGTCGATCGGGGCGCGCGTGAAAATTTTCACCGCCCATTGTTCGCGATCACGCGCCGGATCGATATCCTGCAACCAGGATCGCAGCGATCCTTCCTTCTGCTTGGTTTTCCAGCCATCGGCCAAGCGCCAGAGCAGAATTCCCGTTGAGATCACGTGCCACAGCACCACCAGCAGCAACCCGGTATCCGGGTGGCCATTGAGCCATCCGCACGTGAGTAGCAGTAAATTCGGATTGCGCCGGGCTGTGATCAGCCGGTTAAAAGAATCCATTCTGCGCCAGATGAACATATCAAAGTGCGCCAGCCAGTACTGGAATGCGCCTTCGCACAAACGCCCGCCGATATACCCCAGGAACATCAAGAACATCAGGACACTCAATCCGGTCAGCGGCGTTGCCGTGCCTTCCAAGCCCAGCCCCCAAGCCAGATACCACAGCGGCGGGTGGATGATATCCAAGCCGTGATCCATGACATCGCCGAAGCGGCTGGACGTGACTGTGACGCGCGCCAGTTTTCCGTCCACTGTGTCGAGAAAGGTCATGAACCAGCCCATCAATAATCCGATGCCGAAGAATCCGGCCCAGAAGGCAAGCCCTGCCAGCACGGCGAATACAACACTGAGATACGTGACGTGATTGGGCTGCCAGCCTTGGCGCACGCAATAATGCGTGACCCAGAATGCCGGAACCGGCCAGACCCATTTGGTGACCAGATCGGTGACGCCTTTGTACGATCCGGAAAACAGTTCTTGTTCCAGTAACGGGCGATTGGCTTCGCTGACCGGCAAAATGTATGGCGGATCTTTCTTTTTCAGATTCTGCTGGTAATCGATTTGCAGATCTTTTAATCCAACGCGCGGGATCGTCAGCAGCGCGAATTTATAGTTCTGATCCATGTTGTTATTGAGATTGCGCAACAGTTGCGGCGCATAATTGCCGTCGGTGCGGATCGCCGCGGGGCAGCCTTCATCGCTATACAAGGCGATTTTCTTGTCCATGCCGAGCAATGCGCCGAGCACCCGGGCATCGAATAGAAAATTGGAATTCAGGAATAGGGCGGTAGCGGTAATGGGAATTTTTTCAACGTCATCGGTCAGTATAATGTCCTTATGCGTTTGCAGCATGCGCCGCAAACGCTCGCGTCCGGTCAATCCCCAGATGGTTATTTCACTTTCACCGAAAAAATAGATATAAGTTGCAGTCGACATGTGTGATGGAGAATTAGGATTATTCAAGTGCAACACGTTACGCCAAACTATGCGATTTTAGATGTTTTGCGGTAACAATAACAGCAGTTAATACACTGCTGTTAAGAAGTCCGGCGTAACCAGAGAGCGGCCAGGGCGATCAACATCAATCCGGGCGCCAGTGCGACCAGCGCCGGGTTTAAGCGCAGGATCAGACCGGCATTGGCAATAATTTGATCGAGTAAGTAAACCGCAAGGCCGATCAGCGCGGCAAGAATGAGCTTATTGCTCAGCCCGGAGCGGATCGACCCGAATACCAGCGGAACCGATAGCAACAGCATGGCGACCGTCATGATCGCGCCGCCCGCTTTGCGCCACAGTGCCAGGGCGTAGGAATCGGCTTCCTGGCCGGTGCTGCGGAGAAATTCCACATGCCGTACCAACTCCAGCGGTGACAAGCTTTCCGGCGGCTTGGTCAATGTTGCAATATCTTCCGGGTTGACGAAGGAAGGCCAGCGGATCGAACTGGCATGACTCACCGAGATCCGTCCGTCGTCATGGAATGTTCTGATTACCGCATTGCTGAGTTCCCAGACTTGGTCTTCCACAATGTCGGCATATTCAGCAGTGGTATGCGTGAGCAGGAGATCTTCCGCGTTCAGATGCAGGATTTCGATATCGGCTGCGCGCTTGTTATGCACGATCAGGCCGATGCGCAGGATGTTATGCTCATTGCGCGTCCAGATTCCCAGGTTCTTGCCTAATTCCGCGCTTTGTTCCAGCGCGATGGCGCGATTGGTGATGGCTTTTTGTTGCAGTTGCGGTGCGACAAATTGTTCCAGGATGGCGACAATCAGCAGTAGCGCAATACCAACGCTCAACGGCGCGAAGCTGATTTGCAACGGAGAAACGCCGGCGATCCGCATCGCGATCAATTCCGAATTGACCGCCAGTTTTCCCAACGCAACCACCGTGCCGAGAGAAGCAATAAAAGGTGCGATCTGAATAAACCGGCGCGGTAATATCATGGCTGTGTAGAGGAATGCGTCCTTGGCGCGGTAAGTTCCTCTACCCACGTCATCCAGTTGATCCAATAAGTCAAAGAAACTGAATAATGGCAGCAGGATGGCGGTGGACATCACGAAGCCGATCAGCACCTGGTAGGCAATGTAGCGATAAATAATCATTGCGTGCGTGCGAAGAGACGTTTTTTGTTTGATAACAATGCGTACATGCCGAGTCCTGTCAGCATCAGCAGTTCCAGCCACCAGACGCCCGGTATGCTGCCAACCACGCCTTGTTCAACCCAGGTTCTGGCCAATCCGCTCAGATTGTAATAAGCGGCAAAAACCAGGGCGGCGGCGAGGTAGGTTCGCTCGGTTTTATCCTGGCGCGGCGAGATACGGATAAATGTCACCGCGATTAAAGCCATCAGAATCGCCGAGAGCGGGCGGGAAAGGCGCCATTGCAGTTCCGCGATGTCACGCGGCTGATCCGATTCCCATAAGGTCCGGGTAGTGGCTGCTTTGCGCCGGTAATTCAGCACATAGTCGCTGTCGATGAAATAAGTCATCTTTTCGAATTGTATGACATCGTCGATGCTGGCAGTTTTACTGAGCTCGTATACCACGCCGTCGGATAACAGAATGTGCGGTCTTTCTTCCTTGGCGGACGGCTGGATCTGACGGGCCTGCTTGGCAATGACAATTTCGCTGCCTTCTTTTTTCTTGATGTAGTGAAAAATATTCTGCATTTCCTTGTCGGCGTCGTTTTTGCTGCGCACATACACAACCCGGCCGGTTTTTTCACTGCCATAGAAACGCCCGGCCTGGAAACGATTGGTGTTGAGTTCCGCTTCCGCCTGCGCATCGAGTATATAGCTCTCGGCATAGGCCCACGGACGCACATACGATGACAGCATGCCGCTGATGAGGCCGACCGGTATCGCTACCGTCAACACAGTGAGCACAATGCGCGTGCCGCTGACGCCCATCGTGCGGATAATGTTGAGTTCCTGATCTCTGCTGAGCCTGCCGAGACCGATGATGACCGAAATATAGAGTGCGATGGGGATTAACACTTCCAGTGCGATCAGCGTTTTTAAGAAGACCAGTTTGAGCAGTGCGGAAACACCCAAGGTTTCCGTTACGGCGCCTGCCAATAGCCGGGCGCTGATGAAACTGGCGAACAGACCGACCAAAATGAGGATAACTACCGTGAAAGGCAGTGATATTTCGCGCGCGATATACCGTTCAATTAATTTCATACATCGGTTTGATCAGTGATTGACTGATAAAAAGGCGAATATCATCGGGAATACAGGTGAAGATTGCTCAAGATGGGTCGGCGCTGCTTTCGGAACCGGTTTTCCGGCTGAGGATCGTTTCCGCCAGCATTAAATCTTCAACCTTGTCGACATCGATACCGGCGCGGGGATCGTCAAGCATAACCAGCTGAATGTTGACCCCGGATTTTTCCGATACCGCAGCTAAAGCCTGTTGCGATGTGAGCAGTCCAAAGACATACAACAATACCGCTTTGAATCCCAACACCTGTCCGATCAATCGCCACGGGCGTTTACGTAAATCTTCGGCTTGTTGCCAGAACCCCACCAGTGCGCGCCCTTGCGGGTTGAACGCATACAGATTACAGCCGCGGAATCCACCGTCTCGCAAACGGATAATGGTGCGCTTGCAACCGGGGAATGCATCGGCGATGGACTGCCCGCTGACGGCGCCTACCGCGGCATCACACTGCATAGTCAGGGTGTTTTGTAAGAAACCACGCACAATGCCGGGTGTGAGTAAGGCATGATCGGCCGTGGTCAATAATACTGGTGTATCGAGCGGTATGTGGTTGAGGCCGCGATCTGCGCTACGGCTGGGGGAATCCAGATTCGGCAGCCAGATCACTTGTCCGGAAGCGATACGCTGCTTCAATTCCGGGCAGCGATCGTGCAGCGATTCGGGAGGCCCGCACAAGATGACCGTAGAGATCAGATCGCAAGCCTTCAATGTGTCCAAGACGCGAATAATCATCGGTACGCCGTCCACCGGTGCGAAAGCCTTGCAGGCCGCGCCGGTATGCTGCGTAATGGGGTCTTTGCTGGTGCGGTCAGCAGCCAGAACCACTGCGGCGAATTGCTGTGTTGCCGGACGGGATTCAGCGTTCATAGTGTTTTTCCATAAATACGGTAGCGTTTGTATTGTTCGCTGCCAATGCGGTCGAGGATGCCGCGCATCGCCATGTTATCTTCCAATATCCAGGACATCTCAACTTCCTTAACACCCCGCTTCATGCCGACTTGGCGGGGCGCATCGATGACCAGGCAAGCCAGCGCCAAACCGATCGGTGTATGGTGATATTTTTTTCTCACCCCCATCAGTGGAATACGCCCAGTGTGGATCTGGTGGTTGCGGACTCTATTGATTAGTTTCAGCCAGCCGAACGGAAACAGGCTACCGTTGAGTTCGATCAACACTTCGTTGAGGTTGGGCAGTGCGACCATGAATGCCGCCGGTTCTCCGTTAACCTCGGCGATTTGAATATAGTCATTCGGCAATAACAGACGCAGGCTGCTGCCCAGTTCGGCAAATTCTTCCTGCGTGAACGGGATAAAACCCCAATTTTCCGACCAGGCATCGTTAAAGATGTCGCGCAGTGTCTCCATTTCCTGATCGAATCGATCGCGTTGCAATGTGCGCAACTTGATTTGCGGCGAGAACCGGTTAATCACCGTTTGCATGACGTGCGGTATTTCAAAATCAACTTTGACTTTGTAAGCCAATAAATCCTTTTGCGGAAGATATCCTTGTGCTTCGAGCAAGCGGCTATACCAGCGCGGCGAATGCGGCATCATGACCACCGGCGGCGTATCGAATCCATCAACCAGAATACCGCATTCCTGGTTGATCGACAGATTAAACGGGCCGCTGACCCGGCGGATTTCCCGGGAAGCGAGCCAGGCTTCCGCGTGTAGCAGCAGTGCAGCGAATACTTCCGCATCGTCGATACATTCCAGCAGGCCGAAGTGTCCGCTGTCGGCACCGTAACGTTCCTGATGCAAAGAATCAATTTGCGCGCTGATGCGTCCAACCGGCTGGCCGTTTTGAAAGGCGACCCAGGCTTGCCATTCGCCATGCTTGAAATAGGGATTGAAACGGGAGAAATGAAAACGCCGTTCCAGCCGGAGCGGCGGCACCCACATCGGATCGTTCGCGTAAACATGCCAAGGCACTTCGATAAACTTGCCCATGTCACGATAGGACATGACCGGGCGCACCGTTACTCTGGGATTGCCAGGCTTATCGTGTGGAGTCATGGCAGGTGAACGATGTCGTTTTAATGATAGTGCCGTGAAAAAGAATTATAAATTTATGCCGATTTGCTGCTCTGACTGGTGACGCCGGAAATTCCTACTTTTCAGTATGTTTCAGTAAATTTGATATCAGTTGGTGAAAAGTGGCTTTGAGATCGGGCTCGTTAGCAGTATTTTGCTCAGCTGCGGCGATCTTTTCATCGGTAAGCGTGCGGCAGAAGTCGCGGAAATTGTTCCAATCCGTGTTGTATTTTAGTAAATGATCCTGCCGGATGAAAACGCGCAGCACTTCAAAATTTTGATACATTTCCGGCAACCGGGATGTCAGATAATGATTGATGTTAGGTGGCCAGCGTTTGTGCTGCAGGTACATATCAGCCAATTCAATTTCGATGGTATAGCGGAAATTTTCGATGGCCATAGCGCGGCGCTTGCGGTTAACGATATCCACCATGATGGCTACTACCCCTAGTAAACCAAATAAGACAAAGGGCCATAGCGGTACGGTTTCAAAATATGAGGCGATTTGATCAAGGCTTTCGTTCACGATATTCTCAATTAATGTGCGTTAGAAAAAATAGAATGGGTTCTTATACTGCGAACCGCTACCAAGAATATTGCTGAAATAAGCGGGTGTGGCGATCAAAATAGGCAAGCAGTCATTTTTATTTCATCACATATGCTTACCGGTTTCGATGATGCCATCCAAGGCCCGTATCTTGCCATAGTAATATGCATGGATCAATATGATTGCCGTGTGCGAATGACATTGCAAACAAGTCATCGAGAAACCGCGATCAATTTTCTTCCTGAGATAGCTGCAATCACAGGTAGCCGGTGATTTGAGCGGCTTCGTGAGTCGTTGTTCCCGGCTTTAAGAAGGCATGATGATCGTCATTTCTAAATTTGAATTGACCTGATACTGCTAATTGCGTTATTTTTGTCTGTTTTTTTGTAATAAAACCACTTATTATTCTTCATATGAGTTTCTTGCTGGCTTGGACGTCTTATGACCAAATCATCTAAACAGGCTGTGCCGCCGCAACCGGAGAGCTTTGAAGCGGCGTCGGCTGAATTGGAGAAAATTGTGACGGCCATGGAAGCGGGGCAGATGTCATTGGAGGCTTCTCTGGCAGCCTATCAGCGGGGAGCGGAGTTGTTGCAATATTGTCAAAATAAACTGCAAGGCGCGCAACAGCAGGTACGCGTGCTGGAAGCCGGTATGTTAAAAAACTTCACTAGATCCGATAGCGATGAGCGTTGATTTTCAGAGTTGGGCAAGCGGTTGTCAGGCACGGATTGAAACGTTTCTGGATGCGAGACTGCCCGCGAGCGATTGTGTTCCGGTGCGATTGCATAAAGCCATGCGTTATTCCGTGCTGGGTGGTGGAAAGCGAGTCCGTCCGTTATTGTCATTTGCAGCAGGTGAACTTGCCGCAGCGGATGTAGAGCGCGTAACGGTCGCGGCAGCGGCGGTGGAATTGATTCATGCCTATTCGTTGGTGCATGACGACCTGCCGTGTATGGACGATGATGTGTTGCGGCGCGGTAAACCGACCTGTCATATTGAATTTGACGAAGCAACCGCGCTGTTGACGGGCGATAGTTTGCAAACGTTGGCTTTTGAACTGTTGGCGGAAAAGCGTTTGGCGGATACACCACAAGCGCAACTGGAAATGATTACGCAATTAGCACTGGCTTCGGGTTCGCGCGGCATGGCGGGCGGACAGGCGTTTGATTTGGATAGTGTCGGCAAAATGCTAAGCCTGCCGGAGCTGGAATTCATGCATATTCATAAAACCGGCGCGTTGATTCGCGCGGCGGTGATGCTGGGCGCGCGTTGCAGCAGCCGTTTGGGTGATGAACAACTAAGCAAGCTGGATCATTTTGCCAAGTGTGTCGGCTTGGCGTTCCAGGTAGTCGACGACTTGCTGGATGCTGAGGCGACGACCGCCACATTGGGCAAAACCGCCGGTAAGGATGCGGAAAACAATAAACCGACTTATGTCAGCATTCTGGGGATCAGTCAGGCGCGTGAGCTGGCGGAAAAATTGCAGCACGACGCCGATCAAGCGCTGGATGGTTTTGGTGAAGCAGCGGCAAGATTGCGTCAGGTAACCGATTTTATAATTAAACGTAAATTCTAAGTTTTTCTTCTTTCTTTTTTATTTTCAGGTCTTGAATGTATCCACTGTTAGATACCATTAACTCGCCATCCCAGTTACGCGAACTGGAGCAGAAGAAATTGCCGCAGTTTGCCAAGGAGCTCCGTGACTTTCTTGTCGAATCGGTAGCAAAAACCGGCGGGCATTTGTCCTCCAATCTGGGTACGGTTGAATTAACCGTTGCGTTGCACTATGTTTTTAATACGCCGCACGACCAGTTGGTTTGGGATGTGGGGCATCAGACTTACGCACACAAGATTCTGACAGGGCGGCGCGATGGGATGAGCAAGCTGCGCATGCACGGCGGGATTGCCGGGTTTCCGCGCCGTGACGAAAGTGAATTCGATGCATTTGGTACCGCGCATTCCAGCACTTCGATCAGCGCCGCGCTGGGCATGGCGGTTGCCGCGCGCTTGAATCATACTGACCGGCGCGCGATCGCGATCATCGGCGATGGTGCCATGAGCGCCGGGATGGCATTTGAAGCGCTGAACAATGCCGGTGTGATGGACGCGAATCTGCTGGTTATTCTGAATGACAACGATATGTCGATATCGCGGCCGGTCGGTGCGTTGAACAATTATCTGGCCAAGCTGATGTCCGGACGCTTCTACGCCACGGCACGGCGCGCCGGAGAAAAGGTATTGGGGGTGGTGCCGCCGGTGCTGGAGCTGGCCAAACGCGCCGAAGAGCATGTCAAAGGCATGGTGACACCGGGTACTTTATTCGAGGAATTCGGATTTAATTATATCGGCCCGATCGACGGTCACGATCTGGATGTCCTGATTACCACGCTGAACAACATCAAACAACTGGACGGCCCGCAATTTTTGCATGTGGTGACTCGCAAAGGTGCCGGTTACAAAGTAGCCGAGGAAGATCCGATTCTGTACCACGGCGTTGGAAAATTCGATCCGAAAAAAGGCATTGTCGCTAAGGCGGCTGGAAAACCGGCCTATACGCAGATATTCGGTGATTGGTTGTGCGATATGGCGGCGCTGGATTCCCGCTTGATCGGCGTTACTCCGGCGATGCGTGAAGGCTCGGGATTGGTGCGTTTTTCAGAGGAATATCCCGAGCGTTATTTTGATGTTGGTATCGCCGAGCAACACGCCGTCACCTTCGCCGCAGGCGCGGCATGCGACGGCTTAAAACCGGTAGTGGCGATTTATTCGACTTTTTTGCAGCGCGCTTACGATCAGCTGATTCATGATGTCGCCATCCAGAATCTGCCGGTGGTATTTGCCATTGACCGGGCCGGTCTGGTGGGGGCGGATGGGCCGACGCATGCGGGCAGCTTTGATTTGTCGTATCTGCGGTGTATTCCGAATATGACCGTCATGGCACCGGCGGATGAAAATGAGTGCCGGCAGATGCTGTATACTGCTTTTAAACTGGATACGCCATCGGCGGTGCGTTATCCGCGGGGAACCGGGCCGGGTGTGAAGGTTCAAAAGGACATGCAGGCGTTGCCCATAGGCCGGGGGGAAATCCGCCGCCAAGGGGAAAAGATTGCGTTACTGGCGTTTGGCAGCATGCTGACACCGTGTTTGAACGCAGCGGAAGAATTGAATGCGACAGTCGCTAATATGCGCTTTATTAAGCCCTTGGATGATGATTTGGTGGCATCTTTGGCAGCCAGCCACGATGTACTTGTGACTGTGGAAGAGAATACAGTTCTGGGTGGTGCTGGAAGTGCTGTAACAGAGTCGCTCAACAGTCAGCGGATCAATGTCAAGGTGCTGCAACTGGGTTTGCCGGATGTTTTTATCGACCAAGGCGATCATGCGCAAATGCTGGCGGATTGCGGGTTGGATAAGGACGGTATTATTAAATCAGTGCGAGCAATTTTGCCTGCGTAACGTTTCTGGGATCGGCTGAATATTTGATTCGATGTTGCCAGGAATGAATTCCTCATCGCACAGGAGAGAGACATGAATAAACAGATAGATTTGCCGATTGCCGATGTGCAAAGCTCGCCCGATACCCGGCGCATTGCGATCGACCGGGTAGGGATTAAAGCCATACGTCATCCCGTGGTTGTGGCGGATAAAAGTGATGGCGTGCAACATACCATCGCGGTTTTTAACATGTACGTGAATTTGCCGCACAACTTCAAAGGCACGCACATGTCCCGCTTTGTCGAGATCCTCAACAGCCATGAACGAGAGATTTCCGTTGAATCGTTCCAGACCATCTTGCGGGAAATGATTCAGAAGCTGGAAACGGACTCGGGTCATATCGAAATGTCCTTTCCGTATTTCATCAATAAATCCGCTCCGGTTTCTCAGGTCAAAAGTTTGTTGGATTACGAAGTGACTTTTATTGGTGAAATTAAAGATGGTGAATACCTGTTCACTATGAAAGTCATCATTCCGGTCACCAGCCTTTGTCCGTGCTCGAAGAAAATATCCGATTATGGCGCGCATAATCAGCGCTCACATGTGACGATTTCCGTACGCACCAACAGTTTTGTATGGATTGAGGATGTTATCCGGATTGCCGAGACCAATGCGTCGTGCGAACTTTATGGCTTGCTGAAACGGCCGGACGAAAAATACGTGACCGAGAAAGCGTACGACAATCCCAAATTTGTCGAAGACATCGTCAGGGATATCGCCGAAGTGTTGAATCGCGATGAACGAATCGATGCCTATGTGGTTGAGTCGGAGAATTTTGAATCGATTCATAATCATTCAGCGTATGCGCTGATTAAAAATGATAAAACCCAGTCTTCGGGGATATCGCTGGAATAAATCGCCGCTTTGAAGCTTTTTTGCGGCTAGCACAGCTACGATGTACCTGCAACAAACCGGAAGCGCCGCAGTTGTCTCAATGATTTCAGCAGCATAACAAGTGTTGCCGTAGCGTTTCACCGGTCAAGGAGGTTTCATGTCGCACACGACTACCCAGGAACGCGCCGCGGGTGCCATTATGGGTGCTATTATCGGTGATGCATTGGCGCTCGGCCCGCATTGGTACTATGATCTCGCCGAACTGCGGCGTGATTACGGGGAATGGATCACCTCCTATACCGATCCCAAACCGGGGCGCTACCATAGCGGATGCAAGGCCGGTCAGCTCTCCCAGTCAGGCATCATTCTCACGCACATGTTGCGTTCTCTCGTTGAAAACGGCCGATACAACGAAGCCGATTTTTGCCGCCGGCTGGACGAACAGCTTTTTCCATTGCTTGATGGCACCCCGATGGCGGGGCCGGGCGGCTATACCAGTCAATCGATTCGTCATGCTTGGCGCTGCCGGGTAGAACAAAAATTGCCATGGGGGAAAACGGGCGGGCATGCGGATACCACCGAAGCGATTGAGCGCACACTGGCGCTTGCTGTCCGCTATGCTTTCCAGCCAGCCGAACTGGCTGCCACAGTCGCAAACAATACTCACCTGACCCAGATCGACGATACGGTAATTTCAATGACCGTTGCCTACGCAGCTGTGCTGAGTATGCTGGTGCAAGGGCATGCTTTGGATGCGGCGTTGTCGGAAAAATTGATGCAACTGGTGAAAACCGGGAAACTGCCCTTTCATGCTGTTACCCTCGGCGATTTGCAACCGCCGCGCCCAGGCGATCCCGATCCGCCGCGCGCCGGGCGTTTTGCATCACCGGATGCATTGCTGACACCGTCTTATATGGCGCAAGCGGCAGTGGACGAAGATATCCGCATCGAACCGGCGTGGAAGGTGTCGATCGTCTATGGCATGCCGTGCGCGATTTATCATCAACTGCCTGCGGTGTATTATCTTGCCGCTCGATTCCGGGATGATTTTGAGTCTGCCGTGCTGCATGCCGTCAATGGCGGAGGGCAGAATCAAGCGCGTGCGATTCTCACCGGTGCGCTCGTTGGTGCTCAGGTGGGACTGGCTGGTATCCCTCAGCGCTTTCTCGACGGACTCGAAGATTCGGAATTACTTATAAATCTAGCGAAAAGCCTAGCTGCGCAGACGGATAGCGCAATGACCCGAAATTAAGGCTTTCGCCCGGTTACGATACTGTAATAACCAGAAGCTTTATGGATTTGGATGTCCTCAAAGCCGATTTCTTTCAGCATGGTTGAGAGTTCCAAACCGGAGTATTGCTTTCCTTCCGTCCAGCCCATCATCATCATGCCGAACGCGGCCGGTGCAAACGGGCCTGTTTTATCGTCGTTGCACAGCATCTCATGAATCACGATACGTCCGCCGGATTCCAAGTACCTGAAACTTTTTGCGGTCAGAAAATGGCATTTTTCCGGTGGCCAGTCATGGTACATGTTAGAGAAGAAATGCAGATCGGCGGATGGCCAATGATCGTTCCAAATATTCGCGCCGCAGGTTTTAATGCGCTCTTGCAGGTTGTATTCCACGATGTATCCTTCGGCCACTTCGCATACCTGTGGAAAATCCAGAACAATCGCTTGCAGATTAGGCAATCGCAAAGTCGCGCCGATGGAATGCGCGCCGGAACTGCCGCCGATATCCAGCATCATCCGGTGCCGGGAGAAATCAAGAACACCCGGCCAAATCAGCGCGGAAGCCATGCTCATGCTATGCATGCCGCTGGTGAAGCGATGCAACAGCTCGACTTGTTCTTCGTGCGATTGATAAATATCGCCGCCGCCGTAAGTTTGCGGTGAATCGGTCATGACGGCTTTTTCCAGGCTTGTAATGGAGCATACCTGATAATTGTCGATCATCAAATCCCAGAGAAAACCGAAGTAATTGGGGCTTTTCTGCAACAAATATTCTTCCGCCACCGCAGTGAGCGCATAACGCTCCTGCTGTAGCGACAAAAAACCCAGCGCGGTAGCGACCGTCAAGATCACTTCCGCCGGGCGTGGCTTGATATTGAGCGCATCGCAAATCTCCGTCAAAGTGCGCGGATTATC
Organism: Nitrosomonas oligotropha; assembly: GCA_008015635.1. Taxonomy (GTDB): domain Bacteria; phylum Pseudomonadota; class Gammaproteobacteria; order Burkholderiales; family Nitrosomonadaceae; genus Nitrosomonas; species Nitrosomonas oligotropha_B. The sequence continues at coordinate 14,099 of SSFX01000072.1, forward strand.
CTCCAGCAAAGCAAAGACTTTGAGCCGGTGCGCCAGCAATAACGCCGGATAACCATAAACCGCGAACACCACATCCCATACCGGACGATCATCGACGCGCGGCATTTGAATATTGGAAGAGGTATGTTGTGTCATCAGTTCTCCTTGGACATTAAGCGATTGCGGTGAAGATCATCAGCCAAAGCGGTTGCGGACGAGCGGGAATTTTCATGATTGCTTCGCTTCAACCAAGCGCTTGATGTTTTGTACTGTTCTGCCCGCACCGTCTTTGATGGCGACGCGCACCAATCCTTCAAAAGGGCGCATAATCGCCAGAATTTCCAGCAACTCAAAAGAAAATGTCAATTTGGTGGATTGCGCCGGACTGATTTCCTGTAATTCATAAGTGCAGCGGAAAGGGTCGGATACGCCGACCAGCGTGATGCGCTGACCCGGCTCAAAGGCGGAAATTTTAAACTTCGATTCCGAACGCCGCCCCTGATCAACCCGCACCTGCCGTCCTTCCGTTCCGAGTTGTACGGGACCGGGCGTAATTTGCTCCAGCTCTTTCACTTCCGGAGACCATTTAGGATAGTTATCGAATAGGCCCGCGCCAATATACTGGAAAAGCTCCGCAGCCGAGCAGGACACGATGGTGTGCGCCCGTCCGATGAC
>SSFX01000065.1:0-16688 GCA_008015635.1 Nitrosomonas oligotropha
CACCATTAGGCAGGAAATCGGCGACAAATCCGGTGAAGGCGCTACACTCAACAATATCTCGCAAATCTTTAAAGTACGCGGCGACTACGAGACTGCTCTCGACTACTTGAAAAAATCCCTCACCATCCAGCAGGAAATCGGCGACAAATACGGTGAAGGCACTACACTCAACAATATCTCGCAAATCTTTAAAGTACGCGGCGACTACGAGACTGCTCTCGACTACTTGAAAAAATCCCTCGCCATCCAGCAGGAAATCGGCGACAAATACGGTGAAGGCACTACACTCAACAATATCTCGCAAATCTATGATGCACGGGGCGACTACGAGACTGCCCTCGACTACTTGAAAAAATCCCTCACCATCCAGCAGGAAATCGGCGACAAATCCGGTGAAGGCGCTACACTCAACAATATCTCGCAAATCTTTAAAGTACGCGGCGACTACGAGACTGCTCTCGACTACTTGAAAGAATCCCTCGCCATCCAGCAGGAAATCGGCGACAAATCCGGTGAAGGCACTACACTCAACAATATCTCGCAAATCTTTAAAGTACGCGGCGACTACGAGACTGCTCTCGACTACTTGAAAAAATCCCTCACCATTAGGCAGGAAATCGGCGATACGGCCGGTTTATGCGCCACCTTGTTCAATATCGGGCACATTCATTGGCAGAATAATGAAACGGAGCAAGCATTGCAGGACTGGATAACTGTTTATCGCATCGCCAAGCAGATCGGTTTGGCACAAGTGCTGCACGCATTGGAACAACTGGCCGAGAACCTCGGTTTGCCGGGTGGACTCGAGAGTTGGGAGACTCTGATGCAACAGCTAGAAACACACAATCCACAAGACAAATCTTAACAAGGCTTTCATGATGTTACCCCCTATCGAACAACGCCTCGCCACCGAGCTTTCAGTAAAACCGTCGCAAATTCAGGCCACCGTGCAATTGCTGGACGATGTGCAGATCGCACATGAGGCCGGGCTGCATGCAGCCATTGGCGCATTTACGGCACAACCGGTTATGAGTTCTGCCGCCTTGCCAACCGATTGTTCATTGATCCTAAAGCCAAAAGCATTCTCAGATTTATCGCGCCTTTACCCCGACGCAAACCGACTTTGACGAACTGTCGTACCGTCGCAAACGCCAAATCATGAAACACGCGATGGCCAGTGCGCTCAATGTTCTGGCAAGCCAGCTCAGCCACATTTGCGAATTGACTTTCGGTGACCGGTTCGGATTGCGGCAATCAAGCAATTTACAGGCTACAAGGCAAATGGCTGAGTCATTCGCTTACACGATGGAACCCTTTGGCTGCTATCAATCTCAATACCATCAATCCATTTGTAAAACAGCGGCGGATTTTCTCATCACCGGAAACTCATCGCTCTAACTCTCAATTGCTGACTACTTTTCTGAAATATCGATTGCATTGGATTGCGCTGTTAATGCTAACCAGCGTTCTTCCCCTCCCGGCGATGGCCCAGGAAACACCGGGATCATCCGGCAATCCGGCGATCGTCACGTTATCGGCGCCAGCGCCGGTCAAGGAAATGCTGCAAAAATACATTCAACTCCCCACGGAACCGTTTGCCAGCGACTACGATGAATTACTCTTTCTGCACCGCGTGCAAAAGGAAATCCGTGACATCCTGGCGACCGAAGGTTACTTCGACCCTAGCGTGTCCATCGCGCAGCAATCAGCGCAAACCTTAACCAAGAGCGCTGAAATCACAGTCGATCCCGGCGAGCTAACGCACGTCGGTTCGGTCACGATTGAAATTTCCGGTGACATTGCCAATGGCGATGAGAACCACCGCAAGCGTATCGAACGGCTGCGCGCCGCCTGGCCTCTCAGCGCCGGGCAACCGTTCCGCTCCGCCATCTGGGAGCAGGCCAAATCGGCGTTGATCGCTGACCTGACACAACGGGCATTCGCCGCAGCAACGATTACCGCCAGTCAGGCCAGTGTCGACCCCGGCAAGGCACGCGCGGACCTGGTGATTACCGTCGATTCCGGACCGGTGTTCTACTTCGGCGATATCCGGATCACCGGCTTGCAACGCTACGATGCAACACTGGTCACCCGGCTCGCGCCGTTCAAAGCGGGTGATGAGTATCAGCGCGATTTGCTGCATCAATATCAAATCCTGCTGCAGAAAGCGCCACAATTCAGTACTGTATCGGTCAACATCTCGCCGGACATCGCACTGCATCAAGCAGCGCCGGTTCAAGTCGCGCTGACGGAAGCGCAAGCGCAGCGTTTTGCCTTCGGCGCCGGTTACAGTTCGAACAATGGCGCGCGCGGCGAAATCAATTACCGTCATCATAATTTTCTCGATCAAGCTTGGAATCTCACCAGTCTGCTGCGTCTCGAACAAAAGCGGCAAACGTTTCTAGCAGGAATCGATACCCTGCCCGATCAAAACAATATCAATCATTCGCTCAGCGCCAGCCTGCAGATGACGGATATCGCAGGTCTGAAAACCGATGTGCAAAAAATCGGTATGACGCGTAATTACCAGACCGCGACGACGGTTATGCAGCTCGGTTTGAATTGGCAGCGCGAGCATAAAAAACCCGATGGTGCGAACGATCAGATCAACCAAGCACTGGTACTGGATTGGCGCTGGCGGCGGCTGATCGTCGATGATCCGGTCAATGTCCGGCGCGGCGATATTACCGAAGTACGCGTCGGCGGCGGCAGCCAGCAATTACTATCGGATCAGGATTTCATCCGCACGTATGTCAGTCATCAAAGCTGGTGGCCGGTGGGAACGCGCGATACATTTTTCCTGCGGGCTGAGGCCGGTTATACATTGGCCTCGTCGCGCTTCGGCATTCCGCAGGAATATCTGTTTCGCGCCGGTGGTATCCAGTCGCTGCGCGGTTATGATTTTAAAAGCATCGGCGTGCACGAAGGCAGCGCCGTGGTCGGTGGCCGGGTCATGGCGACCGGCACCGCCGAGTATACGCATTGGCTGACGCAGCAATGGGGCGCAGCAGCGTTTACCGATATTGGCAGCGCGGCCGATCGCTGGCAAGACATGCGGCTGTTTCTCGGATATGGCGCGGGAGTACGCTGGCGCAGTCCGGCGGGTCCGCTGGCGCTCGATCTGGCGCGTGCCCACGAAACCGGCACGCTGCGCGTGCATTTCTCAATGGCCGTCGCTTTTTGATAAGGTAAAGCCATTCATGATCGATCAACACACTAAAAACCCGCCTCCCCCCAAAGCCGCGCAGCGCTATCGCAAGCTGGCGATCAGCCTAGTGCTTTTGCTGGCACTGACGGCCGCCGCCGGTTACTGGTTGCTGTACAGCGCATCCGGATTGCAATCGGCCGCCGCTGCTGTTAATCGTTGGGGCGGCGGCATGATCCGGTTGACCGGCGTGCACGGCACGCTGCAAGACTTGCACATTGAAACTATTCATTTCAACAACGTTGAGCAGGCGCTAACGCTACAGAATCTCCACATGCGCTGGAATCCGGCGCAATTGTTTCACCGGCAGATCAGCATCCAGCGGCTGGCGCTGGCATCGATCCACATCGATCAGCACGCGGTTGACACCGCGCCTGCCGCTCCGCAACCGCCGGATAGCTTACTGCTGCCGTTCGGATTATCGATTGCAAGCATGACTGCCGATGCCATTCATCTCAATGCGGCAATCCAGGAAAATGCCGCGCCGGTAATCACCAATTTAGCGCTGACACTGGAAAGCGACGGCCAGCATCACCAACTCAAGCAACTGAATTTCACCACACCGTGGGCAACCGTCGAATCGCAAGCGGAGCTTGACGGCAACGCGCCGTTTGCACTGAATGCGCGTATTGGCGCTATCGCCGCCAGTTCATGGGGCGGTATCGACACAACCGTCGCCGGCAATCTGGAGCAGCTCACGATTCAATCCGCCAGCCGCCCGCCCGCAACCAATATGACACTGCACGCGCAGTTACAACCGTTTGCCGCGAACCCGGTTACGCAACTACACGCCATCCTACAGCAGTGGAATCCGGGTGATTTTGCGGCCAATGCGCCGCAAGCGAAGCTGTCGGTGTCGGCACAGTTGACGCAAAATGAGGCCGGACAATTGGCAGGTAATATCAACATCGAAAACCATGCGCCCGCACCGTTCGATCAAGGCGGCATCCCGCTGTCGGCCATCCATGCCCGCGCACTGATTTCCTCTCAATTGCTGGCGCTGCCGGAGATTCGCGCGTTATCCGGAAAAGGTGGCGTTGTGCGCGGACCGTTGGCTTGGGATCGGAACAAGCACACCCTCACAGCGGACTTGGAAGTCGAGCGGATCGATCCGCAGCAATTAGACACTCGACTGCAAAGCGCCGCCATCTCGGGCAAGATCGAACTCACCGGCGATGCGGAAAAGCAATCCGCCCGCGCCGATCTGCGCGGCCAGTCGCTGCGCTTGACTGCCGGAATTACCCGTGATGCCGATGAACTCATACTCGAACAATTCAATTTGCAACGCAACCGCTCGCGTTTGACCGGTCAAGGCAAACTGCAACTGACCGGAGAACAAATGTTTGACGTGTCGGGAGCGTTGATCAACTTCAACAGCGCGGATTTTATTCAGACCGCCGACTCCAACCTGAACGCCACTCTACAGACATCCGGTCAATTGCTTCCGGCAGCTAGTGGTACTTTAAACTATGCCATTCACAACAGCCGCCTGGGGAAATCGCCGGTCAATGGTTCGGGCGAGATCGCATTCACCGGTACCGGCCGCTTCAGTGGCAAGGCCGAATTGCTGGCAGGTTCAAACCGTTTGCTCGCGCACGGCCGCATGGACGGCGAACAGCACGATGTCCAACTGACAGTGAATGCCCCAGCGTTGGCGCAACTGGGTTTGGGTATATCCGGCGACTTGCAGACGCAGCTTATTTTCCGCGGCACGATGCAAGCGCCCGATCTCGATTGGAAATTGACCAGCAAACAGCTGGAATTACCCGGCAAACAAAAACTCTCGGGCATTTCCGCCAGCGCACGATGGCATCAAAAAGACACCATTGCGCTGAACCTTGCCGTGGAGACTTACCGCGCGCACGAACAAGCAACGATCAGGCAGTTATCCGCCATCCTCGACGGTAAAACCGCCGGTCAACACCTGACGGTCAACGCCAACATCAATAAAGATACCACCGTTCAATTGGCAGCAAGCGGCAGTTTGAGTCCTGCAAAATCAGGGCTGCCGCTGCGCTGGCAGGGTCAGTTAACCGAGCTCTCCGCCACTGGAGACATGCCGGTTCGCTTGCTGGCACCGGCGGCACTCGCGGCCAGCGCTACTTTGTTTTCGCTGAACGATGCAGCGCTGTCGATTTCCAGCGGATCGGTCCGTATCGAGCAATTGCACTGGACACCCAGCAGCTGGAAAACCCGTGGCGATTTCACCGGCATTGCACTGCTGCCCGGTACACCGGCGCACGCAAAAGACACTCCGCTGCAATTGGGCGGCCGCTGGCAGTTCGATGCCGCCGCGCAACTAACCGGCGAATTGCACATTCAACGCGAACGCGGCGACTGGACTTTGCCCGGCGATGTGCCGCAACGGTTGGGATTGCAGCAACTGCAATTGCAAGCAACCGCGCGGCACGGAAGTCTGTCCGGACAATTCGCGCTGAACAGCGCAGCGCTGGGGAGCGTTCGAGCGGAGGTGACGCTGCCGCTGCCGCCCAAGAAAACACAGTGGTCCACTGCCAAGGAATCACCGCTGCAGGGTAATATCCACGCCACCCTCCCCAGCTTGAAATGGCTCAACGCATCCGGCAATAATCTGCGCGCCGATGGCGAATTGCAGATCCAGGCCGATATCCACGGCACCTTGCAGCAACCCGATATCCACGGCACGGTTTCCGGCACGAATTTAAGCCTGGCTTTACTGGAACAAGGAATCCGCTTGCAGCAAGGTACTTTGGCCGCGCGTTTTCGGCAAACGGATTTGCACATCGACCGGCTGCAGTTTGCCAGTCCCCATGCAGCGCCGCCGGACAACCGCCTGTTCCGCGATCTGGCGCTGCAGGATACAGCTGGTTCGTTGACTGTCAGCGGCAAGATCGGATTAACCGGCGCTTCTGGCCAGTTCGATTTCTCCCTAGACCGGTTGCCGCTTGCGCATAAAACCGATTACTGGATCGTCACTTCCGGCCAAGGCGCCATCCACATGAAAAACAACCATCTCAGCGTCACCGGCGGCTTACGAACCGATGCCGGATTAATCATGCAGCCGCCGGAAAACCGCCCGGCGTTACCGGACGATATCGTGCTGGTGAATACCCCGTCAGCACAACAGCCGCAAAAACTGGCGCTGGATCTGGACATGAACCTGAACTTAGGCGAGAAGTTTTATATCCGTGCTTCCGGCCTGGAAGGCCGTCTGACCGGACAACTGCAAGCCCGCAGCAGCGGCAATCAGCCGCTCAAGCTCACCGGCGCCATCGCCGCCCAGGACGCCGCATTCAAGGCATACGGCCAGGACTTGAAAGTCAGGCGCGGCATCGTCAGCTTCCAAGGTTCGCTCGACGATCCGAACCTGAATGTACTGGCGGTGCGAGAGGGTCTGGCAGTCGAAGCCGGGGTCGAAATCGCCGGATCGGTGCGCCACCCGCGCGTGAAACTGGTGTCGACACCGGAAGTTCCCGATACCGAAAAGCTGTCCTGGATCGTGCTGAGCCGGAAACCCGACACCAGCGGACTCGATACGTCGGTATTACTGTCGGCTGCCGGTTCGATACTCGGCGGCCAATCCGGCAGCGGTCTCACCGACCGGATTACCCAAGCGCTCGGTGTCGACGAGATCACGTTCAAGCAAGCTGGCGTTGGCAGCTCTTTGAGCGGACAAATCGGCGTGATCGGCAAACGCATTTCATCGCGCGCGTACTTGAGTTACGAACGCGGCCTAACCGCCACGACGATAGGTATCACCAAATTGACTTACAATCTGACGCCCAAACTGACCGTTGTCACTCAAGCGGGCGAAGACAGCGCGGTGGATCTTTTCTATACGATTCAGTTTGATTAACAACACAGAATACCCATCGATGGACAAGATATAGCAGTACGAAGTAACACAACCGGGATCGAAATCGCACAATCCGGCTCGATAGTAAGATATTGCGACCCCACCGCTTCTTGGTTTACCATCCCACCCACTTCAACGACCGAAACACCACTCCATGCTGCCATCCATCGAACAACGCCTCGCCACCGAACTCGCGGTTAAATTCTCGCAAATCCAAGCCACTGTGCAATTGCTCGACGACGGCGCGACGGTGCCGTTTATTGCACGTTACCGTAAGGAGGCGACAGGCGGGTTGGACGATGCGCAGTTGCGGTTGCTGGCGGAGCGGTTGCATAGTTTGCGCGAGCTGGAGAAGCGGCGTGCGGCGATCATTGCGGCGATTGAAAAACTCGGCAAGATGACGCCGCCGTTGCTCGATGCGTTGACGCACGCGACGGATAAAGCGCATCTGGAGGATTTGTACCTGCCGTACCGCAAGAAGCGCCGCACCAAGGCGCAGATCGCGCATGAGGCCGGGTTGCAGCCATTGGCGGATAGTCTGTTGAACGATCCGCGGCTCGATCCGTCGGCCGAGGCGGCAAAATACCTGAAAGCGCCGTTCACCACCGAAGAAGGCGACAATCCCGGCGTGGCGGATGCGGCGGCTGCGCTGGAAGGCGCGCAGCATATTCTGATCGAGCGTTTCGCCGAGCATGCGCCGTTGTTGCAAACGTTGCGCGACTACCTGCGCACGCACGGCGTGCTGACGGCGAAAGCCGCCAAGGACAAAAAAGACAGCGACACCAAATACACCGATTACCACGGATACAGCGAAGCGATCGGCAAAATCCCGTCGCATCGCGCGTTAGCGTTGCTGCGCGGAGAGCGCGAAGGTGTTTTGAAATTGAAGCTGCTGCTGGATACCGAATTGGAAGACAAATCCCGCAATTTGGCGCTGAATCCGTGCGAACTAATGATCGCGCGGGTATTCAACATCCGTGACCAGAAACGCGCGGCGGATGGTTGGTTGATCGACACCGTGCGGCAAGCGTGGCGCACGAAAATCTTTACGCACCTGGAAACCGAGTTGATGGGCAACTTGCAGGAACACGCCGAAACCGAGGCGATCCGAGTGTTCGCGCAAAACCTCAAAGCCCTGCTGCTCGCCCCGCCCGCCGGGGCGAGCGTGACCATCGGCTTGGATCCGGGTTTGCGCACGGGTGTGAAGGTGGCGGTTGTGGACGCGACCGGCAAAGTGCTCGATACCGCGACGATTTATCCGCACGCGCCGAGAAACGATTGGGATGGCGCATTGCACACGCTGAAACAACTGGCCGAGCGACATCAAGCCACGCTGATCGCCATCGGCAACGGCACCGCGTCGCGCGAAACCGACCATCTGGCCAAGGAGCTGAGCAAAAAATATCCGCAGCTCAAGCTGACGTCGATCATGGTGTCGGAAGCCGGTGCTTCGGTGTACTCCGCGTCCGAGCTGGCGTCCGAGGAATTGCCGGATTTGGACGTATCGCTACGCGGCGCGGTGTCGATCGCGCGGCGCTTGCAAGACCCGCTGGCCGAATTGGTCAAGATCGACCCGAAATCGATCGGCGTCGGCCAGTACCAGCATGACGTCAATCAAAGCCAGCTGGCGCAATCGCTCGACGCCGTGGTAGAAGACAGCGTCAATGCCGTCGGTGTCGACGTCAATACCGCATCCCCGGCGTTGCTGCGTTATGTCGCCGGGCTGAATAGCAAAATCGCACACAACATCGTCGCGCACCGCAACAGCAAGGGCCGCTTCGCCAAACGCGCCGATCTGCTTAAAGTCCCCAGCCTGGGCGAGAAAACCTTCGAGCAAGCGGCCGGATTCCTGCGCATCCCGGGCGGTAACAATCCGCTCGACGCCTCCGCCGTGCACCCGGAATCGTATCCGCTGGTCGAGCGGATTCTCGCCGACATCCAGCTGAAAGTCAGCGAACTGATCGGCAATCAATCCGCGCTGAAATCGATCCGCCCGGAAAAATACACCACGGCGCAATCCGGTCTGTTGACCGTCAAGGACATCCTGAACGAACTGGAAAAACCCGGCCGCGACCCGCGTTCATCGTTCAAAACCGCGACGTTCAAGGAAGGCGTCGAATCGATCAAGGACTTGCACCCCGGCATGGTGCTCGAAGGCGTGGTCACCAACGTCGCCGCGTTCGGCGCGTTCGTCGACATCGGCGTGCATCAGGACGGTCTGGTGCACATCTCGGCGCTGGCGGATAAATTCGTCAAGGACCCGCATGCAGTGGTGAAAGTGGGGCAAGTGGTCGCCGTCAAAGTGCTGGAAGCCGATGAAAAGCGCAAACGGATTGCGTTGACGATGCGGTTGAGCGATAGCACAGCGGCAAAACGCTAAGGAAATGCTGATTAATTTGGCGAACGAGATGAAGCACGAGGCGCACGGAACACAGCAACCGGGACATATCAACAAGATAGGCAAGGGAGCGAGTACCGCGCAACGAAGTGATTCGCTCGTGCAGTCAATTAATCAGCGTTTCCTTAACCGCTCGGTTTGATTGCGATACCATTGCCACTGGCAAGCAGTCATCGTCAATCGTCATCATCCGGCTCGCCGGATTCAAATAACCCAGCAAAATGCGCAGGAACCTGAACGCCTTCGTCGCGTACGCGACGCTTGATTTGGCGCAATCTCGCCCTGATGTCCCTTAACTGTTTGGCTTCTTCGGCAGTCAACGCAGCACTCTCTGCCAGAATATCCGACCAGTTGTTGAGGCTCATCGCCAAATCCGGCCCGTACGCGGCAAAGTTTTCTTGCGCCAGCTGCTCGTGGATCGCCACCGCGCGCTCGATCGCATCCAGCGCCTGCGCGCGCTGTCCGTCCCTAGCCAGATCAGCTGACCAGTTATTGAGGCTTTGCGCCAGATCCGCGCCGTACGCGGCAAAGTTGGCTTGCGCCAGTTGCTCGTGAATATTCACTGCGCGGCCGATCGCATCCAGCGCTTTTGCGCGCTGCCCATCTTCTGCCAGATGGATCGACCAGTTGTTGAGGCTACTCGCCAAATCCGGGCCGTACGCGGTAAAGTTTTCTTGCGCCAGTTGCTCGTGAATATTCACCGCGCGGCCGCTTGCATTCAGCGCTTGCGCGCGCTGCCCATTCTCCGCCAGACAGAGCGACCAGTTGTTGAGGCTCACCGCCAAATCCGCGCCGTACGCGGCAAAGTTGGCTTGCGCCAGTTGCTCGTGAATATTCACTGCGCGGCCAATCGCATCCAGCGCTTTTGCGCGCTGCCCATCTTCTGCCAGACGGAGCGACCAGTTGTTGAGGCTTTGCGCCAGAGCCGGGCCGTACGCGGCAAAGTTTTCTTGCGCCAGTTGCTCGCGAATATTCACCGCGCGGCCGATCGCATCCAGCGCTTTTTCGTGCTGCCCGTCTTCCGCCAGATAAACCGACCAGTTGTTGAGACTTTGCGCCAGAGCCGGGCCATACGCGGCAAAGTTGTCCTGCGCCAATTGCTCGTGAATATTCACTGCACGGCCGATCGCATCCAGCGCTTGGGCGCGCTGCCCATCTTCTGCCAGACGGATCGACCAGTTGTTGAGGCTCATCGCCAGAGCCGGACTGTACGCAGCAAAGTTGGCTTGCGCCAATTGCTCGTGAATATTCACTGCACGGCCGATCGCATCCAGCGCTTGGGCGCGCTGCCCGTTCGCCGCCAGATAAACCGACCAGTTGTTGAGACTTTGCGCCAGAGCCGGGCCATACGCGGCAAAGTTGTCCTGCGCCAATTGCTCGTAAATCGCCACCGCGCGGCCGATCGCATCCAGCGCTTGTGCGCGCTGCCCGTCTTCCGCCAGATAAATCGACCAGTTGTGAAGGCTTTGCGCCAGAGCCGGGCCGTACGCGGCAAAGTTGGCTTGCGCCAGTTGCTCGCGAATATTCACCGCACAGCCGATCGCATCCAGCGCTTTTGCGCGCTGCCCGTCTTCCGCCAGACGGTTCGACCAGTTATTGAGGCTCATCGCCAGAGCCGGACTGTACGCGGCAAAATTTTCTTGCGCCAGTTGCTCGTAAATAGCCACTGCACGGCCGATCGCATCCAGCGCTTGGGCGCGCTGCCCATCTTCCGCCAGACGGTTCGACCAGTTATTGAGGCTTAGCGCCAAATTCGGGCCGTATGCGGCAAAGTTTTCTTGCGCCAGTTGCTCGTGAATATTCACCGCGCAGCCGCTTGCATCCAGCGCTTGTGCGCGCTGTCCGTTCTCGGCCAGATCAACCGACCAACTGTTGAGGCTCGCTGCCAGAGCCGGGCCATACGCGGCAAAGTTGTCCTGCGCCAATTGCTCATGAGCTTGCACCGCTTTTTGCCCAGTTGCGACGGCCAGCGGCAACAAAGTTCGCTCCAAGTTATTCCGGCGTAACGCAGCATCGATTAAAGTGCTGCGTTCGTCATCCTGAATCACCCAGTCAATCAATGCTTGCAATGGCCATGACCGTTGCAAAATGAACTGCGCGTCGTGTATCAGCCGCCCCAGAATGGAGCTGGCTTCCGATTGATCCGGCGCTGCCGCCAACGCGCAGTATTGCCATGCACCGGCCTGGTCATCGGCGATTTCGGTCAGTGCGTGGTGCAGCAAATCGGCGGCGAGCAGGTCGGGTTGCAACGCGGGAATGCCGCCGTCGAGCCACAGGCTGGTTTGTTTGAGCTGGTTCAGCGCGGGCAGACGGATATCGAGCGGTAGCGTCTCGCTGGTCTGGATCAACTGCCGCAACGCTTCACCAGGCAGTTTGCCGGCGATCGCGGCCAGCGCGCGCAGCATGACCAGGCAATGCGGATCGAGCTGCGTTTGCTTGGCTTCCTTGATCAGGCGGTTGATTTCGTATTGTTGCACCAAGGCGCGCAGAATCTCCGGCGCGTTCAGCTCATGCGCGCCGGATTGCTGCAAGCCATGCACGGCCAGCGCCAGCACGAACAGCGGGCGCTGGTGCGTGGCGTGGCGCTGCTGCCACTGGTGAAAGGCGGCTTGCGTGAGCGGCAGCGGCGGCGCGGCACGTTGTTGCCGCTGGTGCAATTGTTTCCACGCCTCCTGAAACAATTGCCAGGCATCGGCATTGGTGTTTGCGCCATCGGCCAGGCCAGTCAATTCGAAGCCGGGCGCGATGATGGTTTGCGCGGTTTGCGTCAGTTGTTGCAGGAAATCGCCGTTGCGCCCGAGCAGCAACACGCGCAGTTTGCACGTCGGCGGCTGGCGCGCGAGCGCTTCCAGCAGTGCGCGCACCTTGTCCGGGCGTTGTTCCGGGTAATCGATCACGATTAATGTTCCCGCGCCGCCGGTATACCAGCTGCCGCTCAACCCTTGCGCTTCACCTGCCTGCCAGCCTTTGCTTTCGCGCAATTGGCGGGCGAATTCGAACGCCAGCCGGGTTTTGCCGGTGCCGCCTTCACCGGTGATCAGGCAGCAACTGATCTGTTGCGGCGCGTCCGTCCACGCATGCAAGGTTTGCAGTTCCTGTTCGCGCCCGATCAGGCCGGTCAAACGGCTTTTCCAGCTCAGCAGGTATTCGATGCTAGCAGCGTTGAAGCTGGCGCTGAGATCGGGAATGTTGAGACAGCGCTGGCCCTGGCCTTGGCTAATGATGCATTCGTCGTCCTGCCAGCCGATAGACAACCCGCTCAGCCAGGATTGTAAGGTTTGCAGCAAATCGGCGGGCGCTTGCGCTTTGTCACGGATCAGTTGACGCAAGTGCTCGGGATCCTCGCCGCGCAATAATCCAGCGAGCAGGCGGTGCGGCAGCGGATCGTTCAGATCATGAAATCTCAGCGCGTTGACGCCCTGCAAAAACACCGAACACTGCGCGATGTGCTCGGGCGTCGCACCCGGCAGCAGCACCGGAATGACGCAATGCTGGCGCTGCTGGATTTGCCGCCGCAGCGCGGCGTCGGCTTCCGCTTGCTGATACGGGCCGATGCCGTCCGGCCCGAAGAAAATCACGATGAAGCGGCTGTCGCGCAATCCTTGTTCCAGATTGCGCAGCCATTCATCGCCTGGCGCGATATCCCACTTATCGAGAAAACAGCTCAGCCCTTGCCGGTGCAACGCGGCGGCAATGCGTTCCACCGCGGGTTTATCGGTGCCGTGATGCGACAGGAAAGCGTCAAACGGATTATCGGTCATCCATCATCCAGGGAAAGTTGTAGAAAGCGGCAAACTGCGCACTATCGCGCCGATGATAAATCGGCTTTGTAGCCGCAGGAAGATTTTTCAGCAGTGGTCGCAAAGTGACAACTCAGAAAAACAAATTGCTGGCGATTATTGTTCTAGTTCTTTTTTAGAAATCGCAAGCCCTGAACAGACATAACTAACTGTACTAATTGAAAGAATACCTCTTGCAATTGCCCGGCAGCGGGCATACCATGCCAATGAAACCGGTCATCAACAACTGCTGGTTTTGGCGGGCTTTCAGTCTCTCAAATAAAAGGAGAATAGATTATGAATACAATAAATTCTTTTAAACGCGCAATCGCAACAGGTTTTATTTCAGCAGGTTTTGCAATGGGTGCAGCATCCGTTGCAAGTGCAGCGCCGACCGTGATCGGCTTTGAAGAGTTCGGTAACGTCGGTATCAGCGGCCCTACCGTTACTACCGATTACCCTGGCGTAGTATTTTCATCAACGGGCGTTAACGTCAATATTGTTAGCAGCCAACCCGGAATCGGTGATGGATTAAATTTCTTATGTACAGGGAGCCCCGGCATTAATTGCGTGGGCGAGACCATTCTGAATTTTACCGATCCGGTATCCGGCCTGTCTTTCTTAGCTGTTGGCAGTAACAACGCGGGGGTTCAGGCGCTGGTTGATGTTTTCGTGAATGGTGCTTTCGCTGCGACGAATAATATCGTTGTAGGCGGTCTTTTCAATACTCCGGATCTAGTCGATCTTTCAGCGTTTAATAGCGTGACGTCGATCCGTATTCACGATATTACCGATGGCGGTGGCTTGGGTTGGGATAACTTCACATTCACTACCGCTGTTCCGGAACCGGAAACCTATGCGATGCTGTTGTTGGGTTTAGGTTTATTGGGATTTGCAGCACAGCGCAGAAAAGAGATGCCGGTATAACAATCCAAATTAGTCAGATTCAAAACGGGAGCTTCGGCTCCTGTTTTTGTTGGTGGAATCACTCCCTCAATGCGACACCGCAGATACTATAACTATTGGCAACTGCAAAAACAAACCCCGCCACTCGGGCGGGGTTGTCTTCAAATACAGCTCGATTAACTTAAACGCTTTGCTTTCTGCGGCGCGCCATGAAACCGATCAATCCCAATCCAGCCAGCAGCATCGCATAGGTTTCGGGTTCGGGTACGGCGGTCACTTGATCGAAATTGATATTGTCGATACCCACATTCCAATCGTTATAACCGAAGCGGATCGATATAGGGCCATTATGCGTCAGCCCGGGTGTGAAAGTACTATGTGTTCCGCCCGTTCCCAGAATGGTTACCGGTGAATAATCAACCAAAATCGTATTGCTGGTGCCATCCAAAATCTGCACTTGAGAGCCGGGATGATCAGAGACACTATAACCTGCCATATCGAAACTATTGAGACGAACCGCCCAGCCCGGTTCAGGCACCAAGGTGATTTCCGCGAAATGACCACCATTCACCACACTAAAAGCAACATTTCTTAAATCACCGTAATTGGAATGCCATAAATCCAGATTATTGTAGGCCACCGTATTGCTGCTAATTTCCCATGTGCGGTACTCGGTCGTTACATTAGGTGTATAGCCGTTACCGGTTAGGTACGATCCAACCGCATCACTTGAAGCGTTTACGTTATCGCCATAACTTCCCGGGATATCGCCATAATCTGGCAAATCCGGGCTTAAATCAAAAGTCAGCACAGTGGCCTGAGCTGATGCGGCCAGCAAAACGGCGGCTCCCGCCAGTGTTGTTTGTAATAAAAGCGATCTAGCTTTCATCATGTATTCTCCTCATCCATAATCCGATGCGACGAGCATTATTATTGTGCCGAGGCGCACGTAATCTAACGATTACTCGTCTAATCATTTAAATTAAAATTTTTTTGCAAAATGCCCAATATCAGATTTCACAGCAGCAATGCGAAATAAATTATGCATTCATCAAGTTACAAATAACATGCAAAAAATGCTCGTTTACCGGATGAACGACCATAAAAATAAGTGCCTTTCTATAATAAGTGCTAGAACAACAAGATAGCCATAGTTGATATTGACTTTTTTTACCAGGATATCTGTCATTATTATGGGTACCCCCTACTTTCCGCCAGTCTGTTGATCCCACCCGGCGTTCAGCAATCTCTGAATATTTGTGGCAGCATCACACCGCATTTTTGAGTGTGTTATAGTAAAAACGGCATCGCATCACGCCACTCCTGTTAACGCTATGTGGAGGATCGAGATGAAAAAAAGTAAGCTTGATTTACGTGAAGCCATTGTTGATACGGCAATCGCCATCGCAGAACGTTCTAACTGGGAAGCGGTACGGTTGTTTGATGTAGCGGCGGAACTCGATATTACGCTGGATGAAATCCGGGTTCATTTCCGCGAAAAGGAAGATCTGGTCGATGCCTGGTTCGACCGGGCCGACAGCCAGATGTTACGGGCAGCGGAAACGGTTGAGTTCATGTCGCTGCCGCCACGCGAGCGCTTGCAGTTGCTCATCATGATCTGGCTGGATGCCTTGGCCGCGCACCGCAAAGTCACGCGGCAGATGATCGGCGCCAAATTGGAGCCCGGCCATTTGCATATCCAGATTCCCGCCATCATGCGCGTCAGCCGCACCGTGCAATGGCTGCGCGAAGCGGCGCAACGCGATGCAACTTCCGTGCGCCGCGCGCTGGAGGAAACCGCACTGACGACAATCTACCTCGCCACTTTCGCCTACTGGATGCAGGATGACTCGGAAAATTCACAGAACACACGCGACTTTCTGGCGCACAAGCTGAAGTATGCGGAATCCCTGGATCATCTGGTTTATAGCACTCCACAGCAAGATACCGCAGCCGATACCACCACAGAAACACAATCCATCCATGAAATTCCGGAATCGTTTGAGTCTCCACCGTTGACCGAACCGGTCGCACAGGAAAGGCATGCGAAATCCGGTTAAACCGTGGATCCCATCACGCATGCCTTAAGCGGTGCATTGCTGGCGCGGGCTGCAGCGCCATCCATAGCACAGCCGCTGCGCGAAAGCGCCGTTTTGCCGCTTCGCTTATACGTTATCACTGGTTGTGCCGCGGCCGCATTTCCGGATGTCGATTTTGCGCTGCGGCTGGTCGGCACACTGACGTATCTCAATTGGCATCAGGGCCCAACCCACTCGCTGATCCTGCTGCCGCTATGGGCATGGTTATTAGGGAAGCGCTGAACAATTAGTGATTTTCAGATTTTCCGGTAATCCTTCCAGTTTTTTGAACACGAATTCCCGGCAATTCATTTTTCAGTGGTGTTTTGTAGCCGGATTTCCCCTGTTTGGGCGTCATCATCCGCCGCCGGGGTATGATGGACGGACTTATCCCTCAAGCCGTCTCATCAACTGCCTGCGCAGCAGGTACAGGTTGGCCAGGCCCATCAACATGTTCACCTGAACGGCATTCTTCATCAGCCCACGG
>SSFX01000070.1:0-15183 GCA_008015635.1 Nitrosomonas oligotropha
GATGATTATCGATGAAAGTCATGTCACGGTGCCGCAGATCGGCGGGATGTACAAAGGAGACCGTTCGCGCAAGGAAAATCTGGTGAATTATGGCTTCCGCTTACCATCCGCATTGGATAATCGTCCGCTGCGATTCGAGGAATTCGAAAAACGGATGCGGCAAACCGTGTTTGTATCGGCTACACCCGCCGATTATGAGAAACAGCATAGCGGCCAGGTGGTGGAACAGGTGGTGCGTCCGACGGGTCTGGTGGATCCGGTCATTGAAGTGCGTCCGGTCGCTACGCAGGTGGACGATTTAATGTCGGAAGTCCATTTGCGTACCGCCAAGAATGAGCGCGTATTGGTTACCACGCTGACTAAACGCATGGCGGAGGATTTGACCGATTATTTTTCCGATCACCAAATTAAGGTGCGTTATTTGCATTCCGACATCGACACCGTCGAGCGCGTGGAAATTATCCGCGATTTGCGTTTGGGACAATTCGACGTGCTGGTTGGGATCAACTTGTTGCGCGAAGGATTGGATATTCCCGAAGTGTCGCTGGTAGCGATCTTGGATGCCGACAAAGAAGGTTTCCTGCGTTCGGAACGGTCATTGATTCAGACCATCGGGCGGGCGGCGCGTCATATCAATGGCACGGCGATTTTATATGCGGACAAGATTACCCGCTCCATGCGCGTTGCCATTGATGAGACCAACCGGCGGCGGCAGAAGCAGGTGCAACATAATCTGCAAAATGGCATCACGCCGCGATCGGTGCATAAGCGGATTAAAGACCTGATCGACGGCGTCTATAACCATGAATCCGCGCAGCAGAATCTCAAGGCCGCGCAAGTGCAGGCGCGTTATGACGCCATGAATGAAACGCAATTAGCCAAAGAGATTCAGCGGGTTGAAAAGAAAATGCTGAGTGCCGCCAAGAATCTGGAATTCGAGCAAGCGGCACAATACCGAGATGAACTGAAAAGTCTGAAAAACAAACTGCTGATTGGTTTTACCGGCGTGGCGTAGGCAATTATTTCTTTATTTCGGTGGAAGAAACGAAAACGAGCGTGCCGAAAGTGCGATTCAGTGTTTTGCTGGTGAAGTTGGTCATGACCATGTCCTGAACGAAACGAATGTGATCGCCCTTGTTCACTTTAGTCGTGGGAGCCGCGATCCAGAAGCGGTTGCCGCCATTTTCCAATTCCATGTAGGTATAGCCGGTAGTGTCAATGACATCGACAACGGTTCCTTCGTTATTCGCCATTTTCCCGCTGGATGCAGCATGCGGTGACTGGGAATCCTTCGGTTCATGGTGAATGGCCATGACTTGGGCGGAACTGAGTAACAAACATCCCATCAAGGCGATGAGAGATAAAGAAGAAAATTTCATAGGTGCTCCAAAGTGACTGTTTTGATGGGTGCGGTATCATACACCGCCTGTTATTTTGTTCCAATAGCGGTTGCCGCCGCGAATGCTCTGTCCTGGCGGACCTTTTCAAAAAACAAATGGCCGCTGCGGCTGCGGCATTCAATGATTCGGTTTTACCGGGCATGGGAATCACGATGTTTTCGTCTGCTGCCTGGATCATTTCCTTGGATAATCCAGCGCCTTCGTTACCGAATACAAAAGCGGTGGGGCCGACCAAAGAGATTTCAAAAAGATTCCGGTTGGCTTGTATCGATGTGGCAACGACCGTTCCGGAAAATTGCTGCGCGACCTTTTGCAAATCACTGTCTTCATGGATGTGCAAAAAGAAGTGTGCGCCCATTGCCGCTCTGAGCGTTTTGGGCGACCAGGCATCGGCGCATTGCTTGGATAAGTAAACATCCTTAACGTTGGCGGCAGCGGCGGAACGCAGAATCGAGCCCAGATTGCCGGGATCCTGGATGGTTTCCAGCAGAACGCTGAACATCTCCTTTCCGTTACTGACATCCTTTTTCAACCCGGGTAGCGTAATCAGCGCGAGGATGCCGGATGGCGTTTTAACCGGAGATATCTCGCGAAATAAGAGATTGCTGACTACCGTCAGTTTGGGAGGGGTATGACCGAAGAGAATGGTGAGAAAGTGTTCATTCTCGGCGTCGTCAATATACGCTTGGCTAACGATCAGGTTTTCCGGAGCGCCGAGCACGGAGCAATAGATCTGAATCAGATGGATGCCGTCGAGCAGCGTTAAGCCGGTTTTTTTGCGATATTGCGACGATTCTTCCAGTCTGATCAGTTGTTTGATGAGCGGGTGGTCGCGCGACGTAATGACTGGCATGAGATGCAAATCCGCTATGAGAGTCGGTTCACGCTATGCGTCATTAGCGGTGTTTAATATAGCGATATTCCGCCGATTTTGCGTGTGCTTGTAATCCCTCACCGTTGGCCAGTATCGATGCGATTTTCCCGAGCTTTTCGGCGCCTTGCTGCGATACCTGAATCAGACTACTGCGTTTCTGAAAATCGTAAACACCGAGTGGCGATGAGAAGCGCGCAGTGCGTGAGGTCGGCAGCACGTGATTGGGGCCGGCGCAATAATCGCCCAACGCTTCGCAAGCATTACGGCCAAGAAAAATAGCCCCGGCATGGCGGATTTTATCGACCCATTTTTCCGGTTGCTCAACCGATAATTCCAGGTGCTCCGGTGCGATTTTGTTAGCAATCGCGCAAGCTTCGTCCAGATCTTGCACCTGAATCAACGCGCCGCGATTTTCCAGTGAGGCGCGGATGACACTGTGGCGCGGCATTGCCGCCAATTGACGGTCGATGCTTTGTGCGACTTGATTCAGAAATTCCGCATCTGGCGACAACAAGATCGACTGTGCCAGCTCGTCGTGTTCCGCCTGGGAAAACAAATCCATCGCAATCCAGTCGGGATCGGTTTTGCCGTCGCAAATGACCAGGATTTCAGAAGGCCCGGCCACCATATCGATACCGACGATACCGAACACCCGGCGTTTGGCCGCTGCAACATACGCATTGCCGGGGCCGACGATTTTGTCGACCGGTGGCACGGTTTCGGTGCCGTATGCCAATGCGCCGATCGCTTGCGCGCCGCCGATGGTGAAAACGCGATCCACTTTGCTAATGGCCGCGGCTGCCAGCACCATATTATTGCGTTCGCCATCCGGGGTAGGGACAACCATGATCAATTCTTGCACGCCAGCGACTTTGGCTGGGATCGCGTTCATCAATACCGACGAGGGATACGAAGCTTTGCCGCCCGGCACGTAAAGACCTACACGATCCAGTGCGGTCACTTTTTGCCCCAATAATGTGCCATCGGCATCGGTGTATTGCCAGGAACTGAGCGGTTGTTTCTCGTGATAACTGCGCACCCGTTCCGCCGCTTGTTGTAATGCAGTCCGTTCAGCATCCGGCAATGTTGCTAAAGAATGCTGCAATTGATCCTGTGTTAGCTCGAGGTCCTTGGCGGATTGAATAGCTAACCGGTCGAAGCGATTGGTGTATTCGATCAGCGCGGCATCCTTGCGGCTGCGGATATCGGCGAGGATGTTGGCTACTGTGACATCGACGGCATCATCCTGCGCATTTTCAAAAGCCAGGAGCTTGTCGAGACAGGCATTGAAATCGGCATCGGTGGAGTTGAATCGTTTTATTTGAATCATGGTATGAGTGGTTTCAGATGCGCACGGCGATCTATTTTTTCACCGCAGCGGAAAATGCATCCAGCACCGGCTGAATGGCATCCTGTTTCAGTTTTAGTGCAGCCTGGTTGACGATCAACCGGGACGAAATCTGCATAATTTCTTCCACCGCGACAAGATTATTGGCTTTTAAGGTGTTACCACTGGACACGAGATCGACGATGGCATCGGCTAGTCCGACTAAAGGCGCTAGCTCCATCGAACCGTACAACTTGATCAGATCGACATGCACACCTTTTGCGGCAAAGTGCTCGCGTGCGGTTTGCACATATTTGGTGGCAATGCGTAACCGTGCGCCTTGACGCACGGCGGAGTCGTAATCGAAACCATTGGGAACAGCCACCATCATGCGGCAACGCGCAATTTTCAGATCCAGCGGTTGATACAACCCGGCGCCGCCATGTTCCTGCAGCACATCTTTCCCGGCAATACCCAGATCGGCTGCGCCGTATTGCACATAAGTCGGCACATCCGAAGCGCGTACGATAATCAGGCGGACATTGGCCCGGTTGGTGGATAGAATCAATTTGCGCGACGATTCGGGATCGTCCAGCGCAACGATACCCGCCGCTTTCAGCAGAGGCGCCGTGTCTTCAAAAATTCGCCCTTTTGACAGGGCGATCGTGATATCAGTCATAAAGTCCGGAATTATCCGAGGTTAGCTTCCGCGAAGTCCCAATTGATTAATTTATCCAAAATCGCATTGGCGTAATCGGCGCGGCGGTTTTGATAATCCAGATAGTAAGCGTGCTCCCATACGTCGATGGTCAGCAGGGGGCGGATATTTTTGGTGATCGGTGTTTCCGCGTTGCCGGTTTTAACGATCGCGATTTTACCGCCGTCCACAACCAGCCACGCCCAGCCGCTGCCGAACTGTGTCAGCGCCGCTTGCGCAAATTCTTTTTTGCACGCTTCCAGACTGCCGAATGAGGCTTCGATTTTTTGCTTCAGTGCTGCGGAAGGTTCGCCGCCGCCATTTGGTTTCAGGCTATGCCAATAGAACATATGATTCCACACTTGCGCGGCGTTATTGAAAATCGCGGCTTTATCCGCTTGCCCGGCGGATGCGCGGATAATATCTTCCAGCGATTTACCGGCCAGATCGCTATTCGCCAGCAGATTATTCAAGTTATCGACATAGGTTTTGTGGTGCTTGCCATAGTGAAAACTCAGCGTGTTGGCGCTAATGACCGGATCCAGCGCTGTGTTTGCGTAGGGCAGGGGCGCCAGAATATATTGTGTACCGGCTTGAGCAGCTTGGGAAAAATTATCGACATTGATAGTGGACATATGGGTCTCCTTAGTGAGTTTTTTGGTGTAATTTTTTAGAAAATCAAACATTTGATCACTTCCCTTATGGGATATTGTTGGTTTCTGTGGTAAACGTGATTTTATTGTAGCCTGCCAAGCGCGCCGCTTCCATGACCGTAATCACCGATTGGTGCGTCGCTTTCGCATCCGCATTGATGATGATAAACGGGTCCGGCTGATTTTTGGCCGCAGTCATTAAGGCATCGCGCAGGCTCTCGATACTGGCGGATTTAACCGCTACCCGATTAATGGTGTAATCACCCAGCGCGCTTACCGTGATATCGATGTTGTTCGGTTTTTCGATATTTTTATCGACTTGTTCCGCACTGGTTTCCGGCAAACTGATTTCAAGCTCGGCAAATTTTGAATAGGTCGTCGTTACCACCAAAAAAATCAAAATCACCAATAACACATCGATCATCGGTATCAGATTGATTTCCGGATCGTTATTTTGTTTTCCGCGTTGAAAATTCATGCAAATGCCGGTTTTATGGATAGCTGGTAAAGTTTAAAACGCAAATCAATGAAAAGCTCGCTGTTAAATCGGGTGAGTATAATACCAGTTGTGTTTTTTGTTGCAGCGATCGAAATAAATTACACGATTATTGCACAGACTTATAAAATAGCCAGCCCTGCTTTCAGGGTGTGATAGTACAACATTCTCTTGGATATTTATTTTTAATTTTTGCCAGTTACCGTGAAATGACTAAACCGTTAATCAGTGTAGTGATGGGAAGTAAAAGCGACTGGGATGTGATGCAGCATGCGGTGGCTATTCTGGATGAATTTCATATCGCCTATGAGGCCAAGGTGGTTTCGGCGCATCGCACACCGGATTTACTGTTTCAGTTCGCCGGAGAAGCCAAGGCACGCGGCATTCAATGCATTATCGCCGGTGCGGGCGGTGCGGCGCATCTACCCGGCATGATCGCAGCCAAAACTACGCTACCGGTGCTGGGCGTGCCGGTCAATTCCAAGCATTTGCAAGGACTGGATTCATTGCTGTCGATCGTGCAAATGCCGAAAGGCATTCCCGTTGCCACGTTTGCCATCGGCCAAGCCGGGGCGGCGAATGCCGGACTGTTTGCGGTGGCCCTATTGGCGGTGAATAACAGTGAGCTGAGTGCACAGTTGGACGAATACCGGCGCAAACAAACCGAATCCGTACTTAACGCCGAGTTACCGGAATAATGGCGATCATGCCTGGCGCGATGCTCGGTGTGCTGGGAGGCGGACAGCTCGGGCGCATGTTCGTGCAAGCCGCGCAGCAAATGGGTTACCCAGTCACGGTGCTGGATCCGGACAGCGGCAGTCCAGCCGGGCGAGTTGCGGATGATTTCATCTGCGCCGGTTATGCCGCCCCATCAGCGCTAGAGAAACTTGGCAGCCAATGCGCGGCGATAACGACCGAATTTGAAAATATCCCTGCGAATTCGCTCCGAAATCTAGCTAAAACTTGTGCCGTCAGCCCGGATGCCTATAGTGTTTCGGTCGCACAAAACAGGATTGCGGAAAAACAATTTCTGAGTATCAATGGTTTTACCGTGGCACCGTTTGCCGTCATCCAGCAGACGGATGACTTTGCCGACCAGGATGCCGCCGACTTGCTTCCCGGCATTCTAAAAGTCAGCCAATTCGGTTACGACGGCAAGGGTCAGGTCAAGGTGGCCAGCGCGGCGGAATTTCCAGCGGCCCACGCGCAATTGAATCACGCCGTGTGTGTGCTAGAAAAATTCATGCCGCTGAAATGTGAAATCTCGGTCGTGGTCGCGCGTGGCGGAGACGGCAAGGTGGCAACGTTTCCGGTGGCCGAAAATCAGCATGTCAACGGCATTCTTGATGTCAGCATCGTGCCCGCCCGGATCTCTCCGCAACTGGCCGGAAAAGCGCAGGAAATCGCCTGTCGGATTGCGAAGAGTCTCAATTATCAGGGGGTGTTGTGCGTCGAATTTTTCGTGCTGCAAGACGACGAGCTGGTGATCAACGAAATCGCGCCGCGTCCGCATAACAGCGGGCATTATTCGATCGACGCCTGCGTCACGTCCCAATTCGAGCAGCAAGTGCGCACATTGTGCGGTTTACCGCTCGGTTCGACTGCACAACTCAGCTCCGCCGTGATGATCAATCTGCTCGGCGATGTGTGGCGCAACGGCGACCCCGACTGGAACATCGTGCTGCAACACCCCTCGGCCAAATTGCACCTGTACGGCAAAACCGAAGCGCGCCCCGGCCGCAAGATGGGACATTTCACCGTATTAGACAGCGACATCGAAACCGCCTTGAGCGAAGCGCTGCGCATCAAACAACAACTCGACCACAGTTAAAGCGAACACCATGACCGAAACTGCACTGTTTGAAACTACCATCAAAAGCCTGCCATTTTTGCATCGCGGCAAAGTCCGCGACATTTACGCCGTCGGCGACGACAAACTACTGATCGTGCAAACCGATCGTTTGTCCGCATTCGACGTGATCCTGCCGACTGCTGTCCCCGGCAAAGGCAAAATCCTCACCGCGTTGTCGCAGTTCTGGTTCGATAAACTGGCGCATATCCTGCCGAATCACCTGACCGGTATTGCGCCGGAATCAGTCGTGGCCTCTGATGAACGCGATCAAGTGGCAGGGCGCGCATTTGTGATCCGCCGACTAAAACCGCTGTCCATCGAAGCCATCGTGCGCGGCTACGTGGTCGGCTCCGGCTGGAAGGATTACCAGCAAACCGGCGCGATCTGCGGCATTCCATTGCCTGCGGGCTTGAAACTCGCCGATAAACTGCCCGGCGGGGCGATCTTCACGCCATCGACCAAAGCCGCTGCCGGTGCGCACGATGAAAACATTGCTGTCGCCGAAGTGGAAAAACTGCTCGGTAAAGAATTGACCGCCAAAGTCAGTGCCAAAGCCATCCAGCTCTATTCCGAAGCCGCCGAATACGCGTTACAGCGCGGCATCATCATCGCCGACACCAAATTCGAATTCGGCCTAGATGAAAAAGGTGAGTTGTACCTGATCGACGAAGTGCTTACTCCCGATTCATCCCGCTTCTGGCCCGCCAACCAATATCAACCCGGCCAAAACCCGCCCAGCTTCGACAAACAATTCGTGCGCGACTGGCTGGAAATGCAGGACTGGAATAAAAAAGCCCCGGCACCGGATTTGCCGGAGGATATTTTGCTAAAGACGCTGGAGAAGTATCGGGAGGCGGTGCGGTTGTTGATGCAATGATATCTTGCTTGCGGATATAAATAAGTTCATTGTGATGTTTTTAAATCAATTAATTAGTTTTATATGTAAAAAGATGCGATGAACATTCCCGTATTTAATTTCATTAATGACGTAATATTGATAGTGCTGCTTCGAATATTTAATTCCAACTAAAGGAGGGGTAGCTTATGAAAGTTTTCATTAGCTGGTCTGGTAACCGTAGTCGTGCCGTTGCCGAGTTGTTGAACGATTGGGTAAAGTGCGTTCTTCAGGCAACTCGTCCCTGGCTCTCCACTCGAGATATTGACCGAGGGGCTCTTTGGTTCAGTGAAATTCACGATCAATTGAAGGATACATCTGTTGGAATTGTTTGTCTTACTCAAGAGAATAAGAATCGTCCATGGATTCTTTTTGAAGCAGGTGCATTGGCAAAGGGTCTTTCGTCTAATCGAGTCTGCACCTTTCTGATTGATCTTAAACCTACCGATCTTGAAGATCCATTAGCGCAATTCAATCATACGCTATGTGAACGCGGAAGCATGCGGGAATTGATACGTACATTGAATAATTGCTTAACAACAAATGCACTTGATGAGCGAATCTTAGATCAAGTATTCGATACTTACTGGAGTCAGTTTGAAACAAAGTTTGATAGCGCGCTTGAAATGAATCCCCCATCAGAAAAAGCAGAACCAAGACCGAAAGATGACATCCTAGCCGAGATTCTAGAGAATACACGATTCTTACACGCGCGGCTTCGCAGACTTGAATCTCGTCCAGACAAGAATGTTATTGAGGACGAACGACTCCGGATGTCCGAACGTGAATTCAATCCAGAACGCGCCGAGCTGTTATTCCGTCACTTACGTGAAATTGATATGCCGCTCGAGGACATTATTGAGAATATGAGCATGAATGGAATACCGACTGATTATGCGATTCATCTGATAGATCGAGAGGCAGCTCGTGATAAACGCAAAGATTTAAAGAAGAAGCTCTAAAAATGTAAGGTCGTATTCTTTTTGTGCAGAAGCACGTGAGTGTCAGCAAGTAGCCTGGATAAGCCTGCGTCATCCAAGACAAAAATTCCGGAACCACAATATCGGAATCCAATACATCATACGATGTGACGATACCACCCTCGCTGAATGGAATAAATTCAATGCACATTGTGTCCAGCATGTATGCTTAATTGCAGCATGAAACAATTCATGCGTTATCTGGTAGAGTCTTTTCAATTTATTTAAGTGATGGTTTTTCATGCGGACAGTTTATTCAGGTATATATCTCATCGCTTTGCTTTTTGTATTGTCTGCTTGTCAAAAATATCAAGATGCAATTTCTGGCAATAACCAGATTCCTATCCCTGCAATACTGCCTGCACCGATTGAGCGTCCGGTTTCTTATACCCAGGAAATCCGCCCAATCATCGAATCAAAGTGCTTGTCGTGTCATAGTTGTTACGATGCGCCGTGCCAGCTCAAGCTGGAGAGTTCCGAAGGATTGCTGCGCGGCGCTTTTCGCGAATCGATTTATGTAGGAGCTCGCAAAGAAGCCATGCCGCCTACCCGGATCGGAATCGATGAGTTGACCGTTTCGGGATGGCGTGAGCGCGGTTTTCATTCGGTGCTACAAGCCCACGATGATCAATCTGAGCCTCTGATCGCTGGGATGATATCGCTGGCGAAACAGTATCCGTTTCCGCCGAACAGCAAAATACCGGATTCGATCGAGCTGGGTATTAACCGGAAAAATCATTGTGTCTCCAGTGAGAAATTTTCCGATTATGCGCACGAGAATCCGCGCAGTGGTATGCCGTTTGCCGTTACCGGACTCAGCGATCAGGAATATGCGCTGCTGGCCGGCTGGGTCAAACAAGGCGCGGTAATCACCGATGAGCCGGTGATGCTGACTAAGGGTGAGAAAGCATCCATTCAGCAATGGGAGACGTTTTTCAATCGCGCCGATGCTCGCGGCAAACTGGTGATGCGCTGGTTGTACGAACACCTGTTCATGGCGACGCTGTATTTTCCCGATCTGAATGGGGAGCTGCGGTTTTTTGAGTTAATCCGGTCATCGACACCACCCGGCAGGGATATCATTCCGATCTCCACGGTATTTCCCAATGATGATCCGGGGCAACCATTTTTCTATCGTATACGCCAGATTTCTGGCAGCATCCTGCACAAACGGCGGATTCCATATCCTCTCGATCAAGCTAAATACCGCCGCATCAAGGAATTGTTTTTCAGTCAGGAATGGCCGTTAGGTGATTTGCCGGGGTATAGCTATGCGGAACGGGTGAATCCGTTCGCAACGTTTGCAGCTATTCCGGCTTACGCGCGTTACCGGTTCATGTTGGACAACGCCGAATTCTATGTGCGCAATGTTATCCACGGGCCGGTATGCCGTGGTCAGATCGCCACCGATGTGCTACGCGACCGTTTCTGGGTTTTATTCCAGAATCCGGGATCCGATTCTTTCATCACGAATAACGCCTATCAGCATCAAGCCATTCCGTTGCTGGAAATGCCCGGGCAAAACGACGATCTGCTGGCGATGGGCGAGGAATGGCTCCGGTATCTCGGTCATCATAACGATTATCTGGCGCAACGCCGCAGTCAGTATGTCATGCAATTCCCCGGTGGCGCATCGCTGGATCATGTCTGGGACGGCGACGGCCGGAATAGCGATGCCTTGCTGACCATCGCCCGCCACTACGATAGCGCCTCGGTTGCCAGGGGATTGATCGGTGATATTCCGCAGACATTGTGGCTGATGGACTATCCGTTGCTGGAGCGTACTTACTACATACTGGTAGTGAATTACAACGTGTTCGGCAATGTCGCCCATCAACTGCTGACCCGGCTGTATTTCGATCTGATCCGCAATAGCTCGGAGCACAACTTTCTGCGCTTAATGCCGGAGGGCCAACGCTCAGTCATACTACACGATTGGTATCAGCACTCGGGCAAACTGAAATACGGCATTTTTTACGAAAAAATCGATGATGTATCGCCCTCGGCGGAGAGCTTTACAAGCGAAAATCCGAAACAAGAGCTTGCTTTGCGGATCCTCCAGCGTTTTGAATCCGTCAATGCAATGGCGAACGATCCGGTCAATCGTTGCCAGATGGAGAAGTGTGCACGCCCGGATCAGCCGCTGTGGGTACAAAAAGCGGATCAGGCATTATCCGCTATCGCCGCCCGCCCGGCAGCCGGACTGGCTGGCATCAATCGCTTGCCGGAAGTCACCTTCGTGCGAGTCAGGCACGGCCAGGATAACCGCACGGTGTATACCTTGCTGCGGGATCGTGCGCATAGCAACGTTGCATTTATATTGGGCGAGGAAATGCGCTATCAACCGGAAAAAGACCGCCTGACCGTATATCCCGGCATTACCGGCAGTTATCCGAATTTCATTTTCGATGTGCCGGATTCGGATATCGAACAATTTGTATCGCTGCTGGGTACCGCTGAAAAGGAAGAACACTTCGAACACATTGTGAACACATGGGGAGTGCGGCGTATGCATCCGCAGTTCTGGGAGATTCTGCACGATATCACGGCCTGGCAGAAAGAGCGGGAACCCCTGATCGCCGGTATCTTCGATATCAATCGCTATGAGAATTTTTAGATCTGAAAAACAAATGGCAAGAATCGTAAATGGTTGTTTTTATATTTTAATCGGCACTAGACCAACAGATTGTCTCCGCTAGTCTAGAGCCTTGTCTTTTTCGTGCATAAAATAACCTTTCTGAAAATAACGAACAATCTCACAATACCATTGACTGAGATCGAGATTCTTGCCGTCCGCTCGCAAGGCTCCGGCGGGCAGAATGTCAACAAAGTAGCGACCGCCATTCATCTGCGATTCGATATCCAGGCGTCATCACTGCCCGAACACTACAAGGCCAAGCTAATGCAATTAAAGGATAGCCGCATTAGCGGCGAAGGTGTCATTATCATCAAGGCGCAGCGGTTTAACAGCCAAGTCAAGAACCGGGAAGATGCACTCAACCGCTTACGTGAAATGATTAAAAGTGTCACGATTGCACTGAAAACCCGGGTGCCCACCAAGCCAACCAAAGCTTCTCAAATAAAACGCTTGGAAAGTAAATCGGTACAGAGCCAAAGAAAATCGTTCCGTAGTAAGATTGGCGAGGAATGATAAAAGCAGAAATGATGAATACGCTGGAGGATCCAGTGTCGCGTCCTCGGTAGTGCCGCCTGCAGGAAGCAGGTAGAGCGCAATTCACGAGAAAAAGATCAAAGCTGTGACAATACCGTAGTTTTCATCACTGCAAGGAGAGTTTCTTATTTGACTCCAAATTCAGGCAGTCAAATCAAAATCTTTTTGATGCGATTATTGATAATAATCTAGGTCAATAATGTTTGTAATCTGGGTGAATGCTGAATAATTGGCGGAGAGAGAGGGATTCGAACCCTCGATAAGCTTTTTGAGCCTATACTCCCTTAGCAGGGGAGCGCCTTCGACCACTCGGCCATCTCTCCGTTAATGACTACACTATAATGATTTTTCCGAAAATCAGCATTATCGATTGCTTAGAGCGCTTGCTCAAGATCGAATGCTTTATGTAGAACCCTGACAGCCAGTTCCATATACTTTTCATCGACAACCACGGATACTTTGATTTCCGAGGTGGCGATCATCTGGATGTTAATGCCTTCTTCCGCCAAAACCCGGAACATCTTGCTGGCGATACCTGCGTGTGAACGCATGCCAACGCCGACCACCGATACTTTTGCGATTCTATCACCTCCGAGTACATCACGCGCGCCAATATGCGGTTGGATTTTTTCTCGCAGGATGTTCATGGTGTTTTTAAATTCATTCCGGTGAACCGTAAACGAAAAGTCCGTCAAACCGTCGTGGCCCACGTTTTGGATAATCATATCGACATCGATATTGGCATCGGCCACGGGTCCGAGAATCTGATAAGCGATGCCAGGATGATCGGGAACGCCCAATACGGTAATTTTCGCTTCATCTCGATTGAATGCGATACCTGAAATGACAGCTTGTTCCATATTCTCATCTTCCTCAAAAGTAATCAGCGTGCCTTGGCCTTCTTCCTCAAAGCTGGATAACACTCTCAGCTTAACTTTATATTTTCCTGCAAATTCGACCGATCTTAATTGCAGTACCTTTGAGCCAAGACTTGCCATTTCCAGCATTTCTTCAAAGGTTATCGTGTTCAGTCTTCTGGCTTCCGCAACGACGCGAGGATCCGTCGTATAAATTCCGTCCACATCCGTGTAGATCTGGCATTCATCGGCTTTCAAGGCGGCTGCTAATGCAACCCCGGTGGTGTCCGATCCGCCGCGGCCCAGGGTGGTGATGCTTCCTTTCTCGTCGGCGCCCTGAAATCCGGCTACCACGACGACATATCCGGCATCCAGATCGGCGCGGATTTTTGCTTCGTCGATGCTTAGAATGCGGGCTTTGGTGTGCGTGCTATCAGTCAGAATCTTAACTTGCGGTCCCGTATAGCTTTTTGCTTTAACGTTAAGTTCCATCAATGCCATCGCCAAAAGCGCGATGGAGACCTGTTCACCGGTAGAAATCATGACGTCCAGTTCACGTGGACTGGGGTTTTCTTGTACTTCATGGGCTAACGCAATCAGCCGGTTGGTTTCGCCGCTCATGGCCGAAACGACAACGACAATTTGGTGCCCTTGCGAATGAAATTTCGCGACCCGGCGGGCAACGTTCTTTATTCGCTCGGTGCTGCCGACTGAGGTGCCGCCATATTTTTGTACGTAAAAAGCCACGAATTTATGATCCGCTAAATTTCAGAATTGGAAAACCGCGTAATTCTACACATTTCACTGCTAGAAAACCAGATTGCGCTGCTTTTGAAAATGACAGCGGGTTGTTTTTCCACCTTACTGTGCGGATGCGTGCAACTATGAGTATTCACTTGTACTTCAGGTTTATTCACTATTGATCAGCTGTTGGATAATCCTTCCAGAGTATTTCGTGCGGGATAGTACTCTGGAAGGATATAAATGAAGTAACTGAAATACTTAACTATGATTTGGGTTTATTTGCTGGATTGCGAAGGAGAACCCATTTCGACAGCGTAGAGAATACTGAAATGAAAAATCAATGCAGTCTTTCTCAGTGGCCGGGATTTTAAATGAAAACGGTATTTTGTCAAGACTGACCGGTGTTCAGTAAGCATCAGCATCTCCTTATAAAGAGGAGGGATTGTCGCGCAGTTTCCTTAACAAAACGGATTGCAGTTCGCTATTCACCCAGGCTTTCTGGGATACTGCCCAAAGTTTGCCGTGTGCGAAGTCTTTGCATTGCAGCGCATTTTCTTCCGGCATGAGGACAATATCAGCATCCGCGAAATGAATGTCTTCCGTTTTAAAGCGGTGATTTTCTGGATGTGAATGCAATTCCGCGTTGAGGCCTGTTTTTTGCATAAGCTCATAAAGCCAGTGGACATTGTCGGCATCAGTAACAATCCGGACTGATTCTTTTCCGAAATCGGCAATAGTTTTGCGCTGTTGCGGATCGAGCACAAGATAGGCGGTTTCGTTTACCAGCTTCATATTGTAAGTTTTATTTTGCTGATTCGGATCAACATAATGATTCTGCAAGTTATTGGCTACAAGGATGCTAGATTTTCCCAAATCTTTCAGAGTGCTGCGTAAAGGGCCGGCAGGCAGTAGCAATCCATTGCCGAAGCTCTGTTCGTTAAAATCAACGGCAATGACTTCAATATCACGTTCCAGGCGATGGTATTGCAAGCCATCATTACTGATGATGACGTTGCATTCGGGATGCGCGGTGAGCAGCGCCTGTGCGGCGGCAATTCGATCGTTGCCCATCCAGACCGGGCAGGATTTTCCATGTAACTGCGCTAATAAAAATGCTTTTCCTCCGCTATGCTGCGAGCTATTGGCGGTTGTGACTGCTGCCGGTGGTCCGGCATTATCCGAGTTACCTTGTGTGACGATTCCAGGGTGAAAGCCATGCGCCAGTAATAAATCGAC
>SSFX01000046.1:0-19251 GCA_008015635.1 Nitrosomonas oligotropha
GATCAAGGAAAATCGGCCGGGAATGGTCATGAAGGATTTCGTTTTAATTCTGCAACTGAAAAAGAGGAGTTGGTCTGATGGCTAAAATACATATGATTCTGCAAGGGAAGGGCGGAGTAGGGAAGTCGTTCATATCATCCACGCTAGCACAACATAAGTTTGCCAAAGGCGGAAATCCATTATGCATTGATACAGATCCGGTGAATGCCACTTTTTATGGATTTAAAAAACTCAATGTTAAGCAGATTAATGTGATGAACAATGATGAGATTGATCCGAGAAAGTTTGATGATTTAATTGAACTCATCGCCAAAGCTGAAAATGACGTCATTATTGACAATGGTGCCAGCACCTTTGTACCGATGTCGCATTACCTCATCAGCAATCAGATACCAGCCTTGCTCCTGGATATGGGGCATGAGTTGGTTGTGCATACCGTGATTACGGGAAGTCAGGCTTTGCTGGACACACTCAATGGTTTTGTACACCTGATTAAACAGTTTCCGAAAGAAGCATTATTTGTCGTCTGGTTAAATCCCTATTGGGGAGAAATCAGCATGAATGGCAAACAGTTTGAAGAAATGAAAGCTTATGTGGATAACAAAGCTCGAGTATCGGCGATTATTAGAATTCCACACTATAAGCCCGAGACTTTTGGTAAAGATTTGAGCGAAATTCTGCAATCGAAATTTACCTTTGATGAAGCGCTTAAAAATAGCACATTACCGGTGATGGTGCGTCAACGGTTAACAATTATCCGCAGACAGCTCTTCACCAATATTGAGAATGTGGCGGCAGTTCTAACATGAGTGCCGACAAATTAGATGCGCTCATTGAAAGAATAGCATCAGAGCACGGCATTGTACTGTCACAGGATGATCCGGTGTTGATGATGCATACGCTCAACGAAGTATTGCTGGAACAAAATGAAAAAGCCCATGCTGAGCTGCTAAGCAATTACCAGGCGATATTGGAAGAGAACTTTAATCGGTGGTGTGAATATTCGACCAAGAAATCCAATTCTCTTCTGAATTCATCCTTGAATAACGCGCATATAACTAGAGATCAATTCCTTGAAAGTTGTATTCAGATGATTGATGAGAGGATTAAAAGCGAGGTGGATCAGGAGATTTATGAGCTGGTCAAAGTATCCAGGCAAGCTGCCATCTTCAATTTACTAGCTTCTTTCATGATCCTGGTTTCAGTTGTAATTGCCTTTCTTCAGTTGTTATAGCAAATCTTTTTTATCAATAAAGTGGGATGGCGCATGAGGACATTAAATTTAAGTGAAGCTGCCCAATTCTTGAAGTTGCACCCTGAAGAAGTGCGCCGTCGCGCTAAAGCGGGAGTTATCCCGGGTGCAAAATTGGGGAAGCGGTGGGCATTTATTGAAGATGATCTTGCTGACCACATTCGCTCGTTATATGCTTGCACTCGGCAAGCGTTACAAGTGGGACATGAGGAGAAACAATTATGTCACTCTGTAAACGTGGTAAGACGTGGTGGATTAGTTTCACCACACCAAGCGGCGAGCGAGTTAGATGCTCTGCTGCAACTGAAGATAAAACCCAGGCGCAAGAATTCCACGATAAGCTGAAAGCGGAATCCTGGCGGGTTGCAAGACTGGGGGATAAGCCAAAGCGGACTTGGGATGAAGCCGCTTATAAATGGCTGATGGAGACACAACATAAAAAGTCACATCATGAAGATGTGGCTAAAATAAACTGGCTCCAACAGTTCTTCAGGGGTAAGTATCTGGATGAGTTGACTCGGGATGTAATCGCAAAGATTGGTGAGTTAAAGCTTCAGCAATCAAGCCCGGCAACAGCTAATCGCTTATTGGCGCTAATTCGTGCAATCTTGCGGCGATCCGCTTTAGATTGGGAATGGATTGATAAACCACCCGTGATTAAACTGTATCGTGAAGCAAAGCGGCGAGTGCGTTATTTAAGTGCAGAACAAGCCGGTTTGCTTATCCAAGAACTGCCGGAACATTTGGCAGATATTGTGAGGTTTTCACTGGCTACAGGATTGAGACGATCAAATGTCACAAAACTGGAGTGGTCGCAAGTCGATATGCAACGAAATGTTGCGTGGATACACGGCGATCAGGCCAAAGCAGGAAAACCAATTCACGTCACGCTCAATGCGACGGCTATAGCAGTATTAACCAAACAGATCGGAAAGCATCCCAAGTCAGTATTCAGTTACAAGGGCAGACCAATCATCCAAGTTAATACAAAAGCTTGGTATAAAGCGTTAAAACGTGCCGGTATTGAAGATTTTCGCTGGCATGATTTGCGGCATACCTGGGCAAGCTGGTTAACCCAAAATGGTGTGCCGCTCAACGTCATCCAGGAAATGGGTGCATGGGAATCTGCTGAAATGGTGAGACGTTATGCGCATCTAGCTCCAGAGCAATTTGCTCAGCATGCCAGAGTCGTGGATAGCGTACTTAATGGCACAAATTTGACACAATCGAAGTAAAAGCAGTTCAGTTATGTTTCTAAGTTGTTGATAATTGGTGCTGTTGAGAGGAGTCGAACCTCCGACCTACTGATTACGAATCAGTTGCTCTACCAACTGAGCTACAACAGCCTTGCTTAAATCAAGCGGCGTATTATAGATGGTTGGGGAAAGACGGGCAAATGATAAAGAGCTAAATTCAATTGTTTGCATTTTTTCTTCGTTGAATACTGTTTATCGCGCAATCCTATTCCATATTTTTTGACTGACTTTCGCTTAAGTTCGGCGAATTTCGCCAAAAATCTGTACATTTCTGCGATAAGAGTCCATAATTATTAGATGGATCCCAAGAGTGTAAAAGTGCAAAATATTTTGATCGTGCATGGCCCGAATTTGAATTTGCTGGGGCTTCGCGAGCCGGAGATTTATGGTGCTACTACATTGCAAGATATTAACAGAAACTTAAGCAAATTAGCCGAAAATCAAGGCATTCATCTGGATTTTTTTCAAAGTAACGCTGAGTTCGCGTTGATTGACCGGATTCAGCAAACCCTGCATGACGGGACGGATTTTATAATCATCAATCCAGCTGCGTATACGCATACCAGTGTGGCATTGCGCGATGCGCTTGCTGCTGTGAAACGACCTTTTATCGAAGTGCATTTATCAAATGTTTATGCCCGTGAATCTTTCCGGCAACGATCCTATTTCTCGGATCTGGCGGTTGGTGTCATCAGCGGTTTGGGTGCCAAGGGCTATGAACTTGCGCTGGAATACGCAATAACATCTCATTAACCGATTACATTTGATGAATCAGGTGAAATTCTCTTTACGTTGCCGCAATTTGCGCATTTTTACACGCAGTATTTTGTTTTCTAGTTATAACACTACCTTTTAACGAGGCATGGTCTCGGGAGATTGAAAATGGATTTAAGAAAGCTTAAGAAGCTCATCGAGCTGGTTGAAGAATCAAGTATTGCGGAGCTGGAAATTACCGAAGGCGAAGAAAAGGTTCGTATCAGTAAGTCCGGCTCTGGCGTGCAAAATTATGCGTTCATGCCGCCTGCCATGCAGCAAGTGATGGCGCCGGTTCAACAGCAACTGTCCGCATCCGCGCCGGATGGAGATAAAAACGGCGATGCGAAAGCCGGTGAAAATAATGGTTCCGATAAGAGCGCGATACCCGATGGCCACGTCGTTAAGTCTCCGATGGTCGGCACCTTCTATCGCGCACCATCGCCAGGTGCGAACGCATTTGTGGAAGTCGGGCAAAGAGTCAAGGAAGGTGATACTTTGTGCATCATTGAGGCCATGAAACTGCTGAATGAAATTGAGGCTGATAAAGGCGGGATTGTTAAAGCAATTCTGCTGGAAAATGGTCAACCGGTCGAATACGGCGAGCCTTTATTCGTTATCCAATGATCGTCTGAATAAAGGTCAGATCACTATGTTTGAGAAAATTCTTATTGCCAATCGCGGCGAAATCGCTTTGCGGATACAGCGCGCCTGCCGTGCGTTGGGTATCAAGACGGTGGCGGTACATTCCGAAGCGGATGCCGAAGCGAAATACGTCATGCTGGCCGACGAATCGGTTTGTATCGGTCCGGCTGCGGCAACGCACAGTTATTTAAACGTGCCGGCGATTATCAGCGCGGCTGAAGTAACCGACGCCGAAGCGATTCATCCCGGTTATGGATTTTTATCCGAAAATGCGGATTTTGCCGAGCGTGTGGAAAAAAGCGGGTTTGTGTTTATCGGCCCGCGCCCGGAGACCATCCGTTTGATGGGTGACAAAGTCAGTGCGAAGAACGCCATGAAAAAAGCGGGTGTGCCTTGTGTTCCCGGATCGGATGGCGCATTGCCGGAAGATATCGATGAGATCAAAAGGATCGTGCGCGAAATCGGCTACCCGGTCATCATTAAAGCCGCAGGTGGCGGTGGCGGGCGCGGCATGCGGGTAGTGCATACCGAGGCTGCGTTATCCAATGCGATTATCGTGACACGCAATGAAGCGCAAACAGCCTTTGGTAATCCGGTGGTTTACGCGGAGAAATTTCTGGAAAATCCACGGCATATCGAGTTTCAATTGCTGGTTGACGAGTACGGCAATGCTGTGCATTTGGGGGAACGGGATTGTTCCATGCAGCGCCGTCATCAAAAGATTCTCGAGGAAGCGCCGGCGCCCGGCATACCGGAAAAATTACGCGACAAAATCGGCGAGCGTTGCGCGGAAGCCTGTCGCCGCATCAAATACCGTGGTGTTGGCACATTTGAATTTCTCTATGAAAACAATGAATTTTATTTCATTGAAATGAATACGCGGCTGCAAGTGGAGCACCCGGTGACCGAAGCGGTGACCGGCATCGATCTGGTGCAAGCGCAAATCAACGTCGCAGCCGGTATTGTGCTGCCGGTGAAGCAGAAAGATATCGTCATGAAAGGGCACGCGATCGAATGCCGTATCAATGCTGAAGATGCCTATAAATTAACGCCATCGGCCGGGCGTATCACGCAATATCACGCGCCGGGCGGACCGGGTGTGCGCGTGGATTCGCATGTTTATCACAATTACATGGTGCCGCCGTATTACGATTCTATGATCGGTAAGATCATCACATATGGAGATACGCGTGAACAGGCGATTGCCCGTATGCGCATCGCCTTGTCTGAAATGGTGATTACCGGTATTAAAACGAATATCCCGCTGCACCGGGACTTGCTCAATGACGCCTCCTTCTTGCGCGGCGGCGCTTCGATTCACTATTTAGAGCAAAAGCTCGCACTGCATAACAAATCGAATTGACAGACCGGCGTATCGAATCCGATCCATCCATTAACAATCCTCACTACGCGGCATGTCCTGGGTGACACTGATTATCGAAACGGATGCGGCGCATGCCGAGGTGCTGAGCGATGCGCTGCTGGAACAAGGCGCATTGTCGGTGGATATTCATGATGCCGCCGCCGATACGAAAGACGAGCAAATGCTTTTCGGCGAGCCGGGAGAGCCCAGCGGGGAAATCTGGCAAAACGCGGAAGTTTCCGCGTTGTTTGATCAGGATGCGGATATTGTGGCAATCCTGCGCAATGTCACGCAAATAATACAGCCGGATCAGCCACTCGGTTACCGTATTGAGCGCGTCGAAGAACAAGATTGGGTGCGTTTGACCCAGTCTCAATTCGATCCGATTCAAATCTCAGCGCGCTTATGGATCGTGCCAACTTGGCACCAATCGCCCGATCCGGCCGCCATCAATCTGATACTCGACCCCGGGCTGGCTTTTGGCACTGGTAGCCATCCCACCACGCAACTATGTTTGGGCTGGCTGGATCAGAATCTGCAGCCGGGCGACAAAATTATGGACTATGGCTGCGGTTCCGGAATACTCGCTATTGCCGCATTAAAACTCGGTGCGCGGTTTGTCACCGGTATCGATATCGATCCCCAGGCGATTAAAGCCAGTCAGGAAAATGCGCTGCGCAATCAGTGCGATCCGGCGAAATTTCATTTCGCGACAGCCCATCAAGCCACGGAACGGGGTGTGCAACCGGAAGAGCAAACGGATGTGGTCGTCGCTAACATTCTGGCCAATCCGTTGATCATATTAGCGCCGCTGCTGATGCAAGTTGCCCGGAAACACGGCCATATCGTGCTGTCCGGGATTCTCAAGGAGCAGGCCGAAGAAGTCAAAGCGGTCTATCAGCAGTGGTTCGACATGCGCATCGCTCGCGAGCAGGAAGGCTGGGTGTTGTTGACCG
Organism: Nitrosomonas oligotropha; assembly: GCA_008015635.1. Lineage (GTDB taxonomy): Bacteria > Pseudomonadota > Gammaproteobacteria > Burkholderiales > Nitrosomonadaceae > Nitrosomonas > Nitrosomonas oligotropha_B. Next base: position 6,226 of record SSFX01000046.1, read on the forward strand.
GAATCAAAAGGTGAAGTAATTTTCCGCCGGTTGAAAGTAGGTAAAGCAATCATAACCCTGCCAATACCTGATCCAGTTACCTATTAACCGGTGATATCAATGCGAATAAATACAGCAAGTAGCCCATGGCGTTGGTGACACTCTGTCCTGGTTGTGGCACGACGTTCCGCGTGAATGCCGCGCAATTGCAGGCGCACGGCGGCGATGTGCGCTGCGGCCAGTGTCAACGGGTATTCAATGGGTTTGCCACCTTGATCACCGTACATGAATCGGCGATTGAATATCCGCCGCCGTCGCAACTGCAGAACGATCTACAAGACGGGCAAGCAGGATCGCCGGTGGAAAGTCGCGCGTTGACGCCGCATGTGAATAACGGCATGGATCAACCGGCTCTCCCGGATTGGACACAAGAAACGGCGGAATCCCCGGTGGATCTCTTCGATGAAGAACCTGTCAAAAAATCATCCGGTTGGTGGGGATTGGCGAATGTATTGTTGTTATTGCTGTTGCTCGGACAGATCGCGTATACCTATCGCACTGAATTGACCATTACCGCACCGGAAACCAGACCGTACTGGGAGCGCTATTGCGCGTTTGTCGGCTGTCAGGTGCCTTACGCGCAAGATATCCAGCAGCTTAGTATCGAATCGTCCGATTTGCAGAAAAATCCCGCGCGCCAGCCGGAAGTGACCACCATGCGCGCGATCATCAGCAATCACGCGCCTTTCCCGCAAGCTTTCCCGGCATTGCAATTGTTGTTGTTGGACGCGCAAGAGCAAGTCATCACTAGCCGCATTTTTAGTGCGCAGGATTATTTGCTGGAAGACGATAAAACTCTGGCATTCATTGCACCTCGGCATGAAATGGATATCCGCCTGGATTTTGACAGCAGCCAGCTGAATGCCTTGGGTTATCGCCTATTGCTGTTGTATCCTTGAAATATCAATAGTCGTTTAATCCAGTGGATAAAATCATGAAGATCAAAGACCTGTTTGAAAAATGGGGGCTGACCGGACTCAGAATAAAAACACCATTCCTGGATTTGGAATGGAAACCATCTGATTCCGACAAAGCCGCCGCTTGGGATCTCTATGTGGAATTGCTCACCCGTATCACGACGCAACCGCTGCCGGATGAAGACGGTGTAGAACAAACCGCGTTGGACAGCATACATGCCCTGTTCGGCATCACGCGCAAAACACTCAAGGATCATGGCCGGGATTGCATTCAGTTCGCCAGAATCGCGGTTGTCGTCCTGAACCAGATCGTGCGTCCCTTTACTGCTAAATGGCACCGCAAAAGCCAGCAAAGCGCTTTTGCTTCGCCTGAGGAATGCCAGCAATTCCGCCGGGAATTGCAAGCTTTGCAAACACAATTGAGAAATTACACCCGGTTACTGGCTAAACTGGCCGATGTAGAGGATTTGAGCGGGATTGAAGCGGAGGACTTGTAAGGGGATAAGCGCAGCGGCATCCGATAGCCAGTACAGGATCAGCCGGTCGCAGTCTGTTGCAACCATTACTCTGCAATTGCACCGTCATTGCTCGAATAACCAATGAAAATATCGCTCATTCTCCGCTAACTGGGTCACAGTACATTGTGTATTATAAACGTACTGTAGGCGGGTTCCGCGTGTTTAGCCGCTTTCAAAACCGATAGCCTGCGCGATAGAGCGGAACAGCTCAGGTATAATGACTTTTCATCTTTTCACAACATAAACAATCCATGACTAGAGAATCCCGCACTGCCTTATTGGAAAGCCTTTTTGCGCAACGCATCCTGATTTTGGATGGCGCGATGGGTACGATGATTCAGACGTTTAAGCTTACCGAAGCGGATTTTCGCGGACAGCGTTTTGCTGATTTTCCGCATGATCTGAGGGGCAATAACGATTTGTTGACGCTGACACGGCCCGATATCATTCATTCGATCCACTCGGGTTATCTGGAAGCGGGCGCGGACATCATTGAAACCAATACATTCAATTCCAATGCGGCTTCGATGGCGGATTATCATTTACAGGATTTGGTGTATGAATTGAATTGCTCCGCGGCCAAGTTGGCGCGTGAGGCCGCGCAAAGCTTTGAAGCAAAAACACCGGATAAGCCGCGTTTTGTCGCTGGTGTGATCGGCCCGACCACCAAAACAGCGTCGATTTCTCCCGATGTTAACGATCCGGGTTTTCGCGGTATTACCTATGATCAATTAGTCGCGGACTACACCGAGTCTATTCGCGGTCTGGTTGATGGTGGCGTGGATATTCTCCTGGTCGAGACCATTTTCGATTCGCTCAATGCCAAAGCGGCATTGTTCGCCATCGATCAATTCTTTGAAGATCACGGCATACGGTTGCCCATCATGATTTCGGTGACGATTACCGATGCATCCGGCCGCACGCTGTCGGGACAAACACCGGAAGCATTCTGGAACTCAATCAGCCACACCCGGCCATTGTCGGTCGGGATCAATTGCGCGCTGGGCGCAGAATTGATGCGTCCGTATATCGAAGAATTATCCGGAGTGGCGAATGTGTACACCAGCGTGCATCCCAACGCTGGGCTGCCGAATCCGCTTTCCGAAACCGGCTACGATGAATCGCCGGAATATACCGCGAATCAGATCAAAGGTTTTGCCGAAGCGGGATTCGTCAATGTCGTCGGCGGCTGCTGCGGCACCACACCGGCGCATATCAAGGCGATTGCGCAAGCGGTTAGCGCTATCGCGCCACGCAAAGTGCCCGATATTCCTAAAAAGCTGCGTTTATCCGGATTGGAGCCATTGAACATCGGCGATGATTCCCTGTTCGTCAATGTCGGTGAACGCACCAATGTGACCGGCTCGCGCGCGTTTGCGCGCCTGATTCTCGGCGATAACTACGCAGAAGCGCTGAATGTGGCGCGCAGTCAGGTGGAGAACGGCGCGCAGATTATTGATATCAACATGGACGAAGCGATGCTGGATTCGCAAAAAGCCATGGTGACTTTCCTCAATTTGATCGCCGCCGAACCGGATATCTGCAAGGTGCCGATTATGCTCGACTCCAGCAAATGGACGGTGATCGAAGCCGGTCTGAAATGTGTGCAGGGCAAATCGGTCATCAACTCGATCAGCATGAAAGAAGGTGAGGAAGAATTCATTAAGCACGCCAAACTGGCGCGCCGTTATGGCGCGGCGGTGATTGTCATGGCCTTCGATGAACAGGGGCAGGCCGATACGTTGCAACGCAAGGTGGATATCTGCACGCGCAGTTATCGTCTGTTGGTGGATCAAGTCGGCTTCCCGCCGGAAGATATTATCTTTGATCCGAATATCTTCGCGATAGCGACCGGTATCGAAGAGCACAACAACTACGGCCTCGATTTTATTAATGCAACCCGCGCCATCAAGCAAACACTGCCGTATGCCAAGATCAGCGGCGGGGTATCGAATGTTTCGTTCTCGTTCCGCGGCAACGAACCGATCCGCGAAGCGATTCATACCGCCTTTCTGTATCACGCGATCAAGGCCGGGATGACGATGGGGATCGTCAACGCCGGACAACTCGGCGTTTACTCGGATATTCCCGCAGAGCTTCTGGAAAAGGTCGAAGACGTGATTCTGAACCGGCGCTCGGATGCAACCGAACGCTTGGTTGAATTCGCGGAAAACTTCAAAGGGCAGAAAAAAGAACAGGTGGAAGATCTGGCCTGGCGCGATGAGCCGCTGCAACAGCGGCTGACGCATGCGCTGGTCAGGGGCATTTCCACGTATATTGTCGAAGATACCGAAGCGGCGCGGGTGGAAATCGAAAAACAGGGCGGGCGTCCGATTCAGGTGATCGAGGGCCCGCTGATGGAAGGCATGGGCGTCGTCGGTGATTTGTTCGGTGCCGGAAAAATGTTTTTGCCGCAGGTGGTCAAATCGGCGCGTGTGATGAAACAGGCGGTGGCGCATTTGCTGCCGTTTATCGAAGCCGAGAAGAAACTATCGGGCGACAACAAGCCGAAAGGCAAGATCGTCATCGCCACCGTCAAGGGCGACGTGCACGACATCGGCAAGAACATCGTCACTGTGGTACTGCAATGTAATAACTATGAAGTGATCAACATGGGCGTGATGGTGCCGAGCGCGCAAATCCTCGACATGGCCAAGCGCGAGAAAGCCGATATCATCGGTCTGTCCGGCTTGATTACGCCTTCGCTGGAGGAAATGGCGCATGTGGCCAAGGAAATGCAACGTGAAGGATTCACTATTCCGTTGCTGATCGGTGGCGCAACCACTTCGCGGGTGCACACCGCAGTAAAAATTGCCCCGCACTACAACGGTACGACCGTATGGGTGCCCGACGCCAGCCGCGCGGTGGGCGTGTGCAGCAATCTGCTGTCGCAGGATTTGCAAGCGGGTTATATCCAGGAAATTAAGGACGAATACGAGAAAGTGCGCGCGCAGCACAAGAACAAAAAAGGTCCGGCGAAACTGCTGGCGCTCGCCGAAGCGCGCGCCAATGCGTATAAAACCGACTGGAGTAATTACCAGCCGTACCAACCCGAACTGATTGGTGTGCGCACATTGAACAATTATCCGCTGGATAAAATCGTACCGTATATCGACTGGACACCATTCTTTCAGGCTTGGGAATTGGCCGGGCGGTATCCGGATATTCTGACCGATGAAGTGGTCGGAGAAACGGCCAGCCAGTTGTTCCGAGACGCGCATACGATGCTGAAGAAAATCGTCGAACAAAAATGGCTCAGCGCCAACGCGGTGATCGGTTTGTTCCCGGCCAATTCCGTTGGTGACGATATCGAGATCTATACCGATCAGTCGCGCAGCAAAATCGCCATGACTTACCACTGCTTGCGGCAGCAGGATCAAAAACCGTCCGGAAAACCGAATCGCTGCCTGTCTGACTTTATCGCACCGAAGGAAACCGGCATCAAGGATACCATCGGTCTATTTGCCGTTGGCGCTGGGTTCGGCATTGACGAGCGCATCAAAACGTTTGAAGCGGCGCATGACGATTACAGCGCGATTGTGCTCAAAGCGCTGGCGGATCGTTTGGCGGAAGCTTTTGCCGAGCATATGCACGCACGCGTGCGCCGCGAATTCTGGGGTTATGCCAAGGACGAAACACTGACTAACGAACAACTCATCAACGAAGAATACCGTGGTATCCGTCCCGCGCCGGGTTATCCCGCCTGCCCGGATCACACCGAAAAAGGCCCGTTGTTCGCCACGTTGAACGCCACCGAGAACACCGGCATCATCATCACCGAATCCTTCGCGATGGTGCCGACTGCGGCGGTGTCCGGCTTCTATTTTGCGCATCCGGAATCCACTTTCTTTGCCGTCGGAAAAATCGGTAAAGATCAGGTGGAGGATTACGCCAAACGCAAAGGCTGGGCATTGGAGGAAGCGGAGCGGTGGCTGGCCCCGGTACTGGCGTACGAGCGGTAATTTGGTGAGAAATCCATGCGAGCAGGTTTGCTCGCATATAGCGTCTGTAGAAAGTGTTGGTGCTGTTTTTTTCGGTTATTTTGTGCGATGAGGTCCAGAAAACCAGTAAATTTTGCTTCAATTAATTACCTGAAAGTATTAGTATCGCAACTGGTGAAACTGATAACAGTTAATTTTACACCAGAAAAATGCAAGGTAAATTATTGATAATAATAAGATACTATTGATGAGGGAGTGCCTTGTTATAATAAAAACTTTTTAGAGGAACCTATCATGATGAAAAAAAATTTACGTTACCTGGCAACAGCCGGATTATTCTTATTAACTCCACTCGCTACTCACGCTGCACCAATCGATTTATCGAGCTGGACACCATTAACGCTGAATTATCCAGGTGGGCAAGGTGCTGGCAGCTGGGTGTTGGAACCTGGCAATACGGCAGTTAAGCAAGTCATTAATGCCGACCCTTCTTTCTTTTTGAATAACCTGAATCTTAGCAGCTATTCAGTCGATGGCTCGTGGCAGGTTACGACGACAAGCGATGATGATTACATGGGGTTTGTTTTTGGTTACCAGAATTCGAGTAATTTTTATTTATTTGACTGGAAACAAGTAGCGCAAGGCTATGTTGGCCGTAACGCAGCGGAAGGTATGACCATTAAAGAATTTCATGGCGCTACAGGTAATGGCCTAGCAGACTTGTCATTGGAAGAGTTCTGGGAAAACACCACTAATTTTGGCGATATGGAAATTCTTGCTACCAATCACTCCAGTACTAAGGGGTGGGCGGACAATGTGCTATACAATTTTCACCTTGATTTTAATGTGAATCCAGGCGAAATTCATATCGTTGTGAAACAGGGTGCTACCGAATTGTGGAACGTTACGGTCGTTGATACATCATTCACTTCCGGGCAGTTTGGTTTCTACAATAATTCACAGGAAAATGTGAGATACGCAGGATTTGAGGTAACGCCTGTTCCCGAACCTGAAACGTATGCCATGTTACTGGCTGGTTTAGTATTAACGGGTTTCGCCGCACGCCGTAGAAAAGCAGCGCAAGTGTAATAATCCGGATTGATCGTGTATTAAAAATGGGAGCTTTGGCTCCCATTTTTTTGTGATGCTATGAGCGTGATGTTGTATGATGTACTTGCCGACTCTCTTTATTATTCAGATACTTTGCCGAAAATGGAATTAAAAATAAGCATTATGCTTATTTCCTAGTTACAAGGGCGGGTAATAGAATGAGAAAGCAAGTGTAAAGATTTCGATGAATCTTTCTGGAGGTTGCGATGAGAACGAGATTATTACATTACATGGTCATTCTGCTCATGATCCCAATGCTATCGGGTTGTTGGCTTCTTGCGGTAGGGGGAGCCGGTGCCTACGGTGGCTATAAGGCTAAGGAAGCTGGGTATGGTGTGCAGAATCCGATTACAAAGGACAAAAAGGCTGAAGATCAGAAAAAGTAGCGGGGTAATTTGAGCGATTGATAATCAGCAGCCAAATGGTAGTTAAGATTTTGTAGATACGTGAGTCTGGAAAAATAGCTCAAGATTGTTAACTGTTTCTGTATCAACATATTTGTATAAGAGCACCAATAGTGTAAATATCGTAGCTCTAATAATTATGGGTCTCATTATTTGAGGGCTGAGTTTATCCAGTAATAAGTTTGACTGCATTTTTATATCTTTCTCAGTTAATGGGCGCAAGCGAGTTTCCATTATGCAGTAGCGCTCAGAATTGGGTGGTAGTTCACTCAAAATTAGATGTGCTTCTTGTATAGTATTATTATTGATAGAAAATCCTTGCTTCTCGGTAAACTTAGGATCCAACTTCATGATGCCACGATATTCGTTAGAGATGAACAGATGAATATTGTTGATACTTGCGTGATAGGGATTCTTTAGTTGAGCTATATTGATAACTTTATATGCAGTCTGGAGACGTGAAATGGCTATCGCTCTTTCCATATTGTTAGGACATATTTTTTCAACATCCGATAGAATTTTTGTGAGCAAATCTTGTTGATCTTCACAGTATATGTATCGCCTTGGCGGAGTCGATTCTTCTGTAGAATCGAGTGTATTGCCAAGTTCATAACCGTATTTCCTGTCAATTACTTCATGCAAACGATCCAAGGGCCCTCTTCTAAATTCAGAGTCGATTTCAAAGCGATATTCATTGCCTGTATCGATACCAAGTTGATATTTTAGTGATTGAAGTAGCGATTCCCAATGCTTTTCGTCATCATTGGGAAATATCACTGGACCGTAACAATATTGAGTTGATTCCCATTCTGATAGCTCCTGTATAACATCGAGTCCTCGAAATGGGCTATGGTATCCAAAAATGACTCGATCATGATTGCCATCCGTCTCTTTTGTAGCGCTATTTAAAAAATCGGATAAACATTTGCAATCACTTAACCCACTGTATATTTTACTCCGTAATGCTAAATCTAAGTTGAGTACAAAAATAGCGGTTGCAAGCTTTAGTTTCGGTTTTCGAACAGGCCACGACGTGACAAAGAGTACTTGAATAGCGGTTAATTGAAGAAACAGCGTTAAGAAATCTTTAATAATCTCCATAGTTTCTTCCCAGCTAAAAGTGAGTTACTTTTTTCCTGGACTGTCTATTGTCGGGAATAGCAAAACTCAACCCCAATTGCAACAATCCCTCCCAAGCATCCCCTTGTGCCACGCCCTTAATCATCCGATCAATTTCTGCGGCAGCGGTTAGTCCCTGCAACAGTGTTTGAATACTGATGCGCTGGGCGGCGGCCATGACTGGTTTTTGCCGGTCACCCCAAATTCTGGCCGCTTGCAGTAATTGCGCAGGTGGCTGACCGTTATCCAAGCCTTTACGGATAATGATCAATTGGCGGATTTGTTCGGCCAGGGTGGCGAGGATCAGCAGCGGGGCGGTGCCTTCGCCTTGTAATCCGTTCAGAACGCGCATAAAGCGAGTGATGTCGCCTGTAATCATGGCGTCGGATAGCTGATAGACATCGTAGCGCGCGACGTTCAGAACCACGTCTTTTACTTGCTCGAATGTCAAGTTACCGGCAGGATAGAGCAGCGCAAGTTTCTGGATTTCCTGATGCGCCGCGAGCAGGTTGCCTTCGACTTGGTTAGCGAGAAATTGCAAGGTGGCGGCATCGGCTTTTTGCTGTTGTTTGGCGAGACGCTGACCAATCCAACCCGGTAATTGATTGCGTTCGATGGGATAAACTGCGATCAACGTACCTGCCGTTTCGAGCGCTTTGAACCATTTGCTGGCTTGCCCTTGTTTGTCGATGCGCGGCAGTGTGATCAGTGTCACGGTATCGGGCGGTAACGCGGTGCAATAGGTTTCGAGCGCTTTGCCGCCTTCCCTGCCGGGTTTGCCGGAAGGGATACGGAGGTCCATGATTCTGCGGTCGCCAAACAGCGATAGGTTATTGCCAGCATTGAGCAGCTCCGTCCAATCGAAATGCTGATCGACTGTGAACAGTTCGCGCTCGGTATAGCCTTGCTGGCGTGCGTGCGCGCGGATCTGATCGGTAGCTTCCAAAATCAACAAAGGTTCGCTGCCGAATAACGTGTACAACGGGGCGGTTTGTTTCTGCAACTGCTGGTGAAGCTGTTCGAGTTTTATCCGCATGATGGCGCCGCGTGGATTAAAAACAGAGAGATCTCTGATTCACGATCCGCGGCTTCGGCTATCGCTGGATGGTCGACAAACGCCATAGCATTTGCTGAATCGCGTCGGCTTCCATATCTTTTTGCAGCAACCGCTCTTCCGCCTCCTTCGCCAGGATTTGCGCATCCAGGAACGGGAGGACGCGCGTTAAGGTAACTTCCGTGTGTGGGACGATTTCTACATTCTGTTTGTCGTAAAGACGGTATCTGACGCGGTAAAGCAGGTTAAAGTCACGTACCCGGCCGCCTCCGGACAGCGACAGGATGATCCTTTCACTGGTGGCGCTGATGACCTCCAAAGTAGCCTCGGCATCTTCCGCATTGGCAACCACCTTGGTTGTGGATGACGTGCCGATGGCGCGCTCCAGATTCATGCCGATGGTGTTTCCGTCCGGTGCGGAAATATACAGGGTTTTGAATGGCAGCGAGGAAATTTGCCCGCGTAGTTTAAAACCGCAAGCCGTCAGCAGGAGCAAGATCACCAGGATAAGAATGTGCTGTTTACTCAGTTTCATAGGGGTATGCGCGTCAGTATTTTTATACGACTATGTTGATCAGTCTGCCGGGTACGACAATGATTTTTTTCACTGTTTGCCCTTCGATAAATTTCTGTACATGCTCGTTGGCCAGGGCAGTGCGTTCAATGGCTTCTTTTCCGGCATCCTTGGCGACATTGATTTGTCCGCGCAGCTTACCATTCACTTGTACGATCAACTTGATTTCATCCTGCGCCATCGCGGCGTTATCCGCCTGCGGCCAGGGTTGGCCGGATAGCTCGGTGCCCGGTCTGAGTTCGCGCCAGAGCTCATGACAGATGTGCGGTACGATCGGGGACAGCAACAGCACGATGCTTTCCAGCGCTTCCTGCATCAGATTGCGGCTGGCGGCGCCGGTGTCCTGGCATTTTGCCAAACCATTCATCAATTCCATTACCGCGGCAATCGCAGTATTGAAGGTATGGCGGCGCTCCAAGTCGTCGGTTACCTTGGCGATGGTCTGGTGCAACTGGCAGCGCAGGGCTTTGAGTTCCGCTGGTAGCGTAGCATGCAATGCCGGGTCGATTTGGACCGCGCCATCTTGGAGATGCAAGAAGGCTTGCCGCCACAGGCGTTTCAGAAAACGGTACGCGCCATCGACGCCAGCGTCCGCCCATTCTAGTGTTTGCGTCGGCGGGCTGGCGAACATCATAAACAGGCGCGCGGTATCGGCGCCATATTCTTCCACCAGTTTTTGCGGATCAACGCCATTGTTCTTGGATTTCGACATTGTGCCGATGCCGCCCGATTCGACCGGCTGATTATCCGACAGTAAGATCGCGCCACAACGTTTGCCTTGCTCGTCATGCTGGAGGCTGACATCGGTCGGGTTAAAATAGGTGATGCGCCCGTTGCCGGATTTGCGGTAAAAAATTTCATTCAGCACCATGCCTTGCGTTAGCAAATTGGTAAACGGTTCGTCCAGTTTCAGCAAGCCCAGGTCGCGCATGATCTTGCTCCAGAAGCGCGAATACAGCAGATGCAGAATGGCGTGTTCGATACCGCCGATATACTGATCGGCGGGCAGCCAGTAATTGACGCGTTCATCGGTCATGGCATTATGCTGGTCCGGGCAAGCGTAGCGGGCGTAAAACCAGGAAGAATCGACAAACGTGTCCATGGTATCGGTTTCCCGGCGTGCGGGCTTACCGCATTTAGGGCAGGCGCACTCATAAAAGGACGGTGTTTTACCGAGCGGATTACCGGAACCATCCGGTACCAGATCCTGCGGCAGCACCACCGGTAATTGATCGTCCGGTACCGGCACCACGCCGCAATCGGCGCAATGAATCAATGGAATCGGACAGCCCCAGTAGCGCTGCCGGGAAATGCCCCAGTCGCGCAGGCGAAATTGCACGCGTTTGCTGCCCAGGTTTTTCCGCTCCAATGCAGAGGCAATCGTATCGACTGCTGGCTGAAATTCCAATCCTGAGAACTCACCTGAATCGAACGTGATGCCATGTTCAGTGTAGGCTTCGGTGAGCGGTAGTGCCAAATTGCCTTCCAGAGGTTTGATAACCGCTTTGATCGGTAACCGGTACTGCGTGGCAAAAGCAAAATCGCGTTCGTCATGTGCCGGTACGGCCATGACTGCGCCTTCGCCGTAACCCATCAACACATAGTTGGCGACCCACACCGGCAGTTTCTCTCCATTGAGCGGATGGATCACGAACAAGCCGGTATCCATGCCTTTCTTTTCCTGCGTGGCGAGGTCGGCTTCCTTGGCGGAGCCGAGTTTGCATTCCTGAATGAAGGCTTGCAGCGCTGGATTGTTCTGTGCGGCATGCAGGGCGATCGGATGTTCGGCGGCGACGGCCACATAGGTGGCGCCCATCAGTGTGTCCGCGCGGGTGGTGAATACTTTCAGATCTTGCGGCGTACTCGATTCCTGATCGGCAGGGAAGGTAATATCGACGCCATAGCTTTTGCCGATCCAATTGGCTTGCATGGTTCTGACCCGCTCCGGCCAGCCTTGCAGGTTATCCAGCGCAGCCAGCAGTTCATCGGCGTACTGAGTGATTTTCAGGTAATACATCGGGATTTCGCGCTTTTCCACTGGTGCACCGGTGCGCCAGCCGCAACCGTCGATGACTTGTTCATTCGCCAGCACGGTTTGATCGATCGGATCCCAGTTGACCACGCCGGTGGTTTGATACGCCAGCCCTTTTTCCAGCATGCGCAAAAACAACCATTGATTCCAGTGATAGTAACTCGGATCGCAAGTGGCGATTTCACGCGTCCAATCAATGCTCAACCCCAGGCTTTTCAGTTGCTTGCGCATGTAGGCGATGTTGTCATAAGTCCACTTGGCCGGCGAGACGTTGTTTTGCATCGCGGCATTCTCCGCCGGTAGCCCGAATGCATCCCAGCCCATCGGTTGCAATACGTTATAACCTTGCATGCGGCGATAACGTGACAGCACATCGCCGATGGTGTAATTGCGCACATGTCCCATATGCAGCTTGCCGGACGGATAGGGAAACATCGACAGGCAGTAATATTTCGGTTTGCCGGGGGTTTCAACGGCTTTAAATGCTGCGGTTTGCTCCCAGTGCTGCTGGGCTTTTTTCTCAATTTCCTGGGGATGATATTTTTCTTGCATGGGGACGATGTTTTTATTGGGTAAATTGTTTGATTATACCGCGAACCGGTGGGCTTGACGCTGGCATGTGGAAGAGAGAGCGCTGTAATGAGGGCGCGAGAGGGAGCACTTGCGCTGTTTGCGGTGTGATGCTTGATCAATAAACCGCTACCGGGGGAGTTTGAGGTTTTGCTGAGATTAAGCCTCAAGTTCTGAGGCCTTGTTGCAGTATTATTGATGCGCTAATCGCCTCAATCCAGGCGGAAACCGATTTTTAACTTGACCTGGTAATGTGCAATCTTGCCATTCGTGATATGTCCGCGCGTTTCCACTACTTCGAACCAATCCAGGTTATGCAAGGATGCACCCGCTTTAGCGACGGCTTGCTGAATCGCATCATCACTGCTTTTAGTCGACGAACCAACGATTTCGATAACTTTGTACACATGATCGCTCATTTTGGTGCTCCATTTGTTTGTTAAAAAATGCGTTATATCATACTTTAGGTGATCTGCTACGTCTGAATCTTAATATAATGATGTGTAAGAAACCTCAGAGTTGTTTACAGAGAGGTTGATTGAAATAAGCGGTGAGTATTTCATAAGGGGTGGCATTATTCAAACTCTTATGAGGCTTAACGGTATTGTAGAAATTAATGAAACGGAGAAGCTGAATGTGCCGATCGGCGCTGTCTTTGAAGTGAATCTTGCTGTGCCACATATCCATCAGGGTGCGGATAACCCGCTCAGCTTTACCATTGGTTTGCGGACGATTGATACGAGTAAAC
>SSFX01000012.1:0-65164 GCA_008015635.1 Nitrosomonas oligotropha
CGCCACGGCTGGTCGCCCAATCATGTGACCTATCTCAGCGTGGTGTTTGCCGTGCTGGCGGGATTGGCGTTCTGGGGTGGATTCTTCGGTATCGGATTATTGATGGGTTGGTTCATGACCTTTCTCGACACGGTGGATGGAAAACTGGCACGCGTCACGGTGACGTCCAGCCGCTTCGGCGATGTCTTGGACCACGGCTTGGATATCATGCACCCACCGCTGTGGTATCTGGCTTGGGGATTGGGTCTGGAAGGCACAGCGACGCCGCTGGCTCCTTTGGGAATTCTAATGGGACTGATGTTTTTGGGATATATCGGCGGGCGTTTGTGCGAGGGTGCATTCCAGTATTGGTTGGCACACTTCGACATGTTCATCTGGCGCAAAATGGATTCTTTTAACCGGTTGATCACGGCCCGGCGCAATCCGAACCTGATTTTGCTCACGTACGGATGGTTAAGCGGCCGCCCGGATATCGGATTGCTGTTAGTGGTGCTGTGGCACCTGGCTTCAACCGGCATTCTGGTCTGGCGCTTGGCCGATGGCTGGCAAACCAAACAAAAGGAAGGTTCATTGCGTTCCTGGTTGCAGGATATCGATCCGGCGCGTGATCGCGAACAATGGGCGGTGAAAATTTTCACACGCGCCCCGATTGATCTTAGAAAGCCATTTCCGCTTTCGTAACAGCCACACTTCATAACAATACCTGATGACGTTGCAAGCACGGATTGACCGTCTGAGAAACGGAACAGCCAAAACAGGTTGTTTGCTCAACCCCATGGGGGGTCAGGTACGTAAGCGCAAACCGGCGATCCGGCAAGCGTTGGACGACATACCCGGCATGCTGGTGTGCGAAGCCAATGATGCGATCACTTTCAAGAGCGCGGTTGATCAATTGCTCCAGGCGGATATCGACTTACTGGTGATTGCCGCCGGTGACGGGACCACGCACGCAATCTTCGGCCATTTATTCGCAGCACGCGCCCCCGCTGACTGGCCGCTCATCACGATCATACCGGGCGGTACCACGAACATGACGCCACTGGACCTGGGCGTGCGCGGCAAGCCCGAACAAATCATCCGGCGCTTGCACGCCTATTTGCGCAAACCCTTCGCTCCAAAACTGGCGCAGCGGGCGGTGTTGCGTATCGAACAGGCTGGCATGAATCCGATTTACGGTATGTTCTTTGCCGTCGGGCTGGTCGCGCGCGGCGTAAAATTCTCGCGCAGCCCGGTGAAGCAAATTGGTATTACCGGCGGTATTTTCACCGCGATGATCATGTTGCGCTCGCTTTTTGGCATGCTCGCTAACATGATTCTGGGCCGCCAGCAAAGCGAATGGGCGCCGGTTAACATGACCCTGATGGAAACCGGCGGACGAATTCACCAGGGCACTTATCTGTTTGCATTGGTCAGCGCGTTGGATTGCCTGTTATTGAACATCCGCCCGTACTGGGGGACAGAACCGGCACCGTTGCATGTGACATTGGTCGATCAGCAACATAAGCGTCTGTGGCGCTCGGTATGGCCGATATTATCGGGTAGCGGCGCAGTGCTACAGGAAAAAGATGGCTACTACAGCCACAATACCAGCTCCTTAACTGTGCACATGGACGACGAATATATCGTCGATGGTGAATTGTACCGGTCGGCCAATCCACAAACGCCAATCAGCATCACCGCCACCGATCCCGTGACATTTCTCGTGCTATAGCTATAGGATATTGCCATGACTAACCCCTTACTCGAAACCATTGCGCAACTGCCTGCCGAATTGATCGATGAAGTCGCAGCGGAAAGCAAAAAGGCTGTTTCCGCCGATTTCGTCCCTTTGGTGGATGCGCTCATCATGCGCTTTGGCGAATCGCTGGATGCCGTGATTCTGTATGGCTCCTGCTTGCACTCCGCCGTGAGCCTGGAAGAAGGCATCGTCGACCTGTATGTCGTCGTCGACAGCTATCACAAAGCTTATCCGGAGCGCTATTTGGCTACCCTTAATGCCTGGCTGGCACCGAATGTGTTCTATCTGGAAGTGCCGCATCAGGAAAAAACGTTGCGCGCCAAATACGCCGTCATTTCCACCGCCGATTTTGCGCGTGGCGCGCAGTTTTGGTTCCATTCCTACATCTGGGCGCGCTTTGCGCAACCGTCACGGCTGCTATATACGCGCGACGATACGGTACGGCAACGTATTTATGCCGCATTGGCACATTCCGTCATTACCTTTTTAAAATCCGGCGTACCCGCGCTCGAAGCCGACACTTTGGATGTCGAAGAAATCTGGACCCGTTGCCTGATCCTCACCTACGCCGCTGAATTGCGCGCCGAAAACCAATCGCGCGCACGTCATCTGGCACAAGCCAACCGGGATGCGTTTACCCGTCTGACAGACGCCGCCAGTCCGCTATTGACAGAAATCCTGGAAAAACAGGGAAACGGGCAGTATCGCTGCCTGACCCGTCCAGTCAGTCAACGGCAAGCATTGTGGCACTGGCGGCTGCGCCGCTGGCAGGGCAGAGTCCTGTCGATTCTGCGCTTGGCCAAAGCTACGCTGACCTTCAGCAATAGCGTCGACTACGCCGCTTGGAAAATCGAGCGGCACACCGGTGTGCGCGTGGAAGTCACACCGATGCTGCGCCGCCACCCTATTTTGTGGGGCTTGAAAGTAGCCCGGCAATTATTGCGGCGCGGCGTATTACGCTGATGAACATCATTACCATTGTTGATTAACATTCACTTTCATTGGAGACACGCATGAATCATGTCATTCGTTTACTTAGCCTGCCGGTATTGTTGATGCTGACGGCTTGCACCACGATGTATCTCGAAGGCCTGGAAAAGGTCGGCATTCCCAAACGCGACGTGATGGTCTACCGCGTTGAAAAAGCGCGCGACACGCAACAAGAAACCAAGGAACAATTCAAGTCCGCCCTGGAGCAATTCACCGCCGCGACGAATTTCCAAGGCGGCGATCTGGAAACCACCTACAAAAAACTGAACGATGCGTATGAAGCCAGCGCCGTTAAAGCGGAAGAAGTCAAAAACCGCATCGCCGACATCGAAAGTGTCTCGGAAGCGCTATTCACCGAGTGGAAGCAGGAAATCACACAGTACAGCAATGCATCGCTGCGGCAAAACAGCCAGAAAAAACTCGACGCCACCCAAGTGCATTACCGCCAGCTGATCGCCGCGATGAAACAGGCGGAAGCCAAGATTGAACCGATTCTCACTGTGTTTCACGACCAAGTCATGTACCTCAAGCACAATCTGAATGCACGCGCCATCGCTTCGCTCAAGGGCGAATTGGGCAACATCAAATCCGACGTCTCGGCGCTGGTTTCCTCCATGGAGAAATCGATTAACGAGGCCAATGCGTTCATCAGCACGATGGAGAACAAATGATGCAGGTCCTGCGCTAGAGGATTGATTCATGGCGCTAAAACCGACCATTTATAAATTCAAAATCGCGCTGACCGACCTCAACCGCCAGTATTACGATACGCTCAACCTGACCATCGCCCAGCATCCGTCCGAAACGCTGGAACGGATGATGGCGCGCATGCTCGCGTTCTGCCTCAATGCGCAAGAATGGCTAACGTTCACCAAAGGACTCAGCAGCGCCGAAGAACCCGACCTCTGGGCGCACACCCCGGACGGCCGGATTGCATTATGGATCGACGTCGGCGAACCCGCCCCCGAACGCATCAAAAAAGCCACCCGGATCGCGCAAACCGTCAAGGTGTATAGCTTCAATTCCAAATCGAACATCTGGTGGATGCAGGAACAAGCAAAATTCAACGAACTGACCGCAACCATTTTCCAGTTTCAATCGCCGGACATTCAGGCATTGGCCAAGTTGGTACAACGAACGATGGACATCTCCGTCACCATTAGCGAACAATCGGCTTATGTGGCAGCGGAAGGGGGGGAGTGTGAGGTGAATTGGACGGTGTTACAAACTGCCAGTTGATCCGGCCAAACTGTATGTGGAGAACACTTAGTCTAATGCGGTAAATTCTCGAGATACGCTCTGAGCACCAGCGCATGGCTATGTTCCGTATCCTTCGCACCGTAAACCAGTGTAATCGGACCACGGCGCACATATTCGACGAGTTGTCCGACCGCTTCCGGATTCTGATCCAATTCCTGACAGTAACACTCCCTGAATTCATCCCATTTCAACGGATCATGACCGAACCACTTACGCAGCGGTGTGCTGGGTGCTATTTCCTTGAGCCACAAATCAATGTGCGCTGCATCCTTGGAAACTCCGCGTGGCCAAAGCCGATCCACCAAAATCCGGAATCCATCATCCGGCCCGGGTGGTTCGTATGCTCGTTTTAGCAGAATCACCATTGGCTTGTTCAGTTCGCACAAACCGTCTCTTCAATCTTCCGGAAAATCGAGTTCGTCGAGAAACCGAACCAATCGGTCGATTCCTCGTGGTGTGCGCCAATCACTTTGCCAGTAGCTTCTTTATCCGGGTACATCAGCATCGTGATCGAACGTGCTTTGTGCCGCGTGCAATCGAATTCATACAGGGTTTTTACCGCATGATGCCCGCCTTTTTGCTTTTCTTCGTAGCTGGATAGCACCCAGACTTTTCTGAATTGACCATCTTTCCGCACGGTATCCGGTTCGAAGTAATGCGTTTCACCGGGTTTCCCGGCAATATCCACGCCAGTCCATTGGGCTTGCGCGGGTAGCATAGTCAGCAGTAAAACGAGTACCAATACACATTTCTTCATGATTAATCGCTATAATTGGTTGGTGCAATTTAATTTTCTTTCCCCCAGAATCCCCACGCCGCAGGTCACTCCAACCGGGGTTTCTTCTTTGTTGCAGAAAGCAATAAATGCCGGTCATTTTGCCACTAAATAGTTTCCACTGTGGGTGTTTTCAACTATTCTTAGCATCCAGTCAGCCTCGTCATGGCAGCAATGAAAATTTATTTTGTGCGGACATTTTGCATCGTTTGACTGACTGCAAGAATTTCTTGTGTGCATTAAATCCGCCGGGTACTGGAAGTCTACCGCGTTATGAATAGCATTAATCTGGAGTTAAATATAATGGAAGAATTGAATCAAGCCTGGGTGATGTTGAAGCTTGGCGGGATCATTATCGTACCGCTGGCTTTGCTGGCGATTGTCGCGCTGGCGATCATGTTTGAGAAAGCGTTTATCTATTGGCGTTATGCGCGCCTTTCCAGCGATTTGCTAAACCTGGTGGAAACGTATGGCTTCAAATGGAACGATCTGGAAAAAATTCTTTCCGGGCTGGATAGCCGTCACTATTACAAGCGATTCTTCGAAGTGGTGATTTCCAACCGGCATCAACCGGCTTGGTGGACGGAATCGCGCGCCGCCGATGAAGCGCAAATCATCGAGGAAGCGCTGGCGCGCCGCCTCTGGGCTTTGGAAACCATCGTCACCGCCGCGCCGCTGCTGGGATTGGTCGGTACTGTGGTGGGTATGATGCGCGCCTTCCAGGTGATCGGCAGCGAAGGCGTGGTGAATCCCACGGCGGTTACCGGCGGCGTTGCGGAAGCACTGATTGCAACCGTGGTCGGCCTGGCGATTGCGCTGGTGGCGTTGTTCGGTTTCAATTACTTTTCCCGCTTGCAATCGCTGACGATGGATGAAATGGAACGCCTGGGTACGCGACTGATCGATAACATCCGTCTGGATCAACAGGGCAATAGCGATGAAGCTCCGTAAATCGCGCACGGTTCCGAAAGGCAAGATCGAGATCATCCCGATGATCGACGTGATGTTTTTCTTGCTGGCGACATTCATGCTGGCTTCGTTATCGATGCAGAATCTGGATTCATTGCAGGTGGATTTGCCCGAAGGGCAAGCGGAAAAGCTCAGCGCAGAAAAACCGGTTACATTGACACTAACCAAGGACAGCAAAATCTATATCAATCAGACAGCCGTCACATTGGACACACTGGCCAACACGCTCAAACCGTTACTGGCGGATTCCAAGCAAAAATTGATCGTATCGGCGGATAATGATGCGCCGCAGGGCATGGTCGTGCAAGCCATGCTGCGCGCCCGCGCCGCCGGGGCCCAGCATTTTCTGATTGCAGTGAAACATAAATAACGTAAAAAAGCATGGCCAGCTCCCGATCGAGAGAAATTCGCCTATGGTGGCCGCTGCCGCTGGCTGCGCTCGTCTGGGTGCTGATTATCTGGGGCTTGGGATTTTTTCTGTCCATGCCGGAAGTGGAAATTGACACACCACCGCCCATCGCCGCCAGCTTTATCGACCTGAGCGAAGACGAGAACGCCACCAGTTCGATGCCGGCTTCCGCGCCCAACCCGCCCCCGCCGGAACCGGAAAAACCCAAAATCGAAGAACCCAAGCCCGCGCCCAAATCGCCGCCGCTGCCTGCTCAGGCAAGGCCGCAAACCAAGCCCAAGGCAGCCGAAAAACCTGTAAAACCGAAAGCGCCCATTCCGGCGAAAGAAGTCGCAAAAACCAAAGCGCCGCCGCAACCGCCCGCCGATGCGCCGTCGGATCTTTCCGAATATATCAATCAATCCAAAGCACGCCGCCGCGCGGAAGGGCTTTTCGATACGCCGGATTCCGCTCCCGCAGCCACTACCAAGCAACTGTCCGCGGATGAAATCCGCATGGCCAATATCCGGCGCAATCTGCAAAACCCCGGCACCAGCGGCATATTCCAGATTATCCGCATCGGCCCGCGCACCGCCGAATTCTCATTTCGCGCTTGGACCACGGGGCAAACCAATCCGCGCCTGCAAACGGTTCACGTCGAAGCTGGGCCGGATGGTAATGTCGAACTCGCCATTATCCGCCGCATGATTCAATTGATCCGCGAACATTACAAGGAAGATTTCAACTGGGAATCGCACCGCCTGCACCGTGTCGTCGTGTTATCCGCTCGCGAGAAAGATACTGCGGGACTGGAAGAATTTCTGATGCGCGAATTCTTTATTAATCCTGTACGGTAAGCCTGCCGGACTTAAGAAACACCCCAATACGTCGTAACAATAAAATATGAGAAAGCTTCCGCGCTCTCTATTTTTATTAACCCGGAATTAAACATTAAACTCAGATAGATAAATATTATTTACCTATCCGCCAGCCTTCTTAGAATGATAAGCAATA
The DNA here is from genome assembly GCA_008015635.1 of Nitrosomonas oligotropha. Lineage (GTDB taxonomy): Bacteria > Pseudomonadota > Gammaproteobacteria > Burkholderiales > Nitrosomonadaceae > Nitrosomonas > Nitrosomonas oligotropha_B. The sequence goes on from SSFX01000012.1 coordinate 7,135, forward strand.
GTACAATCGAAGTGTCCGTTAATGACTTACAACTGGGAATGTTTGTCAGTGATCTTGATCGCCCTTGGCTTGAAACACCCTATCTGATTCAAGGCATCCTGATCCAGTCCCAGCATGACATTGACGAGCTTAAACGCTATTGCATGCATGTTTACGTGGACATGGATAGAAGCGAGCCATTCATTGCGCAACAACACGCACCGCATGCCGCTGCCCCGCCGGATTCTTCTCTCCATCAATCTCCAGGACTGCACCGCCCCATGCCTCACGCCGATTCCCGCATTTCATCCAGTGCATCGAGCTGGCACCGGCCACCTGCCTCAGCCCAAGAAACCGAGTCGCTGGATGTGCTGCGGCGCGTTCAAACCTATGCGGATATTTGCACGGCGGAGCAAGAGATTCCTGCCGCCGCAAAAGCTTACAACATCGCGTCTGCTTTGTTCAACGATATCAATTTCAACCTTGAACACGACATTAAGATCGATATGCAGAAGGCTCATGAGGTTGTCGACACATTGTGTGAAAGTGTTATCCGTAATCCCGATGCAGCGATTTTGCTGGCGCAGCTTAAGACCACCGGGAAAGCACTTTACGACAATGCCATCAAAACTTCGGTGCACTTACTGGCCTTCGGACGGCATCTCGGTCTTCCGCGCAAGGAATTGTCAATATTGGGTTTGGGCGGATTGCTGATGGATATCGGCAAATTACGCTTACCCAAAGCGTTTCAAGCCAAAAGAAACATGTCGCTCACCCCTGACGAGCGCAAGCTGATGAAACGGCACATCGCCTATGGAGAAGAGATAGCTTCTCAGCTGAGTAACGCGCCGGAAGAGGTCATTAAAATTATTCTTCAGCACCATGAACGCGAGAACGGCAATGGCTATCCTTTCGGCCTGTACGCCAATCAATTGCATGCTTATTCGCGCATGGCGGCTATCGTCGATTGCTATGAAGAGATCATCTGGGGAGAGTCCGGCATGCCGGGCATGAAACCATTCCAGGCGCTGAAGGAACTCAAGGAAAATGCGCATAACGGTCTCAATTATACTTTGGTGGAACAATTTGCTCAGTGCGTCGGCATGTTCCCAGTAGGCAGCTTGGTTGAGCTCAATACGGGCGAGATCGCCATCGTGCTCACGCATAATCGCACACAACGCTTTCTTCCCTGCATCATGATCATTTGCGATGCCGAAAAGAAACCCTGCAGCACCCCGTTGACCCTGGACTTAAGAACCGCTGGCGCAAGCCCAAGCGGTATCCAGTATGCCATAGTCAATGATTTACCCCAGGGCGCTTATGGAATCGATCCCCAAAAATATTACTTATAAGCCGCTGCACTTATTGGCACCGTGAATTTATGACTGTACTTGTTTATCAGGATTTCTTGCAACAAGCTTCCCGCAAATTGAACAGTGCGCATCCGGCCGGTCTGCGCAGCGCCGTGCTGATCGTCAACTTTGAGCGGTTGGCGGAATTGGATGGCGCGCTTGGATTCACCGTTGTCGACGACATTCTGCAACAAATCGCCGGTCAGCTCAGAAACGCTTTGGGTCCCGAAGATCTGGTCGGAATAACCGGACGCTATCAATTGTGTTGTTTGCTGGCCGATTTGCTGACCGATGCGCATGCCATGCTGGCCGCGCATAAAATTATCCGGATTTTGGCGCAGCCTTTTGCATTTGGCAGAAGAAACATCATCCTCGCCCCGCGCATTGGCGTGGCATTACTGAATGAAAGCAACTACACGCTCGATCAATTGATGAGTAATGCCAGCGCGGCCGTACGGCAGGCAAAACTGGAACAAAACCCGATCAAGCTTTTTCTTAACGAACGGGAAGATCCATTGCTTTTCCAGATTGATCTCTGGTCCGATCTGGGAAACGCCATTGAAACCGGTGGATTGCATTTGGGCTATCAACCGCAAATCGAGATCGCCAGCGGCAAGATCAAGGCAACTGAGGCGTTGCTGCGCTGGAATCACCCCAATCATGGGCCGATCCGAACGGATAAATTGATCCAGATCGCGGAAGGAACCGCGCTCATGCCCAAACTCACCCTGTGGGTTTTTCACACCGCGTTAAGAGAATGCGCCGAGTATCGCAAGGCAGGATTACATGCCGGGATTTCGATTAACTTTTCCGCCGACGATCTGCGCGATCCGGAACTCACGGAACTGGTCGCGCAAGGCTTAGCTTTGTGGAATGTACCGGCTGGCGATATCACCGTTGAACTGACCGAAACAGCAGTGATGGCCAATCATGCGGGCACACTGGATACTTTGTACCAGCTTAAGAAAATGGGCTTAAAACTCGCCATGGATGATTTTGGAACGGGATATTCATCGATGGCGCGTATGCTGGATTTGCCTTTGGATGAAGTGAAAATCGATATGATATTTGTCCGGCATATGGCAACCCGCCATAAGCATGAGCGTATCGTCGATTCCATGATCACTCTCGCGCACCGGCTGAATCTTTCGGTGGTTGCCGAAGGCGTGGAAGATCTTGCGACGTACCAGCGCCTACGGACATTAGGATGTGACGTCATCCAAGGCTACCTGATTGGCAAAGCCATGCCGTTGCCGGAGCTTATCGAAGCTGTTAATAATCAATCCTTCGATTTTTTGCGAACTTCGCCGCACACGGCAACCGAAAGCTGAACTGTGCTCTGCCGGATTAATCAAGCCCTGGAATCTGGAATTCATCCCGGTCAGCAGACAAACTTGCATGACTGAAAAATTCCTCGCTTAATTTTGATACCGGCACATCCCGGCATTCCAAGTTCGCGACTAATTGCCCTTTCTTCTCCACCGCAACACCGTCTTTCGCACCCCACCCCTTGCCAATTGCGCTATACACGATGTAGTGATGCTGTCCGTTAATAAAACGCAGATAACCGCCGCCGCCACCTGCGAACATCAACGTTCGTGCTTGCACATACGACGCGGCCGGGACGGCTTTCGTCAAATCGGGAAACGCCAGCTCCGGCGCGCCTTTTAATCCGAAACGGTACTGCAGATAACCTTTGCTGGCGGAGAAATCATTCGATGCGCATACCGAAACCATTTTCTTTCCGAATGAACACGAAAATATGATTTGCTCATCCGTTTGGCAATGCGATTCTCCGGCCCAAACGGGCGCGGCAATCAGACCGAGCAATCCGCCGATTAACGCAACCGTTTTCAAGCCAATAACGCGTAATATTGTTTGAAATGGTTAATCCGGTCATCCAGCCCCAGCGTTCCGCCATTCACCTTCTTGGTGATTCTGGTCACCACGTCATCGCTCGCACCTTGATCGGCCAGATCATTGAGCGCTCTGGTACTCCAGAACCACGCCGCGGATAACAACGGATATTTGGTTTTGACCCAATCCGGATTGGCAGTCACATCATCGCCGATCGCCTTGGCAAACGCGCTGTAATTGTCTTTACCGGTCAATTGAATATAACCTCGGCCACGGTATTTATAGCCTTCTTTGCTGGCTTCGTCGCCGTTTCCCATACGGTTGGCATAAACACGCGCGGCGATTTTCTCCGGCTGGCGGGCATAACTATCCGCCAGATCGCCAGGAAAGTACTTTGAAAATACTTTTTTCAACCCATCGGCGGAATAATTCAGGTTTTCTTCCAAGGCTTTGAACTCTGCGCTTTCGTGTGCGCATTGTGCGAGAAAATGCGCCAGACGCAAGGGTGAATCGATGCCAAACTTGGCGGCGCAATCCGGGATTTGGGCCAGCACGGCATCGGGAACATGGGTTTTCAGTTTATCCAGGGGTAACATTTTCGCTCTCCCAAATGTTTAACAGTGAAATGACTGGTCGGCATACAATGAACTTGGTTGCTTCCGCATTATAATCACAATTTTATAACCGCAGCTTGTTATGCCCACGATTAAACCGCTCCCCGAATTATTGATTAACCAAATTGCCGCTGGCGAGGTGGTCGAACGCCCTGCGTCGGCGCTCAAGGAAATGCTGGAAAACAGTATTGACGCCGGCGCCAAAAAAATCACCGTGCAATTACAGCAGGGCGGGGTGAAGCAAATTCGCGTCACGGATGACGGCAGCGGCATCGCCAAAGATGAATTATTGCTGGCGCTGACGCGCCACAGCACCAGCAAAATCAGCACATTGGAAGACCTGCACCGGATCACCAGCCTGGGCTTTCGCGGTGAAGCACTCGCCAGTATCGCGGCAGTTTCCCGGTTGACCTTGACCAGCCGTCAAGCCGGGCAAAACCATGCGTGGCAGGTCGGCATTGAAGGCAAAGCGGTCTCGCAACCCGAACCCGCCTCGCTGGCCGGTGGAACGATGCTGGATGTCAACGATATGTACTTCAACATTCCCGCCCGGCGCAAATTCCTGAAATCAGAAGCTACCGAGTTCGCGCACTGCGATGAAACCTTCAAACGCCTGGCGCTATCGCAAGCCGGAATTGAATTCGTGCTACAACATAACGGTAAAGTGCGTCGTCTGTTACGCGCTACGAGTTCCACGCAACGGATCGCGGCGGTTCTGGGTGAAGAATTCGGGCAAACGGCGGCGCCGGTAGACGAACAATCCGCAGACATGCGCTTGCATGGCCTGGTGGCATTACCAGCTTATGCGCGGTCTTCACGCGACGCGCAGTATTTTTTCGTCAACAACCGCTTTGTCAGCGATAAATTGATTTCGCACGCGCTGCGCGAAGCCTACCGCGATGTATTGCATCTGGACAAACACCCGGCCTTCGCGTTGTTTCTCGAAATCGACCCGGAAAGCGTCGATGTCAATGTGCATCCCACCAAAACCGAAGTCCGCTTCCGTGAAGCGCGCGCGCTGCATCAATTCATTTTTCATGCGATCAACAAAGCGCTCGCCACTCCCAGCAGAACCATGAATACCGCTGAACCGGAACAACCAGCCCGGTCATTCCCTGCCTACCCCAAGACCGGTCAGGCACAATCCGCACCGGTGTCGCAGCCCGGCAGTTTTTACGGCACCTTGTTTGGCGTGGAGCCGCGCGCATACCCGGCAACACCGGCCAATACTTTCGCTGTACAAACTGCAGAACCCGATCAAACCATCACTGCGCAAGAAAAATCGGACAACCATCCGCTTGGTTTCGCGCTGGGACAACTGCACGGCGTCTATATCCTGGCGCAGAATGCGCGCGGCTTGGTGGTTGTCGACATGCATGCGGCACACGAACGGATTATGTACGAACAACTCAAACAAGCGCTCGATCAGCACGAAATCGCGATGCAACCGCTGTTGATCCCAGTCGTTCTTCACGCCGATAGCCTAGAGGTTGCCGTGGTTGAAGAAAATCACAGCACACTGGAACAACTGGGGTTTGATATCGCGATCCTGTCACCCGCCACGCTGACCGTACGCGCGGTCCCGGCCTCGCTCAAGGACACTGATATCGCCCAGCTCGCGCGCGACATTCTGCGCGAAATCCGCGAATACGGCGCCAGCCAGATCCTCACCGCGCAACGCAATGAAATCCTCGCCACGATGGCTTGCCACGGTGCAGTCCGCGCCAACCGCAGATTGACCCTCGAGGAAATGAACGCCTTGCTGCGCGACATGGAACAAACCGAGCGCTCCGGTCAATGCAATCACGGCAGACCGACGTGGTTTGAAACCAGTCTGGCCGAACTGGATAAATTGTTCATGCGCGGGAAATAACGCTTTTTGCGAGTTAATCGCTTTACGGTACAGATCATTAACATTAAGCTACCATCAATGGTCAGAAAGCAGTTCTTTTTCTTGATCCTGGAAATTGAAAAAGGGGAAATAACATGAGTGCAGGTCGCGGAGATTTCTTTGCGGAAATAAAAGAATGGGCAAAAGTTAACGTACTATGGATCGCCGCTCATGTTATTAATTTTTTGTTTGGTATAGGAATTTACATTTCCAGATGGCTGGATGGCGAAAGTGGTTTTCCCATTCTTACAATCGTCATTTCACTGTGCATCGTCTTCGTGCATATCTTCACTTATCCGATTGAAGCGTTACCGGCAGAAGGATCGACGCAAGACGAAAGAAAAAGAATCGAAGACATTAGATCCCGGCAACGCAATAAGTGGATGATCTTTGCGTATAGTTTCATGTTGATATCGCTGCTACTGACTTTTTATCCCTTCATCAACCCGCTGTTCAGCTTTGCGGAAAAAAAATCCGACCATTCTGCCGGAACCGTGCAACAGGAACCCACCGAACAAGAGAAGACAAAACCCGATGCAGGGCGATACCTGAAAACACTGCGTGAACGGCCGATCGCTGTATTTATCGGCTGCTCTTTGGATCCAAAAGCGAAAACTTTGCTTTGCTCGGAGCCGGAAGCCAAAACCGGAATTGAAAATAAATCGAGTTCCCAGTCTTCGCCCAAAGCCGAAAATGCTGGTAAAACGCAAAATCCGGGAGGCGGAACTGCCGGCAAAGCATGGGTCATCAACATCGGCGGACATATTGAGAAGTGCACTAAAGACAGCGACCCAAACTTTGGCAAGTCAGTCACCTGCCAAGTGAAGGATGGCCTGCTCATTCCGCTCTATTTCATTATTCTGGCCCTGATGGGCGGCAGTATCAGTCTCACCCGGCGGCTGCCGGAACTGCAAAAGCAAGCGGGCGCGGAACACATCGCCACGGAACAGCAACCCAAATTATCGCAATACGAGTTCCGCGAACACCTGATCTTTCAGATGGTGCAGTACATCTCAGCGCCGCTGCTGGCTATTCTGGCGTATTATCTGATCGAACCGGGTAATATCACCAATTCGGTCGTGCTGGCCTTCACCGCCGGATTCGCATCGGAAACGATTCTGCTGATGGTGCGGTCGATCGCCAACAAAATCACCCCGGGAAGCGGCGAAGCACTACAATATGGCGCGATTGCCGGTGTCGTCACCCTTCAAGACGCTGCCGGGAAGAAAGCGGAAGTATTCCTGACCGAATTACCGCAAATTCATTCGATTACCGACGAACAAGGATTTTATGTGCTGAGTAACGTACCAGTCGGCGAACACAGCATCAGCGTCAAATCGATCGACAATGAAGCGATCCTGAAAAAAGACACGGTAAAAATCGAACGCGCACAAGCCATCGTGAAAAAGAACCTGGCAATCGCCGTCGATGATGGAGGACAAAAATAACGGAATATTACGTTCCATTATTTTCACCCGGAGCAATTCCGCCCGGATAACAAAAAACAACAATAAGGCTTTATGAGAAAAGTATTCTTTGGTTTAACCCTGATGTTCGTCAGCACCGGTACAATGGCGGAATGGACCCGCATCAGCGAAAGCGACCGCAAAGGCGGCTCAGTCCTGCATGCCGATCAATCCTCGCTCCGCAAAGCAGCGGGGCGGGCCAAGATGGCGGTTCTGTTCGATTACCAAACGTTGCAAAAAGCCGCCGGTGCGGAATTTCTATCGGAAAAAATCCGGCGCGAATACAACTGCCAGGAAAAACAAATCCGCACCCTGGCCTACTCGCTCTTCAGCTTGAACATGGAACACGGCGACCTAATCCGCTCGTATAACCAGCCGCAGAAATGGGAAATGGTGAAACCGGATAGTCTGGAGGAAGTGGAGTGGAAAGTAGCGTGTAGTGAGTAAAACTCATTGTTCCGCAAATTCATCAACCGGCCATCGGGTAGTCAAAAGCTGATAGGGCCGTGCTATCCGTAGGCCCACTTTAACAAATGTTCACCCATACAACTGTCGTTTCAACCCGCAACGATCCAGAATGATCGCGCTAATTTCCTCAATGGAAATGCGCGTGGTATCGAGGTACGGAATGTCGAAGCGGCTAAACAGCGCTTCCTGCCACTGGATTTCCCGTTGGCATTGCGCCAGTGAGGCGTATTGACTGTCCGGGCGGCGTTCCTGGCGGATGAAGTGCAGTTGCGCCGGGGTTAGTGTCAGGCCGAACAGTTTGTGTTTGACCGGTTCGAGCACCGCCGGAAGCTGTTGCACGTCCATGTCGTCCGGCGTCAACGGGTAATTCGCCGCGGCGATGCCGTATTGCAGCCCCAAATACAGGCAGGTCGGCGTTTTACCGGAACGCGAAACACCGGTGAGAATGATATCGGCATCGGTGAAATGCTTCGGATTAACACCGTCGTCATGCGCCATTACGTAATTGATCGCGGCGATGCGTTTGAAATACGACAAATGATGCTGCAAGCCGTGCGAACGCCCGGCCATGCGCGCAAACGGTTGATGCAATTCCTCTTCGATGGAACGGATAAAGGTTTCAAAGAAATCAAATATGCGACAGTTCGCTTGTTTGATGACTTCCAGAATTTCCGGTTTCAGCAAAGTACTGAACACCAAAGGCCGATGCCCGTCGCGCTCAGCAGCATGATTAATCTGCGCTAACACGGCTTGGGCATTATCCATGTCATCCAAAAAGGGTACGTTGACCGTCTCCCACTCGATACCGTCAAATTGCGTCAGCAAACTATGTCCGAGCGTTTCCGCAGTGATGCCGGTACGGTCGGACAAGTAGAAAACAGTGCGCTTTTGCTTCGTCATCGCTTGCTCAGCTTAGCCAAATCCAGCCAGGTCTGCATCACCGAATCGGGATTCAACGATAGGCTGCCAATGCCTTGCTCATATAACCAAGCGGCGAAGTCCGGGTAATCCGACGGCCCCTGCCCGCAGATGCCGATGTATTTGCCTTGCTTGCGGCACGCATCGATGGCCATTGCCAGCAATTTTTTCACAGCCGGGTTGCGCTCGTCGAACACATGCGCGACCAGACTGGAGTCACGGTCAACGCCGAGCGTGAGCTGCGTCATGTCGTTGGAGCCAATCGAAAAACCGTCGAAATACTGCAAGAATTCTTCCGCCAGCAGCGCATTGGATGGAATCTCGCACATCATGATCACGCGCAAACCGTTTTTGCCGCGCTCCAGCCCATGCGAAGCAAGCAATGCAATCACTTGTTCCGCTTCTTCCAAGGTGCGGCAGAACGGAATCATGATCTCGACGTTGGTCAGTCCCATGTCGTCGCGCACCTTGCGCAACGCACGGCATTCCAGCGCAAAACAATCACGAAACGCGGGCGCGAGATAGCGCGATGCGCCGCGAAAGCCGATCATCGGATTTTCTTCGTGCGGCTCGTAGCGATCGCCCGCGAGCAAGTTGGCGTACTCGTTGGATTTGAAATCGGAGGTGCGTACGATGACCGCATGCGGATAAAACGCCGCCGCCAGCGTAGCGATGCCCTCGGTCAATTTGTCCACATAGAAACTGATGGGGTTTTGATAACCGGCGATGCGGCTAGCGATTTCCCGTTTCAAATCATCGGGCAGTTGATCGAATTCCAGCAACGCCTTGGGATGGATGCCGATCATGTTGTTGATGATGAATTCCAGCCGGGCCAGCCCCACGCCTTGATTCGGCATGCGCGAGAACGAAAAAGCGTGCGATGGATTGCCGACGTTCATCATGATTTTCAGCGGCAAGTCCGGCAATTTTCCGGCATCCGCAGTCGTATGTTCAAAGGCCAGTAAACCGTCATAAACATAACCGCTATCGCCTTCCGCGCAAGAAACCGTAACTGCCGCACCTTCCTTGATCTGCGCCGTAGCATCGCCGCAGCCGACCACGGCGGGAATGCCCATTTCGCGTGCGATAATCGCCGCGTGGCAAGTCCGTCCGCCGCGATTGGTGACGATCGCCGAGGCACGTTTCATGATCGGTTCCCAATCCGGGTCGGTCATGTCCGTCACCAAGACATCGCCGGGCTGAATTTGATGCATCTGATCAATCTTCGTGATCAGTCGCGCCGTTCCCTGGCCGATCTTGCTGCCAATCGCGCGCCCTTCGGCCAGCACGGCCCCTTTGCCCGTCAGCTTAAAGCGCTCCAGCACCAATGAGGAACGGCTTTCCACCGTTTCCGGCCGCGCCTGCACGATATACAGCTGCCCATCCTGCCCATCCAAAGCCCATTCGATATCCATCGGACGGCCATAATGCTGTTCGATGATCACCGCTTGCCGCGCCAGCGCTTCGACTTGTTCATCCGATAGCGAAAAACGCATGCGCCGCGCGGTTTCAACATCGCGCGTCAACGTCAATGCAGCGCCATCGCTTTTTTTATCCGCGTACACCATCTCAATGGCTTTAGTACCCAACCGCCGGGACAAAATGGCGGGGTTACCGGCCGCCAGCCCGCGCTTATAGACATAGAATTCATCCGGATTGACGATGCCCTGCACGATGGTTTCACCCAATCCATATGCCGCCGTGATAAAAATCGCTTCACGGAAACCGGATTCGGTATCCAGCGTAAACATCACGCCGCTGGCGCCGAGGTCGCTGCGCACCATTTTCTGAATCCCGGCGGACAGATACACTTTGTCGTGCGGGAATCGCTGGTGCACGCGGTATGCAATCGCCCGGTCGTTATACAACGAAGCAAACACCACCTTGATGGCTGCGATGATTTGATCCAAGCCATGCACATTCAGCAACGTTTCCTGCTGTCCGGCAAACGATGCGTCGGCCAGATCCTCGGCAGTCGCTGACGAACGCACCGCAAACGACACATTTTCGCCGCTATTGGCGGCCAGTTTCTCATAAGCTTGCGATACCGCTTGCAACAATGCATCCGGCAGCGCGGCATTGAGCACCCAGCCGCGTATCGCTTTACCGGCAGCGGATAACGCTTGCGTGTCGTCGACATCCAGGCCGCTCAACAACTGATTGATGCGATCCGTCAGCCCATTAACATTCAAAAACTCCCGGTATGCCTCGGTGATGGTAGCGAAACCCGCCGGTACATTAACACCGGCCTGCGCCAGATGACTGATCATCTCCCCCAGCGAAGCATTTTTGCCGCCCACCAGAGCGACATCGTGCATCGTCAATTGATCAAACCAGGCGATATAGTGTGTCATTGGGAAACTCCTATCGGCGAATAATTAACAAGTAACTTTTCAGTAGACGGTTACGCAGCAAACTTAATGCTGGCTGTCTTTTAATAACGGGCAATGCCCGGAAATTGCATGGCGGCATGATAAATCATCTAGGTAATCCGATGCCTGACGCAAATACTCCAAGAACGTCTGCGCTACAATCGATAACTGTTTACCGGATGGATAAGCAAAGTACCAATGACGTTCAATTGGAAATCCCTCAACATCAAGTATCGCCAGCTGCCCCATCGGCGCATCGAGTGCCAAGGTATGTCTGGATAAGACAGCGATCCCCAATCTACCGACAATAGCTTGCTTAATTGCTTCATTGCTTCCCAACTCCATGCGGACTTTCAATTTTTTATTTTGCTCTGAAAAAAAACGTTCTGTCGCCATTCTCGTTCCAGAACCCGGCTCACGCATAATGAAGAGTTCATCGCAAATACGCTCAATGCTGATTTTTTTTTCGCAAGACAAGGGATGATCGGCCGATGCCATAACAACCAGTTGGTTATCTAAAAACACTTCCGCTACGGCATCAACTGCATCCGGAACTTGACCCAGAATGTAGAGATCGTCTTGATTGTTGGTTAATCGCTCCAAAACACGCTCGCGATTCGTCACTTTTAGCGCAACATCTATGTCTGGATATTTCTGACAAAACATACCCAGCAAACGCGGCGTAAAATATTTCGCAGTAGTCACCACCGCGAGCCGGAGCTTTCCCGATTTCAGACCTTTCATATCCGATGCGATCATTTCAAAACGGGAGAAATGTTCAAAAATACCCAGGCAGGTTTGATATAGCTCTTTTCCTGCATCGGTCAGATAGATTTTTTTACCGATTTGTTCAAACAATGGCAAGCCAATCTCATCCGTCAGTTTTTTGATTTGCATCGATACTGTCGGTTGTGTCAGAAACAATTCCTCAGCCGCGCGCGTGAAACTTTTCAAACGCGCGATCGCTTCAAATACCTCCAATTGTCGTATGGTGCTATGGCGCACAGGATTCTCCTTTTCATTCCCATCATAGATAAACAACGATCAAAACTATAGAAACAATTGATTGTTATTTATGGTTCAAAAATTCTACTATATTTTCACCCGCTGATGTCTACTTCCTAACTAAATTTTATAGCGTGGGTTTTTCAACAACTTGGAGAAAATTATGGCTTCAGAAACCATGAAAGAAGGTAAAGAACGTTACAAATCCGGCGTCATTCCGTACAAAAAAATGGGCTACTGGGAACCCAGCTATGTACCCAAAGATACGGACGTCATCGCACTGTTTCGCATCACACCTCAACCGGGGGTAGATCATGAAGAAGCAGCGGCGGCAGTCGCGGGCGAATCATCCACAGCAACATGGACCGTGGTATGGACTGATCGACTGACTGCTTGTGAACTCTATCGTGCTAAAGCATATAAGTCTGAGCTGGTACCAAACACTGGCCCGGGTACTAACAACGAGGCGCAATACTTCGCCTATATCGCCTATGATATAGATTTATTTGAAGAAGGCTCGATCGCAAACTTAACCGCTTCCATTATTGGCAATGTGTTTGGCTTCAAAGCAGTCAAGGCGTTGCGTCTCGAAGATATGCGCATTCCCGTAGCGTACCTCAAAACCTTCCAAGGCCCTGCAACTGGTATCGTGGTTGAACGTGAGCGCTTGGATAAATTTGGCCGCCCATTACTGGGTGCTACCACCAAACCTAAATTAGGTCTCTCGGGCAGGAACTATGGCCGCGTGGTCTATGAGGGACTTAAAGGTGGTCTGGATTTCATGAAAGATGATGAGAATATCAACTCACAACCTTTCATGCATTGGCGCGATCGTTTCCTGTATTGCATGGAAGCAGTAAACAAGGCATCTGCCGCTACGGGTGAAGTCAAAGGACATTATTTGAATGTTACGGCCGGCACCATGGAAGACATGTACGAAAGAGCTGAGTTTGCAAAATCTCTGGGGTCAGTCATCGTTATGATTGATTTGGTAATCGGTTATACCGCGATTCAGTCAATGGCAAAATGGGCGCGCAGGAACGACATGATATTGCATCTGCACCGCGCGGGTAATTCAACTTATTCTCGCCAAAAAAATCACGGCATGAATTTCCGCGTAATCTGTAAATGGATGCGTATGGCGGGTGTCGATCATATCCACGCAGGCACGGTTGTTGGCAAGCTGGAAGGTGATCCGCTGATGATCAAAGGTTTTTACGACACTTTACGCGAAACACGTACTGAAAAAAGCCTGGAACATGGATTGTTCTTTGATCAAGACTGGGCATCATTGAATAAATGTATGCCGGTTGCTTCCGGTGGTATTCATGCCGGTCAGATGCATCAGTTGATCGATTATCTCGGCGAAGACGTGATACTGCAGTTCGGTGGCGGTACCATTGGCCACCCTCAAGGCATTCAGGCTGGCGCAGTAGCAAACCGTGTAGCACTTGAAGCTATGATTATGGCGCGCAATGAAGGCCGGGATTACGTAAAAGAAGGCCCGCAAATTCTTGCAGATGCTGCGAAATGGTGCACGCCGCTTAAACAAGCATTGGATACGTGGAAAGACATCACCTTTAACTACGATTCCACGGATACCGCTGACTTTGTGCCATCCACAACTGCAAACGCTTAATCTTTTCTGGAGAAACAATTATGATGACCAATCACGGGAATTTACTCACACAGGGACAATTCTCTTTTCTGCCTCCGTTGACCGACAAGCAAATTTCAGCACAGCTCAAATATGCGTTGAAAAATGGTTGGGCAATCGGCATTGAGTACACTGACGATCCTCATCCACGCAATACCTATTGGGAAATGTTTGGCAATCCAATGTTTGATTTGAAAGATCCGGCAGGAATCTTGTTGGAAATCAACAGTTGCCGCAAAACTTTTCCAAACCACTATATTCGCGTAACTGCATTCAATTCGACACGCGGGGTGGAAAGTCCAACCATGTCATACATTGTCAATCGACCCAAGAAAGAGCCAGGGTTTAGTTTAGTACGTCAGGAAGGTGCTGGAAGAAGCGTTAGTTACACCATTCATTCCTATGCAACTGACAAGCCGGAAACTGAGCGCTACTAGGGTAATAAGAATGAAGTATCTCTCTCCTCCATGGAGAGAGATACTGACAATACAAACAATTACCAGAATAAATATAATTAATGCATTTCACAATCTCCATCTCATGATGGCCTCAAAGAGTGATTAAACATGCCCAAGCAATCTAAAAACTTAACTTCATCCGAAGGCACATTAATTGATTTAGATGCAGAGTTCCGCGAATCGAATATCCAGGAAGTACTGGATAAACTGGATCGTGAGCTGATAGGTTTAATCCCTGTGAAGACTCGCATCCGCGAAACGGCCGCGTTGTTACTGGTCGATCGTGTTCGCAAACAAATGGGACTATCTGCAGGTGCACCCAGTTTACACATGTGCTTTACCGGCAATCCTGGTACAGGGAAAACGACAGTAGCCCTGCGCATGGCAGAAATCTTACACCGCCTCGGCTATGTGCGTGAAGGACATCTGGTTTCAGTGACCCGGGACGACTTGGTCGGTCAATATATTGGACATACCGCCCCCAAAACAAAAGAAGTGATAAAAAAAGCGATGGGGGGCGTTCTTTTCATCGATGAAGCTTATTACCTTTACAAACCAGAAAACGAACGTGATTATGGCGCAGAATCCATAGAAATTCTGTTGCAAACGATGGAAAACAACCGCGAAGACTTAGTCGTTATTTTGGCGGGCTACAAAGATCGTATGGACAAATTCTTCCATAGCAATCCCGGCATGCGCTCGCGTATAGCGCACCATATCGACTTTCCAGATTACGGCCCAGATGAATTAGTTGCGATCGCTAAATTGATGTTAGAAAGCCAAAACTACTGTTTCAGTTCAGCCGGGGAAGAAGCATTTGGAAAATATATACGTCTGCGCATGAAGTCGGAGCATTTTGCCAATGCGCGCTCGGTTCGTAACGCGCTTGATCGCGCTCGGCTCCGCCAAGCAAATCGATTATTTTCTGGAACAAAGAAATCATTATCCAAAACTGATCTCATCACATTAGAAGCGGAAGATATTCTAGCGAGTCGTGTTTTTCTTGAAAGTACGTTGGATAGTGAACCTAATACAAAAAATAAAAAATAAAAAATAAAAACTTAAGACATATTTTCGATAGCGATGGAAACGCTGACTCTACCCTGGCGCATCTTCCCAAAAACGATCGAAGCATCTTGTTATAACCGCGGGCGGCTTGCGCTGCTGCGATTAGGCTATCCACTGCGAGTTACATTACTGAAGCATCGTGGATTAGAAGTCATCTTAGACAAGACTATGTGGTTATGTGTTGATAGCAATAAGGATGACCAACCTATTCTGGCGTGGCGCGAGTTTCAGATTCGTGGAAGACGTAACTTACATCTGCCGGTTTCTTGTGAATTGTGGCTATACCATAGCTATGCAGGTCTTATCATGGGCTCGGCTCTAGATGACTTGGATCAGGCACTTGAAAATTATGCATTGAAATAATTTTTTCACATCCCTAAATTTCTGAGGATAAAAATGCCACTTGTAGATATGCGCGATATGTTGAATCATGCTTATCAAAATAACTACGCAATCGGTGGTTTTGGATTAGTAAGCCTGGATTTTCTGGAAGCTATTATCAAAGCGGCCGAATCCTGCCGTTCACCGGCCATTCTTAATATTTCCGAGCCGCTCTTCAAAACGAATGATTTCAGGTTAATCATTCCAGCGATTGAACGAGCCGCACATCAGGCCAAAGTACCGGTAGCCATTCATTTCGACTATGCGCAAAAGCACGAATCCATTGCCGAGGCTATTAACTTGGGATGCAATAGTGTCATGCTGGATGTTTCCTCAAAATCGTTTACCGACAATATCGCTCAAACCAGCCGTGCCGCAGAATTAACGCACGCATGCGGCGCTGCAATTGAGGGTATGCTTGGTTTTGTCGGTGGCACGGAAGGGGAAAACGCGATCAATCACCTTGGCGAAGCTATTTATACTTCAGCCGAAGAAGCAAAAGCATATGTCAACCGTACTGGCATCGACTTTCTCGCCGTATCCATTGACACTCTGCATGTCCGTCAGCACAGCCGGATAAAACTCGATTTCAAACGTCTGAAACGAATTAATGATGAAATTGGAATTCCACTGGTATTGCATGGCGGCAGCGGCTTGATTGAAGATCAATATCATAAGCTAATCTTAAATGGCATCGCCAAAATCAATTGTTATACAGAGCTTTCCGATATTGCGGCAGCAACCATTCATTCCAATATTAAAACGCGTGCCAGAAAAGGCTATATCGAGGTTCTCCACGGAGTAACGGAGAGCCTATTTGAACAAATCAAACAGTGGATGCATCTTTGGGGCTCTGCAGGCCGCGCAGCAGAAGTATTGATTCAGTGCCGTCCTTGGCAGTCCGCAGAACAGATCATCCTGTGCTACGTTGAAGGCCATCGCTTACAGCAATTAGATGCCCTGATCGAACAAAGCCGCAAAACTTTGACAACTATTCCTGGTGTACGTCAGGTTTTCTCCGGCTGGGCGCCTTCTGAATTGAATCATTATCGCTTATGCTGGCGTATTCAGCTATCCCATTCCGATGCCATTAACAACTTACAATCCCATTCGGAGTATATCTATTTTTTCAATCAATTATCCCGTTCGATTGATCCTGAAAAAATCAGTATTACTTTTGCTCCGACTTTATCAAATACGGAATTTAGGTTTAAGGAATTAGTAGATGCATAGCCTGTAGTTGCGTCTGGCTATTAAAATCCGACTCTGGTCAGAATCGGATCACACCCCATACATGCCAAGTGTTGGTCTGTTAAGCGTAAAAATTAAGCTTCACTTACCGGCAAGCCCTCATTCCTATCTTTTAGAACTACACTGCTGTTAAGAGAAATAGCGGTTCTAGATCGGCGAGCTCCGTAGGTAACCATATCGCGAACACAAGTCACATCTCATTGATAAATAGTCAGAAAGACCCGTCACTCACGGACTCAATAGAATATAAAAAATCTATATCGCTAGAAAATTTATATCGATATAATCCCAAAAGTGTATTCTAAAAATACACTTTTATCTCATCTTATTAATGATGAGCGGAATGCAAGAATAATTGCCCGTTTGTAAAAATATGGAGCAACTTGAGATTCTAAAAAAATAAATAAATTGCTTACAGGCCTATATTTTTAACTTTTTTCAAAGGTAAATAATATGTTTAATTTTAAAAAAAATCATTATGCCGCACTCATTGCGTTGAGTGTATTAGGCACTACGCAAGCTCAAGCTGCGTTGACGCTAACTGCCGATGGCGTAGCTTTGGGTTTCACACTGTCAGAATTCGTATCGACGAACCCAGGCTACGACGGTTGCTGCAGCGGCCCTTTCGGCATAGCCATGGACGCAACCAGCGGCCATGTCATGGTGAACGTAGCCGGCTCTGGTACGCGCTACGTATTCAACGATGTCGACAATCAGACTTTGGCTGATGCTATAACATCGGTTCCTTCATCCACCTTCACCGGCGGTTATGCGACGGCTGGCGGAAAAGCCTACGGTCCATTTTTCCAGATGGCTGCCGATGGCTCGGTCGATCACGTGCTTTCCGGCGTCACGACCAGCGGATACCTGGGAATGTGGGGTAATCCAGTCAATGGTCACATCATTGCAACCAGCGGTTCCGGTTTGATCGATATTGATCCGCTGGCCGACGGCGGCGCAGGTTCCTTCCGTGTGATCAATTCAGGTGTGTTTGGAGATGGTGTGTCGGTTTCGCCGGACGGTACTACTGCGTATGTGGCTTCAGGCAATATCAGCGCTTATGATATAGCCACCGGCGCATTTATAACATCGTATTCTCCAGGCTTCGGTTTCGGTGTTGACGGCACTGGCGTGATCACCAGCCACGATGCGCTCAATGGCAGCATCATCGCAAACATGAATTCCGGCGATATCGTCTTAATTGACCCGGTATCGGGTAACAGCACACTGATCGCCAGCGGCGGAACGCGGGGTGATTACACCGCTCCCGATGTTTTGAATGGTACGTTATTCCTGGCTGCTGCAGACGGTGTTTACCGGCTATCGTGTGGAATTGATTGCGGAATTGGCGTACCGCCACCACCAATTCCTGAACCGGAAACCTATGCCATGCTTTTGGCTGGCCTTGGTTTAATTGGTTTTTCGGTATACCGCAGAAAGCAACATACTGAAACTGCCGTATAAATGCTGATCGCTAAAAATACTTAAGCGGAATATTTTCAGCTAAGTTACGGGAATAGCGATTCATACTATTCGATTCCTTGAATATAGTTTCGCTATTCCTCATCGTTTATCACGCTCATCCATACTTGAAAAACCGTCTGGTATAAGCCTCACGCTATATTTTAAAAAGCTCAAGCTTCGTTGATCGACAGCCCCTCATCCCGGTCTTTTAGAACTACACCGGTACTCAGAGAAATGGCCGTTTTAGGCCAGCGCGCGCCGCGCAATCTGTCTTTGCCCAACCACATCAGACACACGGCGTCGGATTGATTTCCACCAAGAATTTGATAGGCATCGTCATCTTCACCGGCATAGAAACCCACATGACCTTTTCCGCTTGCCAGCGATTCACGCCAGAACACCATGATAGCGCCCAGACGAGGATTGGTAGAGACGCCGAATTTCTCCCATTGCCGCGCACCCAGTGGATTTCCCGGCAATACTTCCTGCTGCAGGGTGGTACCTACACAATGCGCCACGAATAACCCGCACCACGGCACATCGTCACCGGCATAACTGATATCGAGATTCTTGGCCCAATCCATGATGTCAGGATTGTTCTTGTTGCCGAGCACTTCCTTCGTGCCCATTAAATGCCTCGCCTCTTCAAACCAAGGGAGTAATGGATTGCTCGCCGGAATAGCGGACGGTGTATCGGAAAAAAGCGCTGCGGAAGTTTCCGGGCCCACGATACCATCCACTTCAAGACCCTGGCGCTGCTGAAATTGCATCACTGCGGCGATGGTATTGCGTCCCCAGATACCGTCAATCTCGCCCGGATCAAAACGTTTATTTTTCAGCGCTTGTTGAATTTGTTTGACTGCACTGCTTGCCATCATCCCTCCCGGAATTTCTATGAATTGAATACATAGCCCAGGGTGGAATTATGCAGCATTTCTCTCTGGCAAAACGTTGAAAAATGAACTGCGGATAGTCGAGCAAAGCAAGTTCCGGCCAGAGCACAAATCCCAATATGCTAAACTCGGTTATGTCGGCGTTGGTCAAATCATTCCGTTCCGGCCAGAGCACAAATCCCAATATGCTAAACTTGTTGGTTCAAATACATCAATGTCTACCAAGTTCCGGCCAGAGCACAAATCCCAATATGCTAAACTGCTTGGGGAAATGACAACGTTCGGCTGGCAGTTCCGGCCAGAGCACAAATCCCAATATGCTAAACTAGAAGGAGGCCTGGATAGCGAGGAATCACAGTTCCGGCCAGAGCACAAATCCCAATATGCTAAACTCACGTAGCACCGAACCAGGGAGTCATCTTTGTTCCGGCCAGAGCACAAATCCCAATATGCTAAACTCGGAGGAAGCAGCTAAACAGAACCAACCAGGTTCCGGCCAGAGCACAAATCCCAATATGCTAAACTGGAAGCATTCCCAACAGTACCGGGGCCGGGGTTCCGGCCAGAGCACAAATCCCAATATGCTAAACTCCTTGAGCCATGGATGTACGCGCCATTCACGTTCCGGCCAGAGCACAAATCCCAATATGCTAAACTCCTTGAGCCATGGATGTACGCGCCATTCACGTTCCGGCCAGAGCACAAATCCCAATATGCTAAACTCATTGCTCATTGTCCAACTGGGCGGCGCGGGTTCCGGCCAGAGCACAAATCCCAATATGCTAAACTTAATTTTAGGTCAAAGGATGGAAAATTCTTGTTCCGGCCAGAGCACAAATCCCAATATGCTAAACTCGGTTAATTGTCATCATAATTACGTTAAGTGTTCCGGCCAGAGCACAAATCCCAATATGCTAAACTGTATGTTGGAGATAATTACGAACCGGTGGAGTTCCGGCCAGAGCACAAATCCCAATATGCTAAACTCAACCCAGCATTTAAAAGAGCCTCGCAGGCGTTCCGGCCAGAGCACAAATCCCAATATGCTAAACTAAGGCTGTTCACCGTAACATCGATCAACACGTTCCGGCCAGAGCACAAATCCCAATATGCTAAACTTGCGCTCCAAAGCGGCAGTCAGAAAACTAGGTTCCGGCCAGAGCACAAATCCCAATATGCTAAACTTGGCGCAGCCGCAGCATTAGAGCATAACATGTTCCGGCCAGAGCACAAATCCCAATATGCTAAACTCTCTTCTGAATATTTCGCATTGCTGGCTGTGTTCCGGCCAGAGCACAAATCCCAATATGCTAAACTCAGATTCTATTGAGTGCTTTAAGGTAGAGAGTTCCGGCCAGAGCACAAATCCCAATATGCTAAACTTAATCGGCATACCGGCCACGATGTCGCTGGGTTCCGGCCAGAGCACAAATCCCAATATGCTAAACTGCAAACAAGGCGGAACCAGCCAACGGATACGTTCCGGCCAGAGCACAAATCCCAATATGCTAAACTATTTACTACAAACACGGTTGCACTTCAAGCGTTCCGGCCAGAGCACAAATCCCAATATGCTAAACTAGTATTCGCAGTGCATTATCTGACGGCGCTGTTCCGGCCAGAGCACAAATCCCAATATGCTAAACTGATCAGGTTGAGGATGTTAGTAATGAGAACGTTCCGGCCAGAGCACAAATCCCAATATGCTAAACTTAACATCCTCAACCTGATCTAATCCTAGGATGTTCCGGCCAGAGCACAAATCCCAATATGCTAAACTCTCTACTGCTTTGGCCAGTTTTTTGACGTAGTTCCGGCCAGAGCACAAATCCCAATATGCTAAACTCGATAACCAAGAAAGAGAAAGACGAAATAAGTTCCGGCCAGAGCACAAATCCCAATATGCTAAACTTGTTGGTGGCGATTCACCGAACACCCAAAGGTTCCGGCCAGAGCACAAATCCCAATATGCTAAACTAGCTGCACATTAACCTCATGATTGTTAAGAGAGTTAATGTGCATGCAAGTAAATAAATTTTGATATTCCTCAGAAAAGCTCATATTGCTCAGGTGGTTTTTTGCTCGGTTGTTTGGCTTTTCCGCTAAAAGTAATGATGCGCTCGTATTGCTTGTCGGTAAATTGCAGGATATTTACTTTACCCCCTACAGGTAAGTTTTTTTCTACTTGCGTGCAATACGTGTCGATCTGACTCTGGCTGCTACAGAAACGCATATACACAGAAAATTGCGACATCTCAAACCCCATATCTAGCAAAGTATTACGAAAATCCGTTGCTGCTTTGCGCTCAGCTTTCTCAACGACGGGTAAATCGAACATGACTATGATCCACATTAACCGATATCCGGAAAGCATGACACATTAATCCTTCAGAAATGATGCGGCTAAGTCAAGCGGCAATCCCGGCAAAGGCAAGTCAAGCTTATTTCTTTCTCCCATAAAAACTTGCGCCAGTGAGACCGCAAGTTTCTGCGTACAAACGATCAGTGGAGTTGCGCCTGCACTAGTTTGCATATCATCGTATAGTGTTCTCACCAGTTCACGTTTGCTTTCCGGCGTTACCTGGGTTTCCCCATGTCGATATAATTGCCAGACTTTCAGATCTATCACAGGACGAAAAGGCTCCATTAAATCATCCACCAACCGCATCGCATTGCCTTCGTTGCTGTGATGCAATCCAATGGTTGGATGCAATCCTGCTGCAACCACTGCGCGCGCCGTAGTTGCGCGCAAAACGGTATAACCATAGTTGAGCATGGCGTTAAGGCCATCACTTTGTTGATCGCGGCGGAAATCATCTCCAAACAGAAGCCCCCAATAACGCCGCGCTCCTTGAGCTTCGAAATTGTCCGGATCACCGGAACGCACTTTACGAACTAAAGCAGACAAAGGAATAAATGGCGCACCCGCCGCTTCCAATGCATCAGCTTGTTGTTGCAGCTTTGACTTGACAATCTCAGCCCAAAGACGCTTTTTAAGCGGCTGGCTGACGGCAAGTTGGGCGTCAAATCGTTTTGCTTGTTGATAGTTGCCATCTATCGTTAGTACCATGCCTACTGCATTGTGATTGGCAGCGCATAATACAAAAGGGGCACAGCGCTCGGCCAATGCCACCAAGAGGTTATTGGTATAGCTCAAACCATGAGCATTGGCGATTACAGCAGCAATGTCATCCAGCGGTATCTGCCCCAATTCCTTGCGCTCACCTTCGGTATCTTTTACCACCAAGAAACCGCGTGATAGGAACAGATGCCGCCGGTCATCCGCCACTTCGACAATGCGGCCTATCATCTGAGCTACCCCTTAAAACCAGGGTCGCGAAGCACGCCAATAGGGGAAATGCTAATTTGACGGGCTTTGGCTTTCTGTAGGGAACCACCTGTCTTGAGTACATAGGAAATTTCTTTGGCTCTGGTCCTCGAGTCGACATTGGCTTCAGTCACATCTGCTAGTGCAATCTGACCATCTTCTCTCATTTTACAAACACGCAATGTTCTTGTTACACCTTCAAGCTCGAGTCGAACAAAGTCATTACGAATCAAACGCATCACCAATGGTCTCCCACTAATACTCAAGTCTGGGTGACGAAGCTGTGCTGCACCATGCTCACGCACCAACTGATAAGCATCGAATGTGGAAATAACCTCACCCTCCCATTTGCCTTTTTCATTACGCACAATCTCGATACAGTAGTTACTGTCACCTTTGTATCCTTTGTATGGTTTTGGTCTGCCATTAGGCAGCAAACCATGCCGGTCTATGGCCTTGGAATCGGAAATTTCAATAACTTTAAGATTATCCTCTATGCATTCACGTTTCCCATCCACCATTTTGTGAAAGCTGACTTTGCCATTTTCTCGTAAGCCATAAGCTGTGTCGTTATGCATAGCGCCTTCATGGCTATGATCTGGCTTATGACTAACCCAAATAGCGTTAATGGCACGCTGCACGTGTTCACGGTAGCTTTCCCACGGCAATGGCATTTTTTCTACTAAGCGATCCAATTGTTGCTCACGTGCGCTGGCACTGGCCTTGGCAAAACGCTGCAACAAACCTTGATCAGTCACGGCAATTACGCAGGCATCGACTGCATGGTGGCGATGATCGTTACGATTCTTCTCACCATTTAAACCGAGTACATCATTTAGGCCAAATTTTGCACGCAACATGGCGGTCATGCGGCCGGGAATAACGCGTGTATTGGGACAAATCAAGCTCATGTATTCGCGTGCTACTTTGCTGAGGTGACGAGTGTCGTTCAGTGCTCGCGCCAAAAATCCTGCATCGTCTTTCAGCCAGTGTTGGTAGCCATCTTCGCCAAAGCGGTAACGCTTGGTCTTAGGCATTTGTTCAGCTCTGGCTAAAATGCTCACATAATCCCAACCTTGAACTGAAAAATCATGCCGCGCATCCCACGGTGTGCGATTACCCTTGATACGATTGGCCTGACGGAGTGCCACTGTTTTGTTGTTAAGACTGTCATCCAATGTTTGTGAAAAAGGCAGAATATGTTCAATTTCCACCTCATCACTTAGCAACATGGCAACACTGATTTGCGCGCCAGAATACGGGCAACGGCGATCTGCGGCATTTCTTGGGTTAAGTTCCTCCCACAAGATCATTTTTTCAATGTCGTCTCGTCTGACACGCTCTTCGCTAATTTGCAAAGTCTCTGCAATGGTGGTGCGCAATCGCTTGTTGCGGTTTTGATTCTCGGTTTGCCGCTTGCTTTCTTCATCGCGCTGCTCTTTGTTTTGTTTTAAGTCGCGCGCCACTTCAACAATCACTTCGCTGGGATGGCCGTAACGCTTGATGAGTGCATTTACCACAAGACGAATTTGGTTCAGTCCGATATGCACAGTGGGGTTGGCTATTTTGCCATAGCGTTTCTCCACAGAATCCTCTGGTTTTCCGCTGCCAAAACCAACATGGCGTTGCAGATATTCGCCGTAGTAAGGTAGTTCCTTGTGGATGTAAAATTCCTTGATCTCACCGGATTCTTGGTCGATATTTTCGATTTTGAAGGTGACACCGGGAATTTCAGTGTTTGCACCAAGCTGACTATGATGTTCAAAACCAGCGGCTTGCACAGCTTTATCATAGGTCACTACATCACGGCGCAATTCCGGCAGAATGCGTGCCAGTACTTTTGCGCATAAGCTGCCATAGCCTTCTGGCAATCCTACATTAGCGATGGATTCCGCGCATTTTTCATCAACACCTGTTTCATCTTGCAGCCAGCGCACAAGTTTGGCTTCGTTTTCTTCCTTGATCAATTGCAGCACGATGGCATCTTGTTTGGTTTCATCGAATGCAAACCAGGCATCGCCAAAATGTTCTTCTTTACCAAGAATAGCGCTGGTGGTATTGCCTTTGAGTTCTTCACGTTTCGGATCTTCAAAATTGAACTGAACCGCACCGCCAATCCCAAGTAATTTCTTGATTTGCGTAAAGGTACGCTTATTGTTTTTTTCCAGCGCGGCAATCAGCTGATCACGCTGCTGCAATGTCAGCGGCTCTTCCTTCAATCCTTCCCGAAGGATACGCAGATTATTAACCTCCTGATACATGCGGAAGCGCTGGGTGCTGGGTAAAGCTAACGGCGCACGCTCTTCGTCAGGCATGAATGTGCAACGCCCTGGTTTGACGGGCTTGAGCGGACGCTGATGCAGCAGAACATCTTTCAGGTCGACGCGAGCAGCCTCGGTGAATAAGGTTGGATTCAATTCCGCTTGTTTTTTCCATAATTGATCAAACTCATGCTCAATCATCGCGCGATCAATGTAGAGATCATAATATTTATCAATTTTTGTCTTGCCATCATCCTTCATGATTTTATTCTGACGATAGCGGGCACGAACGGTTTGATTCGCTTCATTGCGCTTGTACAGCCACTCACCTACCGTACGGCAGTTTTCTGCTCTCAGTGTTTCGCGCAATTTGTTGATGGCCGTCTTTAACGCACCACTATCATTATCTTTTTTGTCGGTTTTACGATTGCTCTTAAATCCGCGTCGCTGATTAATATGAAACAATGCACGGCCAAATTCGGATGGAGTAAGCGCCTCATCTAGTCCTTTAGCACGCAGCGCATAAGGATTGAGGGTTTCCAGTGCTTTACGCTGCATTTCTTCGGCAGGGAATAAGCCGTATTCTATGAGAGTACGCATCATGCGTGCTTTGCGCTTGAGTAAGCGGTCACGGCGACGACGCATAGCACGCGCTTCGCGGCGCGTCACAGCCAGAGAAGAACCATCTTTTGGGTTACGTCCATTTGAAAAAATACGTACCCCTGCTTTGATGACTGCACAAGGTTGTTGATTGACACCTAACCTAATCATTGCCCAACCCAGTGAAGTTGACCCTAAATCGAGGGCTAGGCGATAACCCATCTTATTCTTATGCAACAACGTATATACTCCAGCTATGATTAAAGTTTCTATATGATTTTATTGATCGTCTTGAGCTTTGTCATTAGAATGTACCCCACAATTGTATATTGGGATTTGTGCTCTGGACGCTAACAAGCAGAAAGATGCACCAAATGAGAGGGCCGCTATATGCGGCCCTTGTTTTTTATGGGTGCTATTTCCTGATCAGTCCAGACAGATGATCGAGCAGTTCATCCTCTTTGTAAGGTTTGCCAAGAAATACATCAACGCCCAGATCCTTGGCAATTTTCCGGTGTTTTTCCGCAGTGCGCGACGAAATGATGATCACCGGCATATGCGCCGTTGCGGGATTGTCACGTACTTTCTTGATCAATTCAAAACCGTTCATTTTCGGCATTTCCAAATCGATCAGCATGACGTCCGGAATAGTTTCCTGAAGAATGTCGACCGCTTCCGCGCCATTCTTCGCGATCAGCACATCGCAACCTTCGCGCTCCAACAGGCGGCAGGTGACTTTGCGCACGGTCAGCGAATCGTCCACCACCATGACAGCGGGTGGCGCGGCTGTTTTCTTTTTCTTCGCCGGATTCAGTGCGGTAACCGGCGTACTGAGCACTCGTTGCACATCGCTGCGCTGCATCAGTTTCACCGGATTCAGGATCAGAATCACTTCGCCGTCACCGGTAATGGTGGCGCCTTCCACGCCGGGCGCTTGCGCCAGTTGCGCGCCGATATTCTTCGCCACCACTTCGTTGCTGCCGAGCAATTCGT
The DNA here is from genome assembly GCA_008015635.1 of Nitrosomonas oligotropha. GTDB lineage: Bacteria > Pseudomonadota > Gammaproteobacteria > Burkholderiales > Nitrosomonadaceae > Nitrosomonas > Nitrosomonas oligotropha_B. The sequence goes on from SSFX01000012.1 coordinate 33,411, forward strand.
CGACATGTACCGCCAGATGCTGGGTACCGCTATGCAGGAACAAGACCTGACTGTGTTTGGCGGTTTCCGGCACAACGCCGGATTCGCCCAGCAAATGCGACAGATGTGCAAACGGATAGTTTTTTCCATTGAGGGTAACACAGTGATCCTGGTAAATTTTCTGCAAAGTTTCCGCATCGAATTCACATTGCTGCTCGACAATAAAAGCGGGAATCGCATAGGTTTGCTTGCCGGTGCGAACCATCAACGTTTGCGCAACCGATAAGGTCAGTGGCAGGTTAATCGTGAAAACCGTTCCCTGATTGGGCGTGGATTCCACGCTGATGCGCCCGCCCAGCATCGTAATCTCATTCTTCACGATATCCAGGCCAATGCCGCGTCCCGCTATTCCCGTCACCGAATCGGTGGTCGACAAGCCGGGCATGAAAATCAGCGACATCACCTTGTCATCGCCGGGCACCGCATCGTTGCGGATCAGACCCAGCCGCTGCGCTTCCTCGCGGATGCGCGGCAGATTCAGGCCGCGGCCATCGTCGCTCAACGTGATAGTCACTTCATTACCTTCCTGGCGCAACCGGATTTCGACTTGTCCGGTTTCGGATTTGCCGAGCCGCTGTCTTTCCCCCGGCTCTTCGACACCGTGGGCGATGGCATTACGCAGCAGATGTTCCAGCGGCGGGTTGATTTTCTCCAGTACATTGCGGTCAATTTCAACGTCGGCACCGTGAATTTCTAGACTGGCTTTCTTGCCCAAATCTTCGGCCACTTGCCGGGCGATACGGTAATAACGTTCGGCATAGTTACTGAACGGGATGGTACGGATTTGCAACAACGATTGCTGCAACTGCCGGTTCATCACCGCTTGCTGCGCAACCGCTTCTTCAGCGGCAATCTGCGTAGTCCGCAAGCTTTTTTGCACGCTAATGATGTCATCGACGCTCTCGGCCATCAGCCGGGTCAATTCCTGGAAGCGCGAGAAGCGATCAAATTCGAGCGGATCAAACGCCGGTTCGCTTTCCTGTTGATGGGCAAGATGCGATTGCATTTGCGTTTCCGCCTGGATTTCCACTTCGCGCAACTGATCGTGCAAGCGATGTGTGCTTTCCGTCAAATCCTGCAAGGATTGTTTGAAATTGTTCAGCTGCGCCTCGATTTTTGAGCGCAGAATGCTGGCTTCTCCGGCATCGTTGACGAGGCGGTCAATCAGCTCGGAATTGATACGCAGCAACGTTTTGGATTGCAGCAACCCGGTGGTTTCGGCGGGTGGTTGCGCCAGTTCGGCGATCGCCACGGCTGCGGCAGTCAGCGCATCGCTTGCTGGAGTGGCAACACTTTCATCGCACTGAAGCTGTTCGATCTCGCCGCTGATCGCGTCAAATTCGCTTTCCAGCTGATCCAGCGCGGCATCGGAAATATTGCGCTCGCGAAAAGCCGTTTCCACATGGCTTTCCATCGCATGAATCAACTCACCCAGTTGCATGGCGCCCGCCATGCGTGCGCTGCCTTTCAGGGTGTGCAGTAAACGCAGCAATGCATGATGGATATCCTCGTCTTGCGGCAACATGCGCCACGCACGTAGTTTTGCGCCCATGCGCGGAATGATGTCGTGCGTTTCTTCCAGAAATACCGCCAGCAATTCCGGATTGATCCGATCTGCCGGTGCGGCAGCGGACGGTAGCTGTTCCGGCTGAACTGATTGAATCGGTTCGTCCGGAACCGGGGGTACTGTAACGGTTTTGACGCGCGTCAGCAGTTCTTGTGCCGCTTGCAGTATTGCGTCCGCATCAACCTCGGCTACGCCGTGTTCGCGCAGATCGTCACACCATCCATCATACTCCTGGCAAGCTTCGTCAACCAAGTCAAGCAACGGATCGGAAGCGGATCTTTTTTCACTTAACCAAAGATTCAGCACTTGCTCCAGATTCCAGGCCACTTCACTCAAATCATCGAGCCTGACCATGCGGCCGCTGCCTTTCAACGTGTGAAATCCGCGCCGCGCACTCGCCAGCGCTTCTTGATCGGTTGGATTAATGCGGCATTTGCGTACATCACCGGCGATACCCGCCAGCACTTCACCCGCTTCTTCTAGGAATATACCGAGCAGTTCGGGATCGATAGCGTCACTCACCGCCGCAGCGGATGCGGTATCCGCATTTAGCGCAGCCGTTCGCAATGGCGGGGTTGCGTGGGTTGCATTAGCGGCGATCTGGAACAGCTTGATGGCTTCCTCGACAATCTGCTCGCTATCAGGTTGCCCGCTGCGCAATGCTTCAATGTAGAAACCCAGGCTGCTCAATCCGTCGACAAGCAGAATTTGCTCGGTTTCGACAATCTCATAACCTGGCTTCGATAGTTTTTCAACCAGACCGTGGCAATGATGCAGCAGCGTATGCGCACGCTCCAGATCCAGCATAACCAAGGTCCCGGAGACTTGCTTGAACAAATCCGGCAGCAGTGGCAATTCCGAACGCTGGGCGGGTTCAAAAAAGAATTTATCCAGAATGCTTTCGATGTGCGCCAGATTCGTCAGAATTTCCTGCGCCACTTGCGCCAATAATTCTTTTTCCTGTGTTTTACCATCCAGCACTTTGAATGTCGGTGCCGGTGGCAATTCACCGATTTGGATATCGCCCGTCGTAATGCCGTGCAGACGGGAATCAATCACGTCGATTTGGTACGGCAGATCGTCAGGCAGCTTATAAAAATCGTCAACAATGCTTTCGACCAGCAGTAGTGCCGTGGCCATTTCCATCGCCAGCTCTTCACTCGTTTCCTGCGGATGATCGTGCAAGTACGTCACTGTGTCGCCAATGGCATCGATTAATTTCACCAGCGGCGCACACTCCGTTTGCCGCGCTTGATGGCTGAGCCAGTCAACGTATTCCAATAATGTAACCAGGCTTTCCTGATGCCCGGCACAAAACTCGCGCCAGATATCGTTCGCCAGCATCAGTGTATCGCGCAACCTGTCCAGTATGGGACGCAGCGTTTCCGATTGTTCGAATGTCGGCGTATCCTGGTCCTTGGTTTGACCGGGCCAGGTATAGCTGTGCTTGATCGCATTGATGCGCGCGCTGTCCGATTCGCTATGCGCGATGTGGTACAGCAATTCGCGCATTAACATGGACGTGTTACCGGTCGTACCCGCCGCCAAATGGCGGATGGTTTGCTCAATCTTTCCGCACAGACGGCGAACCGGCAAATCGATTTGGCTACTGTCCAGTTGCAGCAAATCTTCCAGAAAACCGGCCGTCACCCACCAGAATGCACGCGCATCGGTAGTTCCCGGAAACGCCTCGATTTTATCCGCCACGGCGGCCATTTGCCGCAAGCCGTCCTGATTCGATGGATCGCGCAGCCACTTCAGCAAACCGGCTTGATACTCGGCACCCAATTGCTTGGCCAGAATCTTAGCGGCAGCCCCGTCGATAGCGGCGGCTTCGGCTTTTAATGCCGGTGCGGCCGCTAAACGGGGAAAAAACAAATCGCTTTCGGGCGCGTTCTCAAAACCGTACACCTGCATCAAACCGCGATACGCCGGGAACAGCCGCAACGGATTTTCTTCCGCGCCATCGATCAATTCATTCAAGTAAAACAGCAGCGCCTTGGTGGATTGCCTCAGCGCATCGAATACCGGCGGACTGGGTTCAATTTTCTTAGTGATCAGCGCTTCGACCAGTTGCTCCATTTTTCCGGTGACGATGGTAATGCTGGTCAATCCCAGCATCTCGAGCAAACCATCCAGCTGATGAATATAACCACGGCAATCCTTGATGAGATCGGTCTTGCCGGGATGCTGGCTGTATACCTCCAGATTCTGGTCGATCAGTGCGAAGACTTGGTCAATCCCGTCCTTGATCCCGATAATCGAAGCAATATTTAGTTTGGGTTGCGCGCTCATATTTTTGTACCATCAATCGATAGAGAAACCGGCACTGGCATCACACCTTGAAGTTCGATACCGATGCTTTCAGTTCGGACGCGAATCCTGCGATCTGTTTTATCGATCCCGTGGTTTTCAGCGTTCCTTGTGTCGTCTGCCGGGTAATATGAAGAATTTCTTCCATATTGGCAACCACCTTATGCGCCGCCCGTGTCTGCGTGTTGGTCACGTCAAAAATATGCGTGACCAGCTGCGCCAGTTGTTTAGATACTTGTTCGATTTCTTCCAGCGCCCGGCCCGCCGCGTCGGAGCGTTTCGCGCCTTTCGCCACGCCGAGCGTGCTGCGTTCCATCGCCGCGATGGCATCCTGCGTGTCGCCCTGAATGGTGATGATCAATTCGCTGATCTGCTTGCTTGCTTCCGCCGATCGTTCCGCCAAACGCTGCACTTCTTGTGCAATCACGGTAAATCCGTGCCCGGCTTCGCCAGCGGCGGTTGCTTGCAGCGCTGCGTTCAGAGCCAGCACGTTGGTTTGATCGGTGATGTCGGTGATCAACGCAACAATCTCGCCAATCTCCTGCGAGCTTTCGCCGAGGCGCTTAATCCGTTTCGAGGTATCTTGGATATGCGTCCGGATTTCGTTCATTCCGGCGATCGACTCACGCACCGCCAGCGTGCCTTTCTCCGCCGCGGCCAATGATTGTTTCGCAACTTTGGCGGATTCCGTGGCCATGTCCGATATGTCACTGATCGATTCCGTCATGCCGACCACCGCCAGAGTGGTTTGTTCGATTCTATCCGTTTGCTGCTGCGCCGCGGTTAACAAACCGGACGAAACTTGCTGCGCCTGATGGGATGCTTTCACCACCAGCGCGCCCGCCTGATTGACCTGTTCTACCAGCGTGTGCAATTCCTCGATGGTACTGTTGATGGCGTCGGCAATCGCACCGGTCATATGGTTGGTGATGTCGGTGCGCACCGTCAAATCCCCGTCGGCGATTTTTTTCATGTCATCCAACAGTGTCACAATCGCTTTTTGCGCTTTCTCGACTTCATTGCGGTTGGCCAGATCCTGATGATAGGCATTGCGGCGCACCGATCGGATTAACAAGACCAGTGCCAGCACGGCACAGGCAGCCAGGATCATTGTCAGCGTATTCAGCAGCAGCGCGGAATGACTGTTTTGCTGCTGTATTTCATCATCGAGCGTTGCGGCTTGTTCCTGCATCGCAGCATGGCTGTTCACAATCTCGTCGATCGCGGATTCCATCGTCAGCGCGACAGGAATTTCTTTGCGGATAATATGTAAATGCTCGTCAAATTTTCTCAATTGCGCATACGCATGCGATAACAGATCCTGGATCACCTCGTGCTTGCTGGAAATCGCGCCAAGACCATGATTGCCTTGACTCAGGGTTTGGATCATCGCGGCAACTTGCGCATGATCCTGCGCCAGTTGCGCAGTGATTTCCGCCAGTGGCGATTCGAGCGGCAGCAGCGTCTTCACATTTTTGGCCACGGTGCGCGCGTGTATTTTGATCGTTTCCACGGTACGTATTTCTTGGGACAGATTTCCGGCTTCCGTCATGCGATTGATCAGTTCGTCCATACGTCTCGCCAACTGGCTGTGTGCATTATTGATCGCTTTGATGCTGTTGTTGAGCCGTATTAGAGGTTCCTGCTGATTCAGAATTAAATCGATCCTTTGATCTTCCAATTGCCAGTTTCTGAAATAAGTGTGCAAGCCCGGCACTAATGAATCATCCGCAACCGCCACGGTTGTGCCGCGATACGAGCCGCCTTGCAATAACAGGGTAATGTCATCATTGAATTGCTGGCGGCTGTCGCTCAACCGGGTAAAGGCTGTTGCTTCGCCGAACAACGCTTGTTGTAGGGCATTGGCGATATGCGCATGCTGAATTTGCAACTGCGCGGCCAGCTCCGGCTGGATCGCATTTTGTCTGGCTTGACGCACACTGATTGTTAGCGTCATCAACAACAGCACGGTGAAAAACATCACGACGCCACCCAGCACCCAGCTGTTGTTTACCAGCGCAGCATCCTTGGGAATATTTTTCTTCGCGGGCGCCGCAAGCACCGGCAACTTCTTACCTAACGCAACCAAACCGGTTGGCAATCCGAATTTAGAAAAATTGTCTTCCATTGTGTTCTCCAGCTTGAAGTCAGACTTTCTGAATGTCCGTTCTTTTCAAAAATAAACGGCATCAGACAGGGGAAATACCGGACGACAGCTTAACTGCTGGAGTGCGTAATCAAAGACAGGATAAGACCTGGAAAACAATGTTTTTTATGAATCTATCTAACTTTATACCAACAAATTCAAATGATTGCAGGGCAGAACGAGAACATCCTGCTCGCGGTGTTTGAAATAAGAACGGATGAATTCATCCGTTCTTTGCAACTGAACAAGGAAACTAGCGAAACTTTACCCTTGATGCTTGCTAGTTTCTTTACGACGGCGAGCCACAGCACCGATCAAGCCCAAGCCTGCCAACAACACGCCATAGGTTTCAGGTTCCGGAACAGGAGATAGCAAAAAGGCATGCCCCTGATCAATACCTAAAAGATGATTGACCGCCGTACCGACAATTTCACCGTGATCGTTGATACCAGCCGCTTCCTTTAGTACCCAGCCAGCACTGACCAGTGCGGGATCCAGCAAACTGTTCAAGTCGATCAGCACGCTACCATCCCAGAATGTTGCATGCTGCGAGCCGTCCGCCAATTCGCTCCAACCGGTTACTTGCCCCAGACTGTTGAGGGCGAGCGCTTGACTGTTCGGGCCGCCCAATGTACCCAGATCGATTAGGCTGGAACCGTTCCAGAATGTAGCATGTTGCTCGAAATCGCCGGCGAGATAACTCCAACCGGCAATTTGCCCGCTGGCGTTGATAGCCAGCGCACTGCTATCGATGCCGCCGAGCGTGCCAAGATCAGTAACCGAACCATTGTTGATATTCCACAACGTTGCATGGCTGGCAGTATCCCCGCTGGTAAAACTATTGCCAACGGCAAGTCCAGCGTTGTTGATTCCGAAGGCTTCACCCGTTTGCCCGCCGAGCGTGTTCAGCACAGTGGGTGTCGTACTGTTGTCCCAAAGTAACGGTTTGAAGGAACTTTTATCAGCTGCAACCGCAGCTCCGACAATTTGCCCGAGATCGTTAATGCCTTCCCCCACGCTCCAGAATTCGTCTTTGCGCCCTGCTAAATCACCGAGATCGGTTCGTACACCGGCAGCGTTCCAAGTTGAAGAAAAGAACCAGAAACCGCGGTCTGCGAAGCCGCCCGTCACCGCGCCTGAAGCGTTAATGCTCCAGCCGCGGCTGTCCATACCGCTGGTAGCGTTGGTGGTCATGGTAGTGCCATGCCATATCGTGAGAATCTCGCCGTCATCCCGTGTGGAAGTTCCGCGGCTGTTGCCGCCGGTGATCTGCCCGGCGTTATTGATGGCGAGCGCATTGGACCAAGGTCCGCCTGCGGTGCCAAGGTCGTGGAAAACATAACCAGCCGCATCGGCCCGGTTAATGGCCAGCAACAAAATGCCAGCCGCAATTAAACCGGCATGCTTGACGTTGAAATATCGGATCGTTTCAGATTTCATAGTTTTTCCTTTAAAAAATTTGGCGTGGAGGAACTCATTTGCCCCTCGCAGTAAACAATTAAAAAAGCTAGAGAAACTCTAAAGAAGGTAATAGCAGCCAGACAAATGCGGAATTCAGGTAAAAACGCCCGATTCTCAAGGGGTAAACGAGCATTTTGCACCTGATCTCAACGCAGCATGACTGCACCTAGCAGCTCCTCAGAGATTCCCTAGTAAAACCTTATTCCCGGGGTTTGCCAGCCGTATTGCGCTGACGGGTCAGCGCGCCGATCAAGCCCAATCCCGCCAGCAACATGGCATAAGTCTCCGGTTCAGGAACCGCCGAGATCACCGAGAGAGTGCCGCTGACACCCAGGCTCTTCACCGCCGCGAATTGGCTGACAAAATCGCTGCCACCGGCGAATACGGTGTAATCGCCTGCAGCCAAATGAAAAGTCTGGGAGACCTTATGATCCAGCAAGCCGTCGCCGCCGGGAATGACACCCGTGCCGTAATCCTGACTGCCATCGTACGCATGACCGATATAGGTAAGGACACTCGGTGGAACAATCGCCGGATCGGATTCATTGGTAATCCGCCAGTCGTGCAACGCCCTGAATGCACCTTCGGTAACCGCGCCGCCGCTATCCGTGTCACGGATGAATATCGATCCGGCGGAGAAATCATGATCCGGACCACCTGGAGAAGCCGGGTCATGCACAAGTCCCGAATAGAGCGAGAAGCCCGGGTTGAGTCCGTTGCGGCCACCCAAGGCAACCGCTTGTTCAAACGAAAGCTGCACATCGGCAGCACCGGTGAGTGTGAACTGATAAACCGATAGCTTGTGCGTATCGCCCCAGTCTGCGTCGGTACCGTCGATCCAGCCGAAATTCCCGGGAACACTGGCCAAAGCGCTTGATGTAGGCCCTGCAGTTCCATCGAAAGTGCCAAAATTGATGGGGTGAATGTGTGCCATAGCCGGAGCCGAAACCAACCCCGTGCTCAAACCGGCGAGAAACAATGCATATCTGAGTGAATGTTTCATGTGTGTTCTATCCTTTTATTCTGTATGTTTATGAGAAATACCGCCCTTTCCAGGCAAAATTACGACGCTGTATTGAGAATGACTGATTCCAGTCGCTTCATAGCATGAGTGACCCATCCTTCCCTCACAATAGTCCGAAATGACTATTGACTATGAACCCTTCCTGGCTGGTGATGCGAATGCGTAGCGCGAAGTGCGGCCCAATAGAGCCTTACCAATACTTCAAGCCTTGGCTGGATAAACTTGGGATGACTACCGGCAGACGAAGATAAAAACGTGCGGTTTGGGGCGATACAAGGACAAGAGATAATGACGAAAGACCGCTATCCACTGTTGAAATTACAACGCTACCATTCGTAAGAATGATGCGTTCCAATTTCGTAGCGGATCTGCTTTCTGGAAGAATTCATCGAAATCCGTGATTCCAAGTCGGTCTTTCTCACGATCCGGTGACGACGCTGGCGTACAATCCAGAACGTCGTCTTAATTCTGTTAGCTACTCCTTACGAAATACTCGGTGCTTATTTAACCGCTTTTGTAAACTTGTAATTCAAATGACAAAAGAGTCGATTGAATTTTGGGGCAAGGTCGAGCCAATGGGGATTATTCCGCCAAAACCAAAGCTCACATCGTCAATTAGATAATCGCTACCATGCTTGGCGGTTGGGGCTGCCCCAAAACCACTACCTGTGCCATTGCTGTAAGCACCGTAGACGAAATTTCCGTTGTTCAGCGCACCGGATGCAAAGACGATATCTGTGAATCCAGCAGGTAGCTCCACACTTATTTCTTTCTCACCGTTACTATTATCAGCGGAAAAATAAACTTCTTTGACGATCTGGTTTTGATTTACGAATTGAACTCTGCCAGCTTCAGTCATGCCGGTTTTATCGTCGTTGGTGAAGAAACTGCTGAGATTGAAAGTTACATGGTTCGCTTTTTCATCCAGTGAGAAACGCAAGCCCTCAGTGCCATCGATTTCCTGCTTTATGGCGCTGCTCTTCTGGGTCTGCCCGCTTACCCCTAGGTCTCCTTGGAAGATATCGCCACCTTCCAATTTGCCGCTGTTAGCTGTACTGAATAACACACGCGAGTAAGCTTCATTCACATTAGTCAGATCAGCTTTATGGGTAATGGATACATGCTCATTCGTCCAACTTTGCTCCCAGACACCTGGCCGAGCCTGAATAGGGGCATCACCAATTCTAATCAGCAATTGATCATCGTTCAAAATTGTACCTATTGCTGCGGCACGCTGTAGGGTGCCGTTGATGGAGTTAGAGAGATTTACTAAGAAGTCTTCGTGCATTTCCGGTGTAGTATCACCCGCCACTCTCAGAGTTAACACTTGTTCCGCGCTGCCAGGCGTAAAAATAATCGTTCCACCCGGCAAAACACCACTTGCGAAATCGGCGGCATCGATCTCGCCGCTGACACCATAGCTGACTGTGCTTTCACGGCTCAAATCGCCTTCACGGGTAACCTTAAAGGTAAAAGACGTGCCGCCGGTATTGCCTTCAGGTTTAATGGCGTCAAGCGGGGTAATCGAGATAACCGGCGATTCAACGATCCGAATCCGGGTCATAGCGTCATTACCTGGATTACTTTGCGATGCCTCAAAATGGGCTGCGGATGCGCCATTAAGATTGATGCTGGCGTCGATAATACCATTCTTATCAGCATCAATTGATAAGACACTGCCGGTAAACGCCAGCGCATCGTTCCCGAAACGCACGCCTGCCACTTCGATCGTATCGCTCTTATCAAAGTCGGTAATCGTATCCCCATTCAGCTCGGCAAGCGTACCCTGAAAAATATCTTTGCCTAAGCCACCGGTCAGGATATCGGTGCCGGAACCTCCCTGGAGTATATCTTCACCTTCTCCGCCATCCAATCCATCGTTGCCTGCACCGCCGGACAATAAATCGTTACTACTGACATTCACAACAAAATTGGATGCATTAACCATTGCCACCAGAGATGGGCTGCTGCCGCCAAACAGATTATCGTTGCCGTCGCCGCCGAACAGGGAATCACTACCACTACCGCCGTACAGGGAATCATCGCCAACGCTTGCGTACATCCAGTCGTTACCCGTATCACCGCTCATCCAATCATTGCCGTTTCCGCCATACATGGAATCAATACCATCACCGCCGTACATGATGTCGTTGCCGTAACCGGCAAATATCCAGTCGTTGCCCGTTCCGCCATCCATCCAGTCGTCATCGGGGAAATACGGCAACGGCATAATCCCTCCGGGGTCTTGATCGGGATAATAAGGCAAGTTTTCAAGGCCACCCCACATCCGGTCATCGCCGTCACCTCCCCAGAGTTCATCGTCGCCAAAATCACCCCATAACCCATCATCACCGGTGCCACCATCAAGACTGTCGCCGCCAACCCCGCCATTGAGGACATCTTCATCGGCTCCACCTTTGAGAACATCATTCCCAATCCCGCCTTCGGCAACATCGTTTCCTCGCTCACCGGAGAGGGTGTCATTTAAATTCTGGCCGGGCCGCAAGTTGTCGTACCATGGAGAATCGGGTGAAGGGGGTGTATCACCACCCGTATATTCATAAGCCCCCGCCCACGTACCATTGACGTTAACGGCAAAGTACAACTTGCCGTCATCCCCTTGACGGAACTCCACAATAGTTTTGTCTTTGAGTTCTCCATCTACGGTCACGCCTTCTGACCAAATGTAGCTCTCGTTGCTCGATGTTGTCTTGCTACTCCATACATCTATATCAACAGAATTAGCAGAAGGAATATTGCTGCCGCTCATTTTGTCATCACCGTCGCCGCCGGAACCTACATCACTGCCGGCCCCAAAAATCATTCCATCGTTATTACCGGTACCCGTTTTCGTATCATCGCCCGGGGTATCCAGCCACCAGCCTTCATCCGGAATTTCAGGCGGAATCCATCCCTCTGGAGGCCAGGGTTCAAATGCGGGAGGAACAGGCCAACTTACAGGCGGAACCTCCTCTGGCGGCAAAGGATCTTCTACCGGTGGCCAAGGAGTTGGATCGGGAGTTGGTATAGGAATACCATCCACATAAATTGCCGCAGACGCAAAACCACCCTTTCCATCGGTGATTTCATAAGTTCCATAGTTCCCGGAACCCCAGACGCTTGCGCTAAAGCTGCCATTGACGCCTACAGGACCCGAGACAATTCCGGGCGTATCGCCATCCGGATCGAAATCATTGGCCAAAACATTACCAAAAACCGTATCTCCGATCATGCCGTAGAAATAATCATCCTGCGCAACCGGTGCGTGCTCGGGTCTAGGCTCGACCGCTATTGATACTGTTGCTGTGTCTGTTCCTCCGAAACGATCGGTAACCGAGTAGGTAAAACTGTCTGTACCCGAAAAACCTTCATTGGGTAAGTAGGTGATGGTGCCGCTATCCGAGTAAAACGCGAGCGACCCGGACACAGGATCAGTCACCCCGTCGATTTGCAGCACATCACCATCGGGATCGGAATCGTTGCTTAAAATATTGATTGCGACGGGCGTTCCATAAGCAGTCACCGCGTTGTCATCAACAGCTTCCGGCATTTGGTTACTCAGATCGGGAATAAAACGGATTTCAGTGGTTGCGTCACCTTCCGGAGCACTGGGTAGCACCTGGAAAATGCCATGGAAAAACCCATCCAGCTTCAGAAAAGTATCGGCAGACCCGCTGTCATCCGTATCGATACTGAGATCTAGCCAGCCTTCCGGGTGCTTTTCGACAGAAAGTGCAGTGCTTTTAAAACGCACACCTTGCACGACGACTGAATCCGCCGCAGTAAAATCCGTAATCCGGTCGCCATTCAAATCGGCGGGGCTGCCGGCAAAGCAATCGGAACCGGCCCCACCTGTCAGGAGATCATTTCCGCCATTCCCCTCCAATATATCGTTGCCGTCACCTCCCAGCAGAATATCGTCATCACTGACGGCAACAGGTAATCCCTCGCTAAAGCGATCCGAGAAATCAGTCTTGGCAAAATCCCAAAGCTTCAGATTATCGGCGAGAAACTTTCCAGCAATTTCCCCATCATTGCCACCGGCGATGTCGGCACTCGACCCAAATGCGCTTGCGGGCAGTGCTGTTTGACTGGTCTCTATAATCTCATTGTTAAGATAGACACGCATGGTGTCAGCGCTTCCATTGATGCCGCCGGAATCCCAGGTAGCGGCAATATGCAACCATTGCCCTGATCGGCTCGATACATCATAGCCGATATCACCATTCGCATCCTTAGCGTAGACCAGCTCGGCGCCATTGCCGAGGTTGAAAAGAATGCGTCCACCCCCGTTACTCGCGTCTCCATCTTCATAGATTGTGATGCCGATACCGGGATCGAACCCGAATGCCCCATCGAACAACCGGTAGGCATTGTATTGAAAGGCCACTGGTGCAGCAGTCTGGTAATACCACAGTTCGACGGTCCCGTGATTAGGCGAAAGCAAGCTATCAAGCCCGTTCAATGTCAGGTTATGGATGCGCTGGGTGCTGCTATAACTACCCGCTAATGTGACGGCATTACCGAAGAATCCAGGGACAAAGGTTGTTTCAGAGCCTGCATCGGCAAGATCCGGGCCGATTTCGCTATACACCGCACTACCCGAGCTTGAATCGAGTTTATTCCAAAAAACCGGAAGCGCGCCCGGCATCGAATCATCGCCATTTCCAATCAGATGATCATCGCCTTCGCCTCCATCGAGTGTGTCGTTACCACCGCCCCCGCTTAAGGCATCGTTACCGTCTAGCGCCAAGATAATGTCATCGCCAGCCGTGGGGATCCCCACGACCCCTTCCGATACAAGCGCCGGTGAAATAATATCATTACCGTTTGTTCCAGTTACGTTTGTCATGGAATTGCTCCTCCAAAATGCATAAAAAAGGACCTTTTTGACCAGCGAGCGCTTAGCTGAGAGAGACGCTTATTACACCGAAATTATAAAATACTTTTATTATAAATATATCTTATGGATTATAAATTTCTTGATACAGATCAATATCTTCTCACATAACAATGCGTGGATTGAAATCGAAACCCAATCGGACTGAAGCAATGCCTGGAGCCAATCATCACCTGTAAATTCCCACGTTATTCAGTCGATCCTGAAAAGCTACACCCATCTCTATCTTAGTGACCCGGCACGATTTATTGCAGCGGCTTCATCGAATGGATGAAACTATTCAACATGGAAGAATTCATTGGAATCTATTAGTCGCATCCCTTTCGAGTGAACAACCGCGATTTCTAGAATAGCTGTTTGATTGCCCGGCAAACCGGTGGAAAATTGACCGGATGAGCGATGTTTGCGACCGCACCCACCTTGGCAATAGCCTGCACCCGGTTATAGACATCCAGTTTTCTGAAGACAGCTTGCAAATGGTTTTTTACCGTGCAAGCACTAATATCGAGAATGGTCGCGATCTCAGCATTCGTTTTGCCCAGTCTGACCCAGTTCATTATTTCGGCTTCGCGCGCACTCAATCCGTAATTTTTCCTGCTGTACGGCAAATCCGCCGAAGACAATACAACTTGATGCTGGTGATTCAGCGGTGTGATCCGGCGCAACGCGGTATCGAGATAGGGCAGCAGATTTTCCATGACACCCAGCGCCGTGTCGTCGAAACTATCCTGCGAATTGAATATGATATAAAGACAATCCTGGCCCGTGCGTTCATCGCTGACGCCGTGCACGAGTAAAGACCGCATGCCGCGGAATACCGCGCCAGTCAAGCATGACGGACTGCAATTTCCGGTCCGGAAATTGCGCGCACCCAGGCTTCGCCTGTAAGGCACATGACCCAGCTCAAGCCATACACTATAAAGCTCGCGTTGCAAGCTGAAAAGTTTTTCCGCATGTATAGATCCGGTTCTGACGCCAGGCAAGGTGGAAACAACATCGTATTCAACCCGGTTCGCATCACCGTCAACCCAGACTGCGAGCATGATTTTATGCGGAAGATAGCGCTGCATTTCGCCTTGCAACCAATTCAACAAGTCGTAATGGCTACGCACGGCAATTCCTCCCCGGATGACGCTGAAGTAATGCTCTAAATTCCCATCAAAAACCGAGGGTAAAAAATGCATGTAACACAGCCTGCCAGAAGAGTATTTTTATCAATTAAAGCTAGTCCGTAACAATGAATTGGTGAACGGCTTCGCGCGGTTACCCGCCACCGTTAGGGATGAATTACGAAAAACTAAAAAATCAGGACTCCAGCAATGAATATCCGTTACGCCCCCTGCATTGTTATGCGGGCGTACCGGCAGCGTCAATGTGGCATATTGCCACAGATGCTTTATATGAAGGGGGATTGCCCGGATCGCAAGAACCATTGGCGACCCGGTTACGTCGTTACGGTGGTATTACTCCGTGCGTGGAGAATGGGATGGTATTACCCAAGAAACAATTTATACGCGGGATTCTTGGTTTCGTCCCAATAGTGGTAACCCAACTGGTCAAGAAAAGCCCTGAAGCTGGATTTCTCTTCCGGCGGCACCTGGATGCCGATCAGCACGCGGCCATAGTCGGCGCCGTGATTGCGGTAGTGAAACAGGCTGATATTCCAATTGTGGCTCAGGTTATTCAGGAAATTCATCAGTGCGCCGGGACGATCGGGAAATTCGAAGCGGTAGATGATTTCATCCTTAACCGCCTGCGCCCGCCCGCCGACCAAATGGCGCACATGCAGCTTGGCCATTTCGTTGTTGCTCATGTCTTCCGTGGCCAGGCCGCTCTGCTTTAACTCTTTGATCAGTTGCTGCGTTTCTTCCTGATTGCGCACCGATACGCCGACAAACACATGCGCCACTTTGGGATCGGCATAGCGGTAATTGAATTCGGTAATACTCTTAGTGCCGAGTAAATTGCAGAATTTCTTGAAACTGCCGGGGTGCTCGGGAATCGCCACCGACATCACCGCCTCGCGCTGCTCGCCGATTTCCGCGCGTTCGGAAATGTGACGCAAGCGATCGAAATTCATATTGGCACCGGATGCGATCGCGACCAGCGTTTTATGCAGGATTTTCTCGCGCGCGACATACGTTTTGATACCAGCAATCGACAGCGCGCCGGAAGGTTCCAGAATCGTACGCGTATCTTCGAATACATCCTTGACTGCCGCGCAAATGGCGTCGGTATCGACCAGAATCACTTCGTCGACCAGTTCGCGGCACAAGCGGAAGGTTTCCTTGCCCACATGCCGCACCGCTACGCCATCGGCAAACAAACCCACTTGCGCCAGTTTGACCCGGCGGCCGCTTTGCAGCGAGCGGTACATCGCATCGGCGTCGACCGGCTCGACTCCGATGATTTTGATTTTCGGATACAACCGTTTCACATACGCCGCAATTCCGGCGATCAGCCCGCCGCCGCCGATCGGCACAAAAATGGCATGAATCGGCCCGGTATGCTGGCGCAGAATTTCCATGCCGACCGTTCCTTGCCCGGCGATCACATCCGGATCATCATACGGATGCACAAACGTGGCCTGTTCTTCCTCAGCCAGCTGTATCGCATGCTCATACGCATCGTTATACGAATCACCATGCAAAGCGACCGTGGCGCCATGCCCCATGACAGCATTCACCTTGATTTGCGGCGTGGTCACCGGCATCACGATGGTAGCGGAGCAATTGAGCCGTTTGGCAGCCAGCGCCACGCCTTGCGCATGATTACCGGCGGAAGCGGCAATCACACCGCGATTGCGCACCGCGGGCGCTAACTTGATCATTTTGTTATACGCACCGCGCAACTTGAAAGAAAAAACCTGCTGCAAATCCTCCCGCTTCAACAACACCTGATTATGGATACGCCCGGATAAATTGGCAGCAAGCTCCAACGGACTCTCGATCGCCACATCGTAAACCTGTGCGGTCAGTATTCTTTCAAGGTAATTGTTTTTCATGGTGGGAAGTAATTAAATCCAGGCGAATTTTTAATCAATAAACGCGACGGGATTTTAGCATGATCGAAGATAAGATAAGTTTTGTTACGGTTATGAAATAAGTTATATTTTAGAGATCAAAGTTACTTCTTTATTTAGAGAACAGGATACACCCAATACCATGAAATGGAACGTTAAGCTCTTATTGGAAGATGTTTCGTGCCTGTATGGCGAGGAACAGAGCGACTTATTGTCCCCATGTATTAACTCGATTTTAGATCGACAATTCTACGTGCGCTTCCATTTTCAAGAAGGCATGAAACTACTCAAAGAATTTCTTCAAGATAGAGATGATCCGCATGCCTTGATCAGGCTCGCTCTGCGTAAAGATCAGGACGAATCTAACGAGTTTTATCTCCGGCGCAAACAAGCTAAGGCACATATGGTCGCATGCATGCAAAGTATGCACACTTTGTCTGATACACTTGCCCACGTTGTCTATTTCTCGACTGGTCAGAATCTCGATACAAAGACATGCCTGGAATCTAAAAAAGTATTGATGTTCTCGGTTCAAAAAGCATTGGAACTAGACCCGACCAAGGCTGAGATTGAAGGCTTACTGAAGCAATTGACTGAGCATGTCGATTACCGATATCTTGCTGACATTGTCAATCACTCCAAGCATAGGAGAATCATCGGGACGCCGTTTTCCGTTAGCATGATTGAAGATGCCGATCAACCACCTTATGGATTGCAATTAGAGGCCTTTGAGCACGAGGGTAGAATCCATTCGTCGAAATGGCTAGAGCCTTTTCTCGAAAGGGAATACAAGCGCCAAGCCGATTTAATTATTCAAATCGGCGAAAAATTAAACTGCTGGGTGAAAAACAAACACACTCTAGCGGGCCCATAATCCCAACAAATCCTTTCCCCAAACCTCCAATTCATCCAATATTTGCCTAGCACTTTCATCTGTTTTGTAAGCTTCACGCAATACCGCAATCAGCGCAGAGAATTCAGCAAAAGTCATATTCCCATCACTTTGTGTCAAACGTTGCAAGCGCATCTGCTCCCATCGTTCCATCTCTTCCGGCTTCAAGGTTTCCGGCCAGTTGCGGGCGCGGTAGCGGAACAGCAGTTCGGGCAAGCGCTGATCATGAAAATCAAAGCGCATTTTGGCCAGTTGTTTTGGTGAAGCGCGCCGGATCTGGGCTAATGACGCAGCATCGGCATTGTCCAGAAAGCCGTCATATAAAGCCACATCGACATCACCGGAAAGCTCAAATGCACGGCTGGTATACGCAGTGGCGACGCGTTGAAAGAAATCAGGAGCTGCGCACAGGATTTGCCAGTGCCGGTAGCAGGCGTCCAAATCGAGTGCAATGCGCTCGGCAGCTTCTTGATCCAACGTATTGCGTGGCGCCAGTGCCGGGCATTTGTTGATTTTTACCGATTTGACCGGCAGCCGCTGCATGCCTTCCGGCAAATCATCGCTGCGGGTAAACAGCAATTGACTCAATTCGTCTGCATCAAGCGATAAAAACATTTCCGGATCGTGGCGCAAGTCATACACCAGCACGCTGTTGTTGTTTCCCGGTTCGGTGATGAGCGGCATGACCAGCGACGTGCAGCCGGTTTTAGCCGGATACATGCGCGTGGTATGCAACACCGGGTTATGTGTGATCAGATCAAGCTGTGCTGCTGCCTTGCGTTTATCGCGCAGTTGCAGCAACCAGTCGTACAGGCGCGGTTGCTGCGTGCGCAGCAGACGTGCCAAAGCAATGGTGGCGCGCACATCGGACAAGGCATCGTGCGCGGATTCGTGCACGATGCCGTTGGCGGCGACCAAATGCTCCAGCTTGAAACTCGGCTGACCTTCTTCATGTTGCGGCCAGGCGATGCCATTCGGGCGCAACGCATACGTCATACGCACCAGATCGATGATGTCCCAGCGCGAATTGCCTTGCTGCCACTCGCGCGCGTACGGATCATAAAAATTGCGATACAGCGTGAAGCGCGTGACTTCATCATCGAAACGCAGCGAGTTGTATCCGACACCGCAGGTGCCGGGTTGCGCAAACTGCGTATGAATGCTCGCAATGAATTCGGGTTCCAACAGCCCACGTTCGTCGGCAAGCTGCGGCGTAATTCCGGTGAGCAAACA
This sequence comes from Nitrosomonas oligotropha, assembly GCA_008015635.1. GTDB lineage: Bacteria > Pseudomonadota > Gammaproteobacteria > Burkholderiales > Nitrosomonadaceae > Nitrosomonas > Nitrosomonas oligotropha_B. The sequence continues at coordinate 52,008 of SSFX01000012.1, forward strand.
AGCTTCCGGATGCGGCAGATAATCGCGCGCCGGTTTGCAATAAATAACCAATGGCTCACCGATTTCGTTCAGCGCTTCATCGGTGCGCACGCCAGCAAATTGCGAGGGCCGGTCGCGCCTGGGATCGGCGCCGAAAGTTTCATAGTCATGCCAGTAGAATGTGGTAGCCATGGGTGTGGGTGGATTTAGATGATGGTGCCGGTAAAAAACTGGTTCGTTGCGCAATTATAGTGGTATCTTACGCAAAAAATTTCAAACCTAATCACAAGGATGACACAACATGGCAACAAAACTCATCAGTTCTGGCTCTACATTTGAGAAGGAAATCGGCTATTCGCGCGCTGTGGTCGCGGATAACTGGATTCTGGTATCCGGCACAACCGGTTTCGATTACAGCAAGATGACCATTTCCGATGATTTATTGGAGCAAGCGGAGCAATGCTTCAAAAATATCGAAGCAGCATTGCAACAAGCGGGCTCCAGCATGAAAGAAGTGGTGCGCGTTACATATGTATTTCCCGAGGCGGAGGATTTCGAAAAATGCTGGCCTGTGATGCGCAAGTACTTGGGTGATGTCAGACCATCCGCCATGATGCTGACTGCGGGGCTATCCGATCCGCGTATGAAAATCGAAATTCAGGTAACGGCGTATCGCAGCACCGGAGCTTAATGATATTTGTATTTCTTGATCGGGAAAAATAAAAAGGAGCTCTCGAATGAACGAGCGCTCCTTTTTGCGGCTTATTTCAGATTAAACGTTTTGTTGTCTGCGGCGAGCGGCAAAACCCAGCAATCCTAAACCAGCGATCAACATGGCATAGGTTTCAGGTTCCGGAACAGCACCGATGACGAGATCCTGACTGAGAGTCCAATCTTGCTGCACCAGATTTGCAGTGCCGAAAGAACCATCGCTGAAGAAAACGCTAACGCTTGCATGAGCTAAACTGCTTGGACCGCCGAGTGTAGAACTGGTCACAACCGGTGGCGCTACGGTTTCAATCAAATCGATATCCAAACCGCTGAAATTAAAATCAGCACCGCTGCCAACAGTCAGACCACCCCATGTTTCGGTTGAGTACCAGTTACCGGTCAGGAAATTTGAATGTGTGCCTGTGCTGCTATTGATTTCCCAAATCGCAATGCCATCGGCCTGTGTACCCAAATCGTAAACGACTTGGACAATGTCAATGCCTGCACCTGATGTATTGGTCACCGTTCCAGATTGAATAAAATCACCGCCATTCAGATGAATCGTGGCAGTACCTAATGACATCGCGTTATTTGAAAATAAGGCCGCCATTGCAACAAAAGCTAAGTGATGTAATTTCATTTTTATGATCCCCATATTTATAATAAGCAGTAGACAATGAACCCCACCCCAGGAAATAAGACACCTCATTAAATACTGCTTGTCTTTTAGTTTCCACGACGTGTAGCAAAATCCGGCAGCTCCGGATCCGTTCACTCTCGCAATGAATTAAATCGCAAAAAATACAGAAGAAACCATTTCTTTCAATACTTTATAAATAAATTCCTTCTTCCCGTGTATATTCGCATACACACCGGTAGTTTAACTCCTCACACCACTTATGGAAATGGGAAATCACTACCTTTTTCCCAGTACAGCTGTTCTATATTTCATTTCCAATGAGTTAGTACAACCGTACTAGATCTCAATCCATTCCAAATCCGGATGAGTTTGCTGGCGCACCGGATTGTGGTGCGAACGGTGAAGCATTACCCGCTGACGAAGAACGCGAAGAAGGCGAAGCTGCGCCTGAGGAAGATTGCGGCGCAAAAGGGGAATTTGACGGTGAAGCTCCCGGTGCCGTATTCGGCTTGGATTGATTGGAGGCCGGTTTCGATGAGCTGCCGCCCTCACCGGGTTTATACGTAAATTTCCAATCCCGGTAAGTTAATGCTTCTGAGAATTTAGCATATTGCTCGGGAAATTTATCTTTCTTAATGGGTTTCTTTTCCGATAGGCTGTATACACCGGTGATTCTCTTAGTGAGATTGGAACCTATACCAGGACTGCTGTTCGGTGTCGCATTATTCGATGCCTGATTTGGTGTTGCGTTACCGGATGTCTGGCCAGTATTGGGCACCAGGCTATTGCCAGAGGGCTGGTTACTGCCTGATGCTTGGTTACCGCCCGGCACTGCATTATTACCCGGCGTTGCATTCTGGCTGGCTGCCGGACTGTTACCGGACACCGTATTACCGCCGGGCGGAGGTTCTTCAATGGTGCCCCACTCCGCTGTATTGGTGATCGGGTCTATATAGATTTTACGCAAATGCCGTTTGATGGCCGGTGTGCGCTTATCCTCCAGCAACTCCTCCAAAGTTTCGGGAAATTGTTTAGTACCGGTGTTGTAATAGGACATAATCGCTTTGCGAAATTGTTCGCCCACATGAAGCAATTCGGCTTCTTTCTCGCGCTGCGCTTTTACCTGCCACACCTGACCTACCCCAGCCATGACAATCCCCGCCAGAGTGACTCCGAACAAAGCCCAAAGATAAACAAAACCGCTTTCCCGCCGTGGCATATCATGTGCACCGCAAGAATTCGAGCAAACCCCGGTCATTTACCATTCTTGATAGTACGAGCCATCCAGGGCTCTTCCCGAGTAGCCGCTATAAACATCATAGACGCCCGATTCCGTCTCGTTCTTGGGAGGAACCTCGACCCAGGTTTTATCACTTTCGGTAAAGGGATCTTTCGGCACGCTGCGCATATAGCGTTTATCGACCAGCTCCGCCAAGTCAATGGGATATTTACCGAAGTCCGAATAGAACTGATCGATAGCATTGCGCATAATACCCAAGTCCTGCCGTAACACGGCTTCTTTGGCTTTATCGATAGAATTAAAATACTTCGGCGCGACAATACTCAACAACGTCGCGATAATCGCCATAACCACCAGCAGCTCGATTAAGGTAAATCCTCTGGATCTCCGGGTCCCGGATAGGTTTATCATCACCACTCCCGGTAAGGAATGCCATTCAGGCCGATGGCTTCCGAACGTGAATAAACGTCATAAACATCGTCGCCTTCTTTGGGACTATCCCATGGGCTTTCATAACTGCGCTTCCCCCAAGTATCCGCAGCCGGAGTCGCCGAAACACCGGCAACATCCAGTTCGACAAACAGTGGATCAGGGGGCAAGCGGCGCAGGAAATAAATAATCTTCTTATCCGGACTCTTGATATCCGGCACGCCCATGAATAATTCCTCCAGCCGGGGTGGATAACCCGATTCATCGGCCTTCTTGGTGATACGCCCCTCATCCGAAGCCTGCTTGTAGGCATCGATGGCCGTTCGTATCTGTCGCAATGCAACGCGCAACTCCTGCTCCTTCTCGCGTTTCACCATGAGCTCCCGCAATGGCAATGCGGCTGTCGCCAAAATAGCCATGATCGCCACCACGATCATTAATTCAATCAGCGTAAATCCTCTGTGCTTCACGGAAACTCTGGATACAGCCATAAGCCGATTATTTGATATTGACACTGACTGGCGGCGGCGGCGTCACTTCGACCGCTTGACCATTTTCCATATCTTCCGCGTTTACATTCTGGATATTGATTTCTGTTGTACCCGGGTTTGCTGCGATCACCTTGAAGCGAAGCTGCGCCGCCAGACCGGAAGGCTGATCCTTACCTAATTTGATCACGCGTGTACCTGACTTATCCCCACCATCCAGCGCTTCCAGCGAACTCGCTTCATAATTCAACACTAAGTCAGAATTAACCGTTGCTTTTGCGCCAACCAGCCGCACACTGACAGAAAATTCCTTACCCAGACCCACATTGGTTGGTGATTGCAGAGTAAGCGAAGGCACTCCGGATGCGGAAGCTGCAACACTGGCAAATGGATTCGGTGGCGGTTCTTGACCCTCGGCTGGCGGAGAAAAAACATCCTGAAGCGCAGCCGCAACACCGCGGCCCGATCCGACCGGTGCGATTGACAGGGATTGCGCAGCTGTTTTTTTAATGGTAACGGGCAATTTACCCGCTTCGCTGGCGGTACCGAAGTGATATTCACTTTCTAAATTAGTCGGTCTGGGAATATTGCGGATTATACGAGGCGTTATCAGCAATATCACTTCATTCTTTGTTCTTTCAATATCTTGACTCGATGTCAATCGATCCAGTCCGGGAATATTGATCAATCCTGCAAGGCCTTTGATACTTTTCCTTTCTCGATTATCCAGAAGACCTGCGATAACTTGCGTTTCTCCATCTTTTAAAGTGAGAAGAGTCTCAGCATTCCTCGTTCCGACGCGTGGAGCAGTAGCTCCTTGCGGGCTTTTTATTGTCTCTAAAAGAGAACTTACTTCCAGTGTAACTTTTAGTGTTACATTGTCATTTAACCCAATGCGAGGCTCAACATCGAGCTTGACCCCCAAATCGATAAACGTCGGTGTTGCGGTCACAACACCACCAATGGCACCGGATTGAACATTAGCGGTAAAGAAGGGTTCTTTAGTGCCTACATGGATTTTTGCTTTTTCTTTATTATTGACTCGAATTCTGGGATTAGCCAATATATCACCCGCTGAAAAATTTTGAAGAAAATCAATGGTCGCTTGAGTAGTCATGCCAAAACTCTTGAGGCCATCGAAGTTAAAATTACTGAGAACATTTGCACCAGCGGTAAGAGCAGCGGGGCCAGCCCAACTATATTGAAGTGATTGAGGGAAATTTGGCCCCAGTAAAAATTTGTTAGTACGAGAAACATCAATAATTGTAACTTCGAGCATGACCTCGGGTTCTGCATAATCATTCAAGCTGACCAGTCGCTCAGTCAAGCGAATGGCCTCAAGCGTATCGCGCATAATGAATAGGTTGAGTTGCTCATTGACATAAATGTCCTTCGCTTTGACGATGCCTCTGACCATCGCTACCATTTGCTTGACATCGGTATGCGCAATCTGAAAACTGCGCACGATCAGTTCTTGATAATCTTTCTGTTTGGCCGGCGTATTGGGATAGAGCAGTAACGAATTGTTATTCAGTACCTTGTATGCTAGTTGATTCGTCGTCAAAATCAATTTGAGAATATCTTCAATGGTGTTATTGCGCACAAAAATGGAAATCTTAGTGTCTTGACGAATGTCTTTGTCGAACACGAAATTAATCCCGGCAGTCCGTGACATCAGTTCAAAGACAGATTTGAGATCAGTATCTTTGAATTCCATCGTGACTGATTTTTTGAATGCAGATTCTAATGCGAGATGGGTAACTTCAGGGCGCGATAGATTTAAATTGATTTCCGAAATCAACTGACGCGCATGCGATTGTTGCGGATTCTCTTGTAACACCGCACGCACCAGTGTCTCAGCTTTGGCTGCCTCTCCATTTCTTAACAGCTCTTTCGCTGTATCCACTTTAGCAATATGTTGACGATCTAATGCTATGGACTCCAAACCTTCTTTGGCTCTTTCGTTGAAGGGAAACAAGCTGAGAATGCGCTGAAAGGCTTGTGTTGCGCGATCTAATTCTCCTGCATAGCGCAAATTTTCTGCATCAAAAAGGAGCTTACCAGTAACTTCCTCCCGCAAGCGCAAAACTACGGTCTGAATGTCTCTGTTTTCAGGTTCCTCGCGCCGTGCTTGTTCTAATTTTGCAATTCCGCTCTCAAGTTGACCTTGCGCAATCAGTTTCTGCCCATCGTCAAATGCGATATTCCTAGTGCCGAATGTTCTGTTATTGATTGCGCACCCGGCAATCAATGCGAGCAAAATAATGAGGACAATGGTTCTCCAGCTTTTCATCGGAACGTTCCTGCGATTTTATTGTTAATAGTGAGCGTCTGTTTTATATTGAGCGGTAGATAAGTGACGGCAATTGTACTGTCATTGATGGAATCCAACCGGTATTTGTCATTAATTTTTCCGCCGATCTTGGTAACGAAATTTTCTCCCGATTGCGACAGAAAGACCCAAGTTTCGTCGTCCGTAACAGCCTTGCCGCTATATTTGAACTGTAGCGGCGGTGCTGTGGGCGTAGGAGGCGGTGCGGCTTTTTTTATTTGCTCAGCCAGCGCAGCTTGCTGCTCGAAGCTGACTGGCGGTTGTTTAGGCGCCCATGTCGTGGATGCAAACAATTCTCCCGCCAATGGATTGAATTTCCGCTGTCCAAGTTTACCGACATCCAACAGCTCCGCGCTGCTTTCTTGATTTTTTGCCCGATCTCTGCTCGTGCTTGCTGTCTTCACTGGTTGCACGGTTTCTACGATATCCGTCGATGTTTCTTCCTCTTCAACCAGGACCGCAGCGATTAATGTGGCCAGCAATGCGCCGCCTATCATCAATTTCCGCTTTCTCTCAGCTTGATCCATTGCGCTTATTTGTTCAAGTAAAGGTTAATTTCAAGGCGGACTTCAAGCTTGTCGGAAGTTATATTTTCACGTTTAAGTGCAACCGCGGAAATAGCCATGGCAGGAACTTTGACCAGCGCTTCCGCCATAAAAGCGCGAATTTGCGGATAGCGGCCTTTTACCGGCAATATCATCTCGTAACGAGCCAAACGCGCGTCACTCTCATTCATCAGACGATATTCACTGCTGCTCAGATCAACGCCATGCTTTTTAGCCAATTGCACCAGTTCACGGATCCAGAAAGGCGATGAGTCGATACGCGGGAAGTAATCATAAAATACTTGCAATGCCTGATCGCTATTCAATTTCTTTCCGCTTTCCATTTCCCCCGGGGATTGCTTCGCCAACTCCTGCAGTTGCAGCGTTTCAGCTCGTTCTTTTAGCTTTTGCAGATCGGAGTCTTGCGGCAAAACCGCCGAGAAAAAATAAATACCGGCGACAACAATTAGACCCAGGCCGATTTTTCCAATCGTGCCGAGACGGCCTGCCTGCCAGCGCAGTTGCAGCATCAATCGGTCAAGCTGTGTTTGGATTGTTCCGGTCTTCAAGAAACTTGCATCCATGCAGCAGTCAGGAGAAAAATAATCGGCCGGTGCGGATTATCTTGTTTAACTTTGTAGTTTAACAAATGTACATTTTCAAAAACCAGCTCACGCTCAAGCGCTTCGACAAAATCGAGTAGTTCGGACATACTCTTTGCCTCGCCGCTAAGACGCAGTGTCCGGCTGGCCACATTCGGCTGCAAGGATAACAAGGCGATTTCTTCCGTTGCTGCATGTTCGATGGCATCGAATAGGGTCTCCCAAGGCAAATTGATCTGATCCAGTATCGCATTGGCTTGCGTGATTTCCTTGCGGATTTCCTGGCTGAATTCTTTTATCCGAGGGCTTGAACGTGTGCGCGGCTCAGCTTTCTGCTGCTGTTGTTTCTCCAGCCGCTCGACCCGATTCGTCCAGTGATTCACTTCTTCAGTCACTTGGCGGAATTGCAGCAGCACACCGGCAAGCACGAGTAATCCGATCAGCAGGATGGAAAAATCGATATGCGGAACGGATTGGCCGCGATCCGGAAACTTAAGTCTCAAGCGTGGCATCGATTTACCCCGTCATCATCAACCAGCCCGGATGGGTAATGCGGCAATGCCGGTATTTTCTCAACCGGCATCGGCACAATGCACCATCCGCACTGTTCCGGCAGCGTCAAATCCGCATGTTCCGGCGCAAACACATGAACCCATTCAACCGCTTCCTTACTTCCGGTCAAGATGGCTTCCTGATCCAATGCCGCAAGCAATTCAGCCGCGGCATTGTGCAAAATGCGCTGATTGCGGATACTGTGCCAGCTTCCATTAATCAGTACAGCCAAGCAAATACGTCCGGCTTCAATGACCGCAAAATAGGTTTTATTGCCATCAAGCAATTTTTGCCAGCGATCATAAACCGACGCAAAATAAGGCTCGATCTCTTTAAGTGTGCAGCGGCACCGCGCCGCCATCTCTTCCAGCTGCACCATCAAATCGCGCGGAATCGCGGCGCACACCGCACCGCTCAGCGGCGTCCATTCGCTCACACTCAACGCCCACGAATCAACCCGTTCCGCATACACCTCGCGCATGCGGAACGCGGCATAGGCATTCACCTCTTCCGGCGTTGCGATCTCGGCTTGCGGCAATAGGGCGACGTAACGTACAAAATGATTGGATACCGTCACGCTCAATTCCGCTCCAGGCTCATCAATCAAGTGCTTTTCCAATTGCTGCAAAGCTGCCTGCCAAACCGGGGCATCCTGCGCAGGCTCGCACCACACGGTAACCTTGGCTGCCTGTACCGGTTTGAAACCGCGCGTTGAACGCACCAAATCAATTCGTCCGGGCGCCAGGAAGACCCGCACCTGATTACGCCACAATGGTGACACGATTGGCCTCCTCTAAACTGGTTGAGCCTTGCTTGACCATATCCAAAGCGGCCTCCCGCAGGAATCGGGTGCCATTGTTCCTGGCCGCTTCCTTGATGCGGCGTATCGGCTCCTGCGCTACGATCAGCTCACGAATCTCATCGTTCAGAATCAAAATCTCGGCAATTGCATTTCTTCCCCGGTAACCGCTTCCACGGCATTGACCGCAACCTCGTCCGTTGCGAAACTTGAATTGATCCGCTTCGTCGATGGGAATTCCGGATTCTTCGATCAGCTTATCATCCGGACGCTCATCAACCGAGCAGTGCGGACATAACAAACGCACTAAGCGCTGCGCGGCGATTCCGTTCAAAGCAGACACAAAACTGTAAGGATCCACACCCATATGCGAAAACCGGCCGATGACATCAAATACGTTATTGGCGTGTACCGTGGTAAAAACCAAGTGACCGGTCAGCGCCGCCTGAATGGCAATCTGCGCCGTTTCCGAGTCGCGAATTTCACCCACCATGATTTTATCGGGATCATGCCGCAGGATTGAACGCAATCCGCGCGCAAACGTCAGTCCTTTTTTCTCATTCACTGGGATTTGCAGCACACCCGGAAGCTGATACTCGATCGGATCTTCGATGGTAATAATTTTATCGCTGCCTTTATTCACTTCAGAAATCGCAGCGTAGAGTGATGTCGTTTTACCACTCCCGGTCGGCCCGGTAACCAGCAGCATGCCATACGGTTCCGAACTCAGACGGCGGATACTGGCAATCGCCGCCTGATTAAAACCCAATTGGTTTAACGTCAATCCTTCAATATGATCAGACAATGCTTGCCGGTCCAGAATACGCAATACGGCATCCTCGCCGAAAATGCTCGGCATGATGGAAACGCGAAAATCGATTTCCCGTCCCTGGATAGAAACTTTAAAACGGCCATCCTGCGGCACGCGGCGTTCGGCAATATCGAGCTCGGACATCACTTTAATCCGGGAAATGACTTGCTCGGCCAAGTCCGCGCCCTGGATCACGCCGATCGAGCTCAGTACGCCATCGATGCGGTATTTTATCGACAGTGCACCTGCCGTCATTTCCAAATGAATATCGCTGGCCTGTGATTTATGTGCGTCATACAAAGTGGAATGTACCAAGCGCACTACCTGGCTGGTACCTTCGTTGATGCTTTTTAACGATAAATCCTCAACACCGCTTTGTATTTTATCTAGCTCTGTGGAAGGCAGCACTTGATCCATGGCACGCATGGTTTTTTCCTGCTGAGCAAAAAAGGCGCTCAAATCAGCAGGATGCACCAAATACCACTCAGCGGCGACAGCGAAGCGTTCTTCCGCCCATGCCCGTAATTTTGTTGAAAATGGATTACTGACTGCCAGCAGATAGTCTTGTTCGCGGCGAAATAAAACACATTCATGCATCATGGCTTCGGCAAACGAGAGCACATCAAAAGCGGGACTGAGTGCGTGAATCGTTTTCATGTCCAGTACCGGCATATGTAGAAGCTGGCCGAGCTGCTGCATGAGTTCATCAGGCGTATAACCGCCTTTTTCTTCCAAAACCTGAATGACGGACACATTCTGTTCGAGCGCTTTTTGCTGCGCGTCGGCCAGATGATTGATCTCCATCAGCGGCTTGTTTACGGATTGCGCCTGCGCTTCGATCAATTGATACTTCCCGCCAATTCAAATATGGGCATATACATGAGAATAATAATCCCGCCAATTACAATGCCGATGACCGCCATCAGTAGTGGCTCTATCAATTTGGTTGTCCATTCGACCCAACGCGCAATTTCCTCATCGTGAAAATTACCGATCCGTTCCATCATATCGCCCATTAAACCCGTTCTCTCGCCCACGCGGAGCATGCGATTGCCCACTGCCGTTGTCAGTCCTTCCAATTCCATTGCGCTGGAAATCGTTCTACCTTCGCGGATATGCTTGGCTGCAGCCGCGACTTTGGGACGGAAATGCGCTTGCAATAATCCGCTGACCATTTCCAGCGCTTGCGTGATGGGAATGCCGCCACGCAGCAGCATGCCCAACGTCTTGTAGAAGCGCGCCAGCTGATACACACGCATGCGCTCGCCGATCGCCGGAATGCGCCACAGGAACTGCATGACACTGGCGCGAAAGGTTGACCGGCTAACTGTGTAGCCTGCCGCAATCAGCAGCGCCAATGCTGCAATGGCCAATTCCCAGCCGCGTTCATGAACGAATTGGCCCCATTTAATCAGTAGTAACGATAACCAGGGTAAATCGCTGCCCATATCATCATAAATAGCGCTGAATTTAGGCACCACAAAAACCATCAGAAAAATCGACACCAGAAAACCGATCACCAATAACAGTACGGGATAAATCGACGCGCCAACCAGTTTTTTGCGCACAAACTCCATCTGTGTCTGGTAGGTGATAAAACGGGTCAGCGCTTCCGCAAGATCGCCGGTACGTTCGCTGGCGCGGACCGTGGCGATATAGAGCGGTGGAAATGCTTGCGGAAATTCTTGCAGCGCTTGTGAGAATGTCACTCCCTCATACAATCGATCCAGGATATTCTGGATAATTTTGCGATTACTACTATCCTGTTCTTTCTCGAGCAGCGTTTCGATGCTTTCAACCAGACTTAAACCGGCAATCTGCAATGACAGCAGTTCCTGGCTGAAATGAACCAGCGGAAAATGGCTCTTCGCTTTCAGCGAAAAACCCGAGAAGCTACGCCGTATGCTTAAAACCATACCGCCTTGTTCAACAACCTGGCGGCGAGCCTCCTCCTCGCTGTTCGCTTCCAGCTCAAGATGCACGGTACCTTGTCCGGACATCACGGCCTTCACTTCATAACGCATGCGCGGAATTTACCAGTTGGTAATATCAGCCGCTTCGCCCTCACCGCCGGGTTGCCCATCCTTGCCGTATGAGAGCAAATCAAACTCGGCGCGTTCACCCGGATATTTGTACACATAAGGGCGGCCCCAGGGATCAGCTGGCGGTAGCTTGGATAAGTAAGGCCCTTGCCAGCGCGCCTCATTATTGGGGCGCGTAACCAGCGCGGTCAAGCCTTGTTCCGTGCCCGGATAGCTACCTACATCCAAACGGTATTGATGCAACGACTTTTCCAGTGCATCGATTTGCGCTTGCGCCATTTTTATTTCCGATTTGCCGACCTGCGAAAAGTACTTAGGCCCGACATAAGCAGCCAGCAAACCGATGATAACCATGACCACGAGTAATTCAAGCAGTGTAAAACCGCGTACTGCTTTTGCCTTTTGTTGCCCAACCAATTGCACCATATTTATCCTCTAACAAAAAATACTAATCCCTAATGGATTAGCCTATCAATTCAATTTCTAATCTTGTATGGTAAGTTGCCCGTATGACAGGGTCAAGACGGAATATCACACACATACTGCGGCATTCCCGCAATTCAGCAGCATTAGCGCCGGAGAATCGCCCACCACCGGCCGATATTGAGTAACGCCATGAGCGAAGCGGATACATAAGTCCACGCTGCGGCACGCAGAATCCTGCGCGCATGCGGCTCGTCACCTTGAATGAGATACTTGCCTTGCTCCAGCATCGGTAGCGCCCGCGCGAAACTGGCATGTAATTCCATCGGCAGCGTCACCATATGCACGATCACTGCACTACCCAACGTCAACAAGCCACCCGCGAGAAACAGAGCACCCGCTGCCGGTGCACGCAGGCCCACTGCAACAATCGGTGCGATCATCAAAATCACCGCGCCCAATTTTTCCGCTGGAGCGGCTATTTGCACCAGGCGTGTCCGCCATTTTAGCGGCAAGTAGCCATCACGGTCCTGAATGGCGTGCCCGACTTCATGCGCCGCAACCGTAATCGCCGTGAGCGATTTGCCATTAAATTTATCCGCAGTTAGACGCACTACTTTTTCGATCGGATCATAGTGATCGCCCTGTTCCGTCACTTCGACCTTTACCGTCTGCAAATTGGCCCAATCGAGCAAAATACGCGCCAGCTCAGCGCCGGTGCCCGGATAACGATCTTCAGGATGACTGTATTTTGCCAGGGTATGCTTAACCCAGTAAGACGGGCCCACTATGAGCGCAGCGATAACGATGACAAGTATTAAATAAAGCATAGACTTGAGATATCAGTACGAATAATTGGTTCCACACAAGACTTGCCCGCCATTTCACATCAGCCCGGAAATATCTCTTGTTAATCAAGTATCAGGAGAATACTACTGAATTATACCGCTTGCTTCAAAGATAAACTCAGAAATAAAGTATCACATTAAGTTGCTGAGACTACCGGCAAATCAATTATTTCGATTTGCCGATCAGAACAATCAAATGACGTCATTTATTTGATCAGTCGGATAAAACCTATCGCCCCCCTCCTTTATTCAGCGTCAATCAATGGTTTTACGCCGGCACGAATAATCGATTCAGTCAATGTTGGAATACAAAGCTCAATAAACCGGTACGCATAGCTACGCAGATAATGATTACGCCGAACCGAAACAAAAGTGGCATTCATTTCAAACAGATATTCACTTTCAAGCTTGACTAATGTCTCATCTCTTCTGGGTGAAAATGCTACTGAGGCAATAATGCCTATACCTGTAAGAATTCCTAGCATTGTTTACAGTATTCAGGAGAATACTGTAGATGAACATACACAAACGCACTCGGTTAACATTATTGGATTGCCAGGAAATTTGGCGGCTTTATCAAACCCGGTTGTGGAAGGTAGTTCAGCTGGCAGAACACTTCCACGTCAGCCGTCCAACGATTTATGACGTACTGAAACGAGCCAGGCTACAGGAATTTGTCCCGCGTAATAGTACCAACCAACGGTTCAAGACGTTGC
>SSFX01000098.1:0-9062 GCA_008015635.1 Nitrosomonas oligotropha
CGCAGGCACTTGAAAGGAAACGCCGCTTGGGTCAGTACGCCGTCGTCTGCCGAGACGGTAAGCCAGTGATGATTGGCGAGGATGCGCCGAGGGTATCGGAAAACCCCGCCGGTTGCGAGACTGGCAAAAGCTATTAAATCAAAACACCCTGCCATAAGCTTCCAGTAAAAACATAACGGTCTGATATTACATTCTGTTTTATTCAATTTATATTAGAAATAGTATGAAGATATTCTTGGCAGAATTATTGGACAAAATGTCTTATATATATCGTTAGAGCCTCCGAAAATGTATCGAGATCGCCTCATAGAAATTGTGGATTTTGCATATTTCCGCCTTCGCGAAAAGATCAATGGCGGTCGCATTTGCATTGAAAACGAAGCATCCCTACAGCTTCAACTTGCATCGATTCTGAAATCTACGGGAGAACTATACGAGTGCAGCAAAAATGAGTTGTTCTCAATTGAATTGGAAAAGCCCGTTCTCTTGTCCGATGGCTACTTCGAGAAAAGTGGCACGACTAAAGCTAAGATTGATATATGGGTTTCGTTTGAAAATCTGGAAACAAAAACCAAGAATAGCTGCGCCATAGAGTTGAAATTTTTCAAGTACGTAAACCATCGAGAACCGAACAATCGGTATGATGTGTTCTCGGATATTCAGAACCTTGAGGCATACGGTAGTTTCGCTGACCTCGGCTTCTTGATCGTTGCAACTGATCACCACCACTACATAAATCAAGACAGCTACTCGGATGAAACGGCTGACTTCGATTTCAGACATGGCAAGAGCTACGAGGCAGGGACCGTGTTGACATACAAAACCAGCAGACCATACGGCGATCCTATTACGTTGAGCAATTCCTATTCTTTCGCTTGGGACGAATGCACCAATGGAGTTCATTTCCTAAAACTGCCGGTACTTCCACGCCAAGGCTTTAACACTTACCCTACAATAGGTGCTGCGCGATAAAGCCACACGGCGCCCCTCAGCTCCACATTAAGTGCAACATGAAACGAAGCATCGTTACCATACTCTTGCTGCTCGCTGTCTTGCCGGTTGCTGCATGGCAATACAATTCACTTTCCGGCCAATACCGCATCGCAGGTCAAACAGTGATTGATCCACCGCCATCCGAAGCGCGGGACACTCACTTACACCTCGAATTGTCCGGCGCTGCCGCACGAGATTTATACAATGCCATGAAAGTTGACCCCAAACCAGACGAGTGTGCCGGCGACGGGGCCATGATAAAGACCATCGGAGAAATGCAGTGCCTTCGTTCCCAGGATGGAAAAGAGTTTCAGTGCTCGTTCGCAATCAACATTGCAAACCAAAAAATAACGGGCGCCAGTGTGTGCTGATGGTTTCCCGCCCGCCCCTCACTCCGCAGTCAACCGGGTGTCCCAACAGCGACGTTGTTGGGGTTCCTTCCGCGCCATGCAATCCGGCACTAGTTACTTAAACGTTTCTTAACATTGCGAATAATCTATGCTCAAAATATTGAGCTACATCAAAGCACTATTAGATCAACTTGATAGAATTTCTTAAGCCGTAGTGCGAAACGCCTCATTCGCGCGGTTAATTCTGTTATGCTGATTTTGCTGCGATCGGCGAATCCGGCCAGCAGTGCTTAAATCTGTCATTTGTTCCAAATTCTGTTTCTCTACAGACTGTTAATCAATAGTCTGCCCACATCATTCTGATAAGGAGAACATCATGGCCATAAAAGACAATCCCCGATTCTACGAGCTTATCGTCGTCACTGAGCTGGTTGACGTTACAAGCGATACCAAACCCCCTGAAGTTTTTGCGTATGCATTCTCGTCCGATGGAAACATACTTACCTCTGCGCCAGTTAAAGATGGCAGCAAAGCGGCGTTGCGCATTCCTGTATCTGCTAGTAAGGAACGGTTGCGCATCCTGGTTGGTCCGGCATCCGAGGAGAAAAACGCTGGGTACGACGATTTGATGCGCCGCGGTGCACAGCAGCAGTTTCTGCTGGCCGATCCGAAAAATCCGGTCAAGGAATTGCGGTTCCGCGTGTTTCCGGATATTTGGCATTGCTGGTTTCTCCGCGCGTGTTTCGTGCGCGGAAAGCTGATGAAACGGATTACCGTCGGCGGCACGGCGGTCGAGTATCCGGTGTGCAATGCGACGGTCGAGGTCTTTGAGGTCGATCCGTTGCATATCTTGATTCCGAAGCTGCCGGACGCGATTATCGACCGGCTGCGCGATGTGATCGTTCGTCCGCGCCCATGGCCATCGGTCGTCGATCTGCCGCGAGTCCCCGAACCGTTTCCGTGGCCCGGCCCGGGACCCGATCCGGCACCATTCGAGCGGCGCATGATGATGGCGGCTTCGGGCGCCATGCAGGAAGCCGCTACGCCGGAAGACACCGCAGATGCGTTCGATGAAATCGCGAACGCGACGGAATTGAAATATATCGCCAAAGCCGGCAGCCGGTTGCAATTCCAGCAAGCGTTGATCGACCATGCGTTCATTATCCGTCCGTTGCTCTGCCGTTTCTTCCCGCTGCTGGTGACCAAGCAAAAAGTCGCGACCACGACCACCGATGCCTGTGGAAAATTTCAAACGGTGTTTTTCCGCAGCTGCAACGATACCGACATTCCCGATCTTTATTTCAAAGCGCGCCAGCGTTTGTTCGGTTTCCTGGATGTGACGATTTACGAACCCAAGCCGGTCTCGTGCCATACGCATTGGGATTACGTCTGCGGCAGCGAGGTCACGTTGTACACCAAGCATCCGCTGGCGCAAATCTGCTCACCTTGCCCACCGGTGATCGGCCCCGCTAATTGGGTCGCGTTTCTTGCCATCGGCGCGCATGCGTTAAGCCATATCTACGGAACCGCGCCGTCGCTGCAAGGCAGCACTGACGACGACAATCGCGGTTTAACCGATAGCGGCGCGCCGTGGGGCAGTTTGCTGCGGCCACGTCTGGAGTTTTCCAATGCATTGGAAGCGCTCGGCGTGAAGTATTACCGGGTTTCCTGGCGTAAAGGCGACAGCGGCGATTTCGTGCCGCTGAGCAGCGCGGTTTATCACTATTACCGCCACGATGTGAATACGCCGACCGGACCGATGCCCGCGTGGACACCATATCTGCTCGGGCCTAAGAACGCCGACGACGGCGCCGGTCACATGGTGCCCGATCTGTTCGAGATTCCCTACCCGTCGGTCGCGCCCGAAGGGGTTTGGGATGCACCGCCGCATATCAGCGAGATCGTTGAGCATTTCAGTAATGCGAAATTCCCGACGCAGGAATTGGCAGCAGGCATGACATATGACGGCAATGGCGATACCGTTGGAGCGGATAACAGCGGCAAGTATCAACTCAAGCTGGATTTATTCAATGCCACCGGTCAGCCGGTCAACATCGCGGCATCAGGCATTCAGTATGTCGTGCCGGATGTGCCCGATCTTACCGGCACGATTTATACCACCGCTGCCGCGCCGCTCGGTTTGGTTTCCGGCAACAGCATGATCGTGACGCTGCACGTCGATAATAATCACTGCTTTGCCGGTATCGACGCGCCAACTATCGGGGCCTTGGCAGCCGATCCGTGCTGCGGCGTGCTGAATTATGCGGCTAAAGACTCTGTCACAATGACATGGCAAGCCAAACATCCGCATGGATTCGCGCGCTATCACTTCGGTGTGGTTCGCGGAGCCAATAGCGTGCTGCAACTCCCTGCTCCCGGCGGCTGGGACCCCGTTGGCAGCGGCTCGTTCTCAACCACCCGCGCGGTATCGAATCTGCTGAACGATAACCTGCCTCCGGGTTGCGCGATCGACGGCTGCCCGGTCGCTGGATTCAGCGAAAATCTGTACGTGGATGCCACGGCAACAGACGGCTGGACCAGCGAACTTGGTTACGATGCCAGCGCGGTGCGCGCGTTTGTATTGTCGAGAGCGGCAGTTTAAGAGGAATTGAAATGCTGGGGCTGTAGCAGATTCGCTGAGCTTATTAGCCAATTTACTACAGCTCCCAAATTTTTCAGGTTCCTGGAAGTGATTACTCCCGGATTTTCAACCGGAATCGCGGCGCCCGTTTCTTCTCCGAAGATGACAGCCGGTTGAGCCCCAACACGGTGATGCGGTGTGCGCTGTTGAAGCTGGGCGCGCCGTCCTGGTCGCGCAGGATGGAGGATACTTTGTATTCCAGGTAGCCTGCTCGCGGATCGAAGCGGATGTCGTGAATCCAGATGCCTGCCCGCTGTACCCGCTGGTGTTCGCATTCGTTGACAAGTTCCCAGCCGGTCAGCATCGGAATGGCATAGTCGTAAGGCAGCTCATTGATGCGAACTGTTTGGGTGCGCACCACGCCGTCGATGCTTTTACGGCAGGTGTCCGTTTTTCCGGTACGGGGATTCAACGCCAGGAAATCCCCATGCAGTTTGACACTGCGGCCGCGGATCTGGGCGGCGCGGGTTTTGATGCGGTGCGTGTGCGTGTTGTTATCCTTAAAAATGGTCTGCGTCACCCAGTGCGGAGTACCGCCGAGACTGGGTGCTGCACTGGCTTGCGACAAATTGTAAGCCACTTGCAACAGGCGATAATCCACGCGATCCCCCCATTGGCACGGCCACAGACGCCATTCGCATTCAAAGGTATCGGTATATTGGAAATCAAATCCGCGCGGAATAATTGCAACCGCATCGTATTTTCTTAACATGCCTTTGTGGCCGGTATTTTCCAATGTGGCCACCGCACCTTGATTTTCAGTCTGCACTATCGAAGATTCGATACCGTTGTGATCTTCTTCTATCGTGGCATCAATTGCTGTGGAGTGGTAACCTAATGCGGTATAAAACACACAAAATTCAAAAGCGTCTTTGCGATTCTGATCTTCCAGCGTGCCTTTTGCCTCGAATACCAGAACCGTGGAACCGGTATTTTTAACCAGCTTGCTGTGCGTAATATCGGCCCGCATCGAGTTGATTTCGCGATCCTGGTTCAGATAGCGTAAATCCCAGCCATTTAATACGACCGTGCCACTATCGACGTAATCCGGCATTTCAATCCATTGCAGCAGGGTGACCGGTTCCGCTCCGTTATCACGCTGCATGCATTTTTTCCCTTCCAGCAGGATGAATTTGCCCTGATCTTCAAAGACCGTTTTTGCGTCGGACTTGAGCGACAGTTGCTCAAAGGGTGTGAGGATTTTTGTGCGGTCTTCCGCATCAGGCGTTTTCTTTTCCGGTTTTTTGGTTGCGCAAGCGGAAAGGGAAAGCAGCAGGCACGTTGCAAGCAGTATCAATACAGCGCGGATCATTTTTACTCCCTTGAAATTGAGCTAGGGAAAGTCAGCGGTTATTTTTCTTGGCGCGTAATCTTCTCGCTTCTTTCGGATCGATAATCAAAGGCCGGTAAATTTCAATCCTGTCATGTGGCTCCAGCACAGCCTGCAATTGGGTCAATTTACCGAAAATACCCAGTTTGTGTTTAGTCAGATCAATCTCCGGAAATTCATCCAGGACGCCCGAACACCGTATCGCGTGTTCAACCGTACACCCCGGAGATACATCGAGTTTTTTCAGAAACTGAACCTGCGGCAGCGCGTAAGCGATTTCAATCTGCATCGGCGCCGTCAACGCTTGCCGTAAATCACTTCCGCCCGCTCGATGAAATGTTCCACGAAACTGTTTGCAATCATATGAAATACCGGCCCGACCAGTTTCTCAAGAATCCTGTGCGAGAAGGTGTAATGCAAGCGGAATTTGATTTTGCACGCGCTATCCGACAGCGGGATAAATTGCCAGTAACCGTCCAAGTGTTCAAACGGCCCATCGAGCAAACTCATCTCGATCAAATCCGGCGGGAAGCGTTTGTTCTTGGTAGTAAAGCTATGCTGAATATGGTGATAGTCGATCTTGACGGTGGCATGTGTCGTCACTTCATCTTGCGGATCGACGGAGGTACCGCCGCACCACGGGAGAAATTCAGGATATTTCGCCACATCATCCACCAGCGCAAACATTTGGCTTGCCGAGTATTCAACCAAAACTGATTTTTCTATTTCTGCCATAAAAGTAAATCACCCCGTATCATGAGGTAATATCGAAAAACTGATAAAATACACGAAATCTAGTGATTCCCACCCATTTCATACCTGCATGAGTATAGTACAAAATAAAAAAGCCTTTCACGATTATTTTATCGAAGAAAAGTACGAAACCGGCATGGTACTGGAAGGATGGGAAGTCAAAGCCATTCGCGATGGCCGGGTTCAGTTGAAAGAAGCTTATGTTATTATCAGCAACGGCGCACTGTACTTGATTGGCAGTCATATCAGTCCGCTCAAGACAGCTTCAACGCATATCAATCCCGATCCGGTCAGAACCCGCAAATTGTTATTGCACGCGGAAGAAATCAAACGGCTCATCGGCAAAGTCGAACGCGCCGGATACACGCTGGTTCCCCTCGATATGCACTATAAAGCGGGCAGGATCAAACTGGAAATCGGCTTGGCCAAAGGCAAGAAACAACACGACAAGCGCGAATCCGAGAAACAGAAGGAATGGGAGCGCGACAAGCAACGCTTGATGCGTGCCAAATAAAAACGGTAATGCGTTACCGGACTCAATTTCAGAAATAATTTTTATTTTACGACTATGCAAAAACCTATTGCGATCTGGTTATTAATTTGTTGTGCCCTGGTATTCGCCATGATAGTGGTCGGCGGTGTTACGCGCTTGACCGACTCCGGGCTTTCCATTGTCGAATGGCAGCCGATTGTCGGCACCATGCCGCCCATCACGCAGCAAGACTGGGATGTGTTGCTGGAAAAATACCGCGCCACGCCGCAGTATCAGCAAGTCAATAAAGGCATGAGCGTCGATGAATTCAAAAGCATTTTCTGGTGGGAATACTTCCACCGCGTACTCGGCCGGTTGATCGGTCTGGTATTTTTTGTGCCGTTTGTTTATTTTCTGGTGAAAAAACAAATTGACCGGCCGCTGGGCATCAAACTGGCAGGAATATTCGTATTGGGTGGCCTGCAAGGATTCATGGGCTGGTATATGGTCATGAGCGGTTTGGTCAACGATCCGCATGTCAGCCAGTACCGCCTGACCGCGCACTTGGGATTGGCTTTTGTGATTTTCGCCGCGATGTTCTGGGTCGCGTTGGGATTGTTGTCGCCGCACCGCGAATATTCCCCGGCAAATGAGAAACTGCAAGGCCTGCGGCGGTTCTCCTTCAGTCTTTCTTCATTGATTTTTATCATGGTGTTATCCGGCGGTTTCGTGGCCGGTATTCGCGCAGGCTTGGCCTACAACACCTTCCCGCTGATGAACGGGCATGTGATTCCACCCGATCTTTTTATCCTCGAACCGTGGTACCGCAATTTTTTCGATAACATCACCACGGTGCAATTCGATCACCGTTTGATCGCCTGGATACTGGCTTTCTCCGTGCCGATTTTCTGGCTCAAATCACGCACCGTGGAACTGCAAGGAACCACACGCCTGGCATGCAACCTTTTCCTGCTGATGCTGGCGATACAAATCAGCTTAGGCATCGCGACGCTGCTCCATGCGGTACCGATTCCATTAGGCGCATCGCATCAAGGCGGAGCGGTGCTGCTGTTTGCCGCGTCGTTATGGGTCAGCCACCGCTTATCTCTTGCCACATCCACACAACCTCATGGGAGCACTTGGTTGAAGAACGTCATCTGGGGCTGCATTGCCGTTTCAATGCTCTTTGGACTCATATATGGCGTCACAACCACGGGAGCCAGTCCAATAGGAGTTCCGGTGATCGTAGGAATTGGAGCTTTGCTCTACTTTATCCCGGGCTTTGTCGCCACATCGCGAAACCACCCGAATCAGACAGCCATAGTCATCTTGAATATCGTCGCAGGATGGACGTTTCTGGGTTGGGTTGTAGCTCTGGTTTGGGCAAGCTTGCGAATCAAACCTGAAGACTCGCAGACTGCTGCATGAATAAGACCGAGCTTCGGAATGCAGCAGCGAATTGGAGGTACTACAAGGCCGTAGGATGGGCAAAGGTACGAAGCTCATCTTTCGAGTTACAAATCATACCTAACCACTTCCATATCAATAGGATGGCACTATTGTCAACAAACAAAAAAATCAAGCCTTACTTTTTTCATACAAGCAAGCTGTTCGAGTGGACGTGAGCGTTGCGCAACATCGAATGGCGTTTTCCCACGCAGCCTTGGCAATCTTTTCCGCGTATTCAGTCATAGTGTTGATCATTGCGTTTGTTTCATGAATGATGGCGAAAGCATTGTTCTAGTGTTTTAACAAAAAGGCGACTGCAAGGAATGAAAATCACCCTGAGAGCAACACCTTCCGAAGAAGACCAAGAAATCCTGAATTCGCTGCAAAAAGCCATAACTCAGGCACTTGAAAAGAAACGCCGCTTGGGTCAGTACGCCATGGTCTGGCGGAACGGCAGGCCAGTGATGATCGGTGAGGATGCACCAAAGGAACCGAAAAACCCTGTCAGCTAGGGAAGCTCTGCTGAAAAACTACTGACTCGGTCATGCTGTGTTGAGATCAGTCTCAAAATACTCATTTACTCAATGTAAACTACGCTTTTTCACCTGATTTTGCCTTGTCTACAAATTGCTCGCTACCTTTCTCAAAACCTCTCTAACAGTGACTGCAAGCCGCTTCACTCCGATCAGACGGTTTCCAGTTGCTTGCAGAATCCCGATTAGCGCAGAAATACTTAGGGTGGAAGAATTCCGCGATGGATAAAACAACCAACACCCGCAACCCCGAATCCGGCAATCTAAAGCCAAAGCTGCGGCGCAGACGCACCACGAGCACTCGCAGCCGGAGTGTAGCCAGCAATGACGACAGGAGATCAAGGAAGCGCCCTAAAAGGGGCCAACCTGGTAAACTCCAGCAGACATTACTACTGACCGGTATCGAAATCCTCGGTTTAAGCAGCGCCGCGGTTTGCGCCATCATCCTGCTGCTCGGTTACTCCGCGGGCCAGTTCTCGGGCACCAGTTTTTTCGGTCATTTGCTGCCGTTCACCGCTGGTGTGCTGGTGTTGATATTGGC
>SSFX01000085.1:0-25974 GCA_008015635.1 Nitrosomonas oligotropha
GATGTTGCAGGTGGCATCATTTAAGCTGCTGGGCAAGCGGGTATTCCGCATGGCGCCATTGCATCATCATTTTGAATTAAAAGGCTGGAAAGAAAATCAGGTGGTGGTCCGGTTTTGGATCATCACCTTTATTTTGGTATTGGTTGGATTATCGACATTAAAATTACGATGAATTTGCAAGATAAAACAGTTCTAGTGCTGGGGATGGGTGAAACTGGCTTGTCCATGGTGAAATGGCTGCTACGTCAGGGTGCCACGGTGCGCGCTGCGGATAGCCGTTCCGAGCCGCCCAACTGGCAGCAAATCAGCGCCGGGTTTCCGTCCGTTCAGTTGCATAAAGGCAAATTCACAGCATCCATTTTTAACGATATCGATATGATCGCCATCAGCCCCGGCGTTCCGTTGGCAGATCCGTGCGTGCAGCAAGCGGTGCAACGCGGCGTGCCGTTCATTGGCGATATGGTGCTTTTTTCCTGGGCGCTGGAGCAAAGCAACCGGCCCAAACCGAAAGTTGTCGCCATCTCCGGATCGAATGGAAAAACCACAGTTACGGCGATGACCGGCGCGATGTTGAAGAAATCCGGCTGGAATGTGGAAGTGGCGGGAAATATCGGCCCCGCCGTGCTGAATGCGCTGATGCAGCGGATCGATGCAGGCGAGTGGCCGCAGGCTTGGGTTCTGGAAACATCCAGTTTTCAATTGGAAACGACGCACAATTTGAATGCGGATGTGGCGACCGTGTTGAATCTGAGCGAAGACCATCTGGATCGTTATACCGGCATGCGCGATTACGCAACCGCCAAAGCCAGAGTGTTTCTACATGAGAAGGCCGGTAAAGGCATACAAGTGCTCAACCGGAACGATCCCGGTGTCTGCGCTATGGCACTACCGGACAGAAAACAAATTACTTTTGGTGTCGATGAGCCGCCCAGCCATGCCGATTTCGGTCTCATGCACGATGGCGACGATTTGTGGCTGATGGAAGGCGATGTGCAATTAATGAAAACTTCCGAACTGGTTGTCAGCGGCTTGCATAACGCGGTCAATGCGCTGGCGGCATTAGCCATGTGCCGCGCCCTGGGCGTGGCCATCGATCCGCTTTTGATTGCGTTGCGCGAATTTCGCGGTCTGCCGCATCGCATGGAAAAAGTCGCTGCGTTCAATGGCGTTACTTTCTTTGATGATTCCAAAAGCACCAATGTGGGCGCCACCGTGGCTGCACTGAGCGGCATGAAGCAAAACGTCATATTAATCGCCGGTGGCGACGGCAAGGGGCAGGATTTCTCGTATCTGCGGGAAGCGGTTGCCAATAACGCCCGTGCCGTAGTGCTGATTGGCCGGGATGCAAACATAATTGCGAATGAATTGAAAGACTGCGGTGTGCCGTTGCATTTTGCCGTGACCATGGAAGAAGCCATGCAGAAGAGTTTCTTGCTGGCGCAATCCGGCGATGTGGTGTTGCTTTCACCGGCATGCGCCAGTTTCGATATGTTCAGAAACTATATTCACCGCGCGGAAGTATTTGTTGCGGCCGTCAAAGATATGGAAAACAAATTTTTCAGTTTTGGACAGAAAAAACATTAACCGATGATTTACCAGGCGAACAATCAGAAACCAAGAATGACGGCCGATTTTGACCAGGCGCTGGTATGGTCGGCTTTGCTGTTGCTGAGTATCGGTTTGGTGATGATTTATTCCGCCTCGATAGCCATTGCCGAAGCGCAATTTGGCCCCGACCGGGCCGGTCATTACTTGTTGCGTCATAGCGCCTATCTGGGTGTCGGGTTGTTGCTGGGATTGATCGCTTTTCAAGTGCCGATGCAGATGTGGCAGAAATACGTAACCTATCTGCTTATGACCAGCATTCTGCTGTTGGTATTGGTGCTGATTCCGGGTATCGGGCATGAAGTGAACGGCAGTCAGCGCTGGATTTCACTGTATGTGGTGAATATCCAGCCGTCCGAGTTCATGAAGTTTTGCATGGTGTTGTACGCCGCAGACTACGTCAACCGCAAGGCAGCCGATCTGAATTCTTTCTTCAAGGGGTTTGTGCCGATCGCGGTCGTATTATCCATCGTGGGTGCTTTATTGCTGCTCGAACCGGATTTCGGCGCTTTCTTCGTGGTGGCCGCGCTGGCGATGTCGATTTTATTTCTCGGCGGTGTCAGTTTGAAAATATTCGTCAGCCTGATCGCTATCCTGGCGTTTGGTTTGTATGAGTTGATTTTGAGTTCGCCGTACCGGCTGAATCGCGTGGTTGCTTTCATGGATCCTTGGGCCGATCCGTATGGAAAAGGTTATCAGCTCAGTCATGCGTTGATCGCATTCGGACGCGGCGAGTGGCTTGGCGTCGGCTTGGGCGGCAGTGTCGAGAAATTGTTCTATCTGCCCGAAGCGCACACCGATTTCTTGCTGTCGGTGCTGGCTGAAGAGCTGGGCTTTGCCGGTGTCGCAGCGGTGATCGTTTTGTTTATTTGGCTGATTGCGCGCGCTTTTATCATTGGCCGTTTGGCGGCCAAATTGGATAGCCCTTTCGCGGCGTTGGTGGCGCAGGGAATCGGCATGTGGATCGGCGTGCAGGCGCTGATCAACATGGGCGTCAATATGGGTGTCTTGCCCACCAAGGGTTTAACGTTGCCGCTGCTCAGTTTTGGCGGTAGTAGCATTACAACGATTTGCATTGCGCTGGCGGTTCTGCTGCGCATCGATTGGGAAAACCGGCAGCGGCTGCGGGGGCTGAACGTATGAGCGCGCACACCATTTTAATAATGGCAGGCGGCACCGGCGGGCACGTGTTTCCGGGTTTGGCGGTGGCTGATTACTTGCGGCAAGCCGGTTGGCGCGTGGTTTGGCTGGGAACCGAAGCCGGCATGGAATTAAAACTGGTGCCGCAACGGGGCTATGAAACCGAAATTATCAGTTTTTCCGGACTGCGGGGTAAGCGGTTGGTCACGTGGCTGCTATTGCCGCTGCGTTTGCTCAAAGCATTCTGGCAGAGCCTGCGGATTATTCAGCGGGTAAAACCGGATGTGGTTCTCGGCATGGGTGGTTATCCGGCTTTTCCGGGCGGCATGATGGCCTCGCTGCTCAACAAGCCATTGGTGATTCATGAACAGAATTCGGTCGCGGGGTTAACCAATAAAATTCTGGCGAAGTTGGCGGATAGAATTTTTCTCGGCTTTCCTGGCGCTATCCGGAGCGATCAGGATAAAACGGTTTGTTCCGGTAATCCGGTGCGATCGGAAATTGCGCATATAGAAGCGCCGGAGAAACGCTTTCAGGAACGGCAAGGCAAGTTGAATGTGTTCGTTGTGGGCGGCAGCCTGGGGGCGCAAGTTTTGAATACCGTAGTACCGCAAGCGCTTAAATTACTGCCGGAGAATGTGCGCCCGGCAGTGGTGCATCAAACGGGGACAGCGCAAATGGAAACGGTTAAAACGACTTATCAAGCACTGCAATTGGATGGCGAAGTGACAGCGTTTATCGACGATATGGCCAAACGCTACGCGGACTGCGATGTGGTGTTGTGCCGTGCCGGTGCGCTGACCGTAGCGGAATTAAGCGCGGCCGGTGTTGCCAGCATTCTGGTGCCGTATCCGCATGCCGTCGACGATCATCAAACCGGCAATGCGCAATTTCTTTCCCGCCACGGTGCCGCTGTGTTGTTGCCGCAGCATGAATTGACCGCGCAAAAGCTGGCGGATTTATTGACGGATTTAACCCGGGAAAAATTGCTCGATATGGCGATGGCTGCGCGCAGCCAGGCAAAACCGGAAGCAACCCGGATCGTGGCTGAAGGCTGTATCGAATTGAGCGGAGCACTGCATGAAGCATAAAGTCAAACATATCCATTTTGTCGGCATCGGCGGCGCGGGCATGAGCGGGATCGCCGAGGTTTTTGTCAACCTGGGGTATCAGGTCAGCGGCTCCGACTTGATGAGTAATCCGGTGACGCAGCGTTTAGCCAAGCTCGGCATCAAGGTTTATGCGGGTCATGCCAGCGAGCAAATTGCCGGAGCAGATGTCGTCGTTACTTCCACAGCGGTGAAACCCGACAATCCGGAGGTGATTGCCGCTAAAAATAAAAATATTCCCGTTGTGCCGCGCGCCATGATGCTGGCGGAATTGCTGCGCCTACGCAGCGGCATCGCGATTGCCGGTACGCACGGTAAAACCACCACCACCAGTTTAATTGCTAGCATTCTGGCGGCGGCGGATATGGATCCGACTTTTGTCATCGGTGGAAAACTGGAAGCAGCAGGCTGTCATGCCAAACTGGGCAGCGGTGAGTTCATCGTGGTTGAAGCGGATGAATCGGATGCTTCGTTTTTGTATTTGCAGCCGATGCTCGCGGTCGTGACGAATATTGATGCGGATCATATGGAAACCTACGGTCACGATTTCAGCCGATTGAAGCAAACTTTTGTCGATTTCGTGCAGCACTTGCCTTTTTATGGCATGGCGGTGGTTTGTATGGACGATGTCAATATCCGCGAAGTCATGCCGTCGATTACCAAACCGATCACCACGTACGGTTTGTCCGAAGAGGCACAAGTGCGCGCTATCGATATCCGGCAAGATCATCACCGGATGAGATTTACTGCCATGGTCGGTGTGAACGGCTCCGCCCGCAAACTGGATATCACGCTGAATCTGCCCGGTTTACATAACATTCAGAATGCCCTGGCGGCGATTGCGGTTGCGAATGAAATTGGCGTGCCGGATAGCGCGATCGTCAAAGCGCTGTCGGAATTCAAAGGGGTAGAAAGGCGCTTCCAGCAGTACGGTGATATCCGCTTAAGCGGACAAAAAAGTTTTACGCTGGTGGATGACTATGGGCATCATCCGGCGGAAATGGAAGCGACCATTAAAGCAGCGCGCGGCGCGTTTCCAGGCCGCCGCCTGGTAGTGGCTTTTCAGCCGCATCGCTATACGCGTACCCGGGATGTCTTCGAGGATTTCACCCGCGTTTTATCACAAGTGGACGTATTGCTGCTCACGGAAGTTTATCCCGCGGGTGAAGAGCCGATTGTCGCAGCGGATAGCAAATCGCTGGCGCGCTCCATCCGGGTGCAGGGCAAAGTGGAGCCGATTTATATCGAGGAAGTGGATGACTTACCGGCAGCGATACTGGATATCGTGCAGGACGGCGATGTTGTGCTGGTGATGGGCGCGGGTTCGGTAGCCAGAGTGGCGCCGCACATTGCGCAAATGGGAAAAAAGCTGACCGTGGTTAATGGCTATGAATGCTGAGGATTGATGAGACATGACCGCTTTGCCGCAAAATACGAAATTTGCCATGCCAGTAGCCGATCAAACAACCGGTGAGACAGGCGTGCCCGCATTGCGGGGCGAAATGCGCGTCGATGAGCCGATGAGCAAACATACAACCTGGCGGGCGGGCGGTGATGCGGATCGTTACTACCAACCGGCGGATCTGGACGATTGGGCGGATTTTTTGCGTGTATCACCGCACGATGTCATTCATGTGATTGGGCTGGGCAGCAATTTGCTGGTCAGAGACGGCGGTTTGCGCGGCACGGTGGTGGCGTTGCATGCGCGTTTAAACGATTTGCGTTTGATCGAGCAGAATCAATCCGGTGGACTCATCTACGCGAGCGCTGGTGTGGCCTGCGCCAAGGTAGCGCGGTTTGCCGCCAAACATCATCTGGCTGGTGCAGAGTTTCTGGCCGGAATACCGGGCACGGTTGGCGGCGCGCTGGCGATGAATGCCGGATGCTACGGTTCGGAAACTTGGGAAATCGTGGCGCAAGTGCAGATCATCAAACGCAACGGAGAAATCGTAATGCGCCAGCCCGGCGAGTATGCGATTGCTTATCGCAGGGTGAAACGGCAGAGCGAACCGGCTGGTACGATAGGCGCGGAATGGTTTACCGGCGCCTATTTCCGTTTGGCGCAAGGCGATCAGACGCAATCGCGGCAACGAATCAAGGAGTTGCTGGCGCAGCGGGTGGCCAGTCAACCGCTCAATATGCCGAATGCCGGTTCGGTATTTCGCAATCCGCCGGGAGATTACGCGGCGCGTTTGATCGAAGCGTGCGGCTTGAAGGGATGCCACATTGGCGGCGCGATGGTGTCGCCTAAACATGCCAATTTTATCGTCAATACGGGTAATGCCAGTGCGGCGGATATTGAAGCCTTAATCATGATGGTGCAGAGCAGAGTTAAAAAAGCAACAGGGATAGCATTGATTCAGGAAGTCCGGATTATCGGCGATGCCAGGAGGCTGACATAATGGCCGCGCATCAATTCGGCAAAGTTGCGGTTCTGCTGGGCGGCCGGTCGGCCGAGCGGGAAATATCGCTGCAAAGCGGACAGGCTGTGCTGGATGCGTTACTGCGCAGCGGTGTCGATGCGCATCCTTTCGACCCGGCCGGACAATCCATGGAAAAACTGCTGCAACAAGGTTTCGATAAAGCTTTTATCGCACTGCACGGCCGTTTTGGCGAGGATGGCACCATTCAAGGCGCGCTGGAATTAATGGGATTACCGTATACCGGCAGCGGCGTAATGGCCAGTGCATTGGCGATGGATAAATGGCGCACCAAATTGATCTGGCAGGCAGCCGGTATCCAATCCCCGCGCTACGTATTGCTGCAAGCGGATAGCGATTTTGAACAAGTCGCCGAAACGTTGGGTTTACCGCTGATCGTCAAACCGGTGCGCGAGGGTTCAACCATTGGTTTGACTAAAGTGAAGCGCGCCGAGGATTTGGCGCAAGCGTATCAACTGGCCGCTCAGCATGATGCGCTGGTGCTCGCGGAAGAATTTATTGCCGGTAAGGAATTGACCGTGGCGATTCTGGGTGAAACGCCGCTGCCGGTGGTGCGGATTGAAATTGCGGGTGAGCTTTACGACTATGAAGCCAAGTATTTCTCGAATGAGACAAAATACTTTTGCCCAAGCGGTTTACCGGCGGAATTGGAGGCGGCGATCCAGCGGCAGGCATTACAGGCTTACCAAGTGCTGGGGTGCCAGGGTTGGGGAAGGGTCGATTTGATCTTGAGTGAAACCAATCAGTTTTATTTCCTCGAAGCCAATACTTCGCCCGGAATGACCAGCCATAGTTTGGTGCCGATGGCGGCAAGAACAGCCGGAATCCCGTTTGAGGATCTGGTTTTGAGAATATTGGATCTGGCTCATGTGGAATAACCATCACGCCTTGAATTTGTTATCCAAAATATTGCTCACTTTGGTGGCGATGGCGGTGCTGTATGCGATCAGTTTGCAACTCATCCAGCCGCCGCTGTTCCCCATCAAAGAAATTAATGTGCAAGTCATATATGGGAAAGAGAAAAATAAGGCCGAGTTACAGCATGTGACGCGCGAGCAAATTGAACAGCTGGTCAGGGATGAAATTGCAGGAAATTTTATTTCGGTAAATCTCACTGAAGTGCGCGAAGCTTTTGTAAAATTACCCTGGGTGCGTGAGGCCAGAGTGAAAAGAGAGTGGCCGCATGGTTTGAATGTGATACTGGAAGAGCATCAAGCATTGGCTTATTGGGGCAGTCATGCCTTGGTCAATACTTACGGTGAGGTGTTCCGGGTGACGGTTGATGCTGATTTGCCGGTGTTTACCGGCCCCAACGAGGCCAGCGCGCATGAAGTGGCGCAGCAATTCCGGCGTTTTAACAAAATACTGAAGCCATTGCAGCAGCATATCGCGGAAATAAGCCTGACACCGCGCTATGCCTGGCGTTTGCAGTTAAATACCGGAACGATTCTGGAATTGGGGCGAAATGAAATTGAAGAGAGATTGGTTCGTTATGTTTCAGTATATAACCACAGTATTGCGCGGTTAAATCAGCAAGAACCATTGGCATATGTTGATTTACGTTATCCCAATGGTTTTGCCATCCGCATGCCTGAAGTGATGCAACAAGTACCACGTAAATCCGGCGCGAGGAGAGAAACGTGAGACCACGGAGATGGGATTAAATGAATAAAGCTCGAGAGAATAGAAATTTGATTGTCGGTCTTGATATTGGCACGTCGAAAATTGTTGCCATTGTCGCCGAGGTGATTCCGGAAGGCGGTTTTGAAGTGATCGGTTTGGGCAGCCATCCATCGCGCGGATTGAAAAAAGGTGTTGTGGCCAATATCGAGACGACGGTGAATGCGATTCAGCGTGCGCTGGAAGAGGCGGAACTGATGGCGGATTGCAAGATAAATGAAGTGTATACCGGCATCGCTGGAAGCCATATCAAGGGTTTTAATTCGGATGGCATGGTGCCTATCAAGGATAAGGAAGTCACTGAGAAAGATGTCGAGCGCGTCATGGAAGCGGCCAAAGCCGTGAATATTCCCGCTGATCAGCAGATCCTGCATATCCTGAATCAAGAATTCATTATTGACGGCCAGGAAGATGTTCGTGAACCGGTGGGCATGAGCGGCATACGGCTGGAAGTGAAAGTGCATATTGTCACGGGCGCGGTCTCTGCGGCGCAGAATATCGTCAAGCGCGTGCATCGCTGCGGTTTGGAAGTGCGCGATTTGATATTGCAGCCGCTGGCTTCGGCAATGGCCGTGTTATCTGATGACGAAAAAGATTTGGGTGTCTGTCTGGTCGATATTGGCGGCGGTACAACCGATATTGCCGTGTTCACGCATGGCGCCATCCGCCATACCGCGGTGATTCCGATTGCCGGGGATCAAATCACCAATGACATAGCGATGGCCTTACGTACACCGACCAAAAGCGCGGAAGACATCAAGTGTCGCTACGGCTGTGCACTGAGGAGTCTGGCTGATACAAAAGAGATGGTGGAAGTTCCCGATGTCGGTAACCGGGGTTCGCGCCAGCTTTCGCGGCAAACGCTGGCGGAAGTGATCGAGCCACGGGCAGAGGAACTGTATTGCATGGTGCAAGCGGAATTGCGCCGCAGCGGATTTGAAGAATTGCTGTCATCAGGCATCGTGATCACAGGTGGGTCGGCTTCGTTACGCGGCATGGTGGAATTGGGCGAGGAAATCTTTCACATGCCGGTCAGATTGGGTTTGCCCAATTATCATGGCAATTTGAAAGACGTGATTCATACGCCGCGCTATTCGACCGGAATCGGTTTAATTCTGGCGGGTATCGAACAGTTGCAGCATCAGCATGGTTCAAGATTACAAGGAGGCTCTGCCAAGCAGATTTTCTCCCGAATGAAGGGGTGGTTTCAAAGAAATTTTTAATATCAAATTTCACGGGTTGTATTAGCAGTCAGGCGGCTTTAATTTCAATGTACTAAAGGAGAAACAATATGTTCGAAATCATGAATAACGAAACTCAAGAGGCAGTCATCAAGGTTGTCGGCGTTGGTGGGTGCGGCAGCAATGCTGTGGATCATATGATCCAGAACGGCATGCAAGGCGTTGAGTTCATCAGTATGAATACTGATGCCCAGGCATTGAAAAGCAATAAAGCACCGACCGTACTGCAACTGGGTACGGGTATTACCAAGGGACTGGGCGCGGGCGCGAATCCTGAAATCGGCCGGGAAGCTGCGCTGGAAGATCGCGACCGTATTGCAGAATTGATTCAAGGCGCGGATATGTTGTTTATCACCGCTGGCATGGGTGGCGGTACAGGTACCGGTGCTGCGCCGGTGGTTGCGCAGGTCGCCAAAGAAATGGGTATTTTAACGGTGGCTGTGGTCAGCAAGCCATTTGCTTTTGAAGGCAAACGTCTGGCGGCTGCCAAGGCAGGAATGGAAGCGTTGTCACAACATGTGGATTCGCTCATTGTGATTCCTAACGATAAGCTGATGATGGTGTTAGGCAACGATATTTCCATGCTGGATGCATTTAAGGCTGCCAATGACGTGCTGTATGGCGCAGTAGCGGGTATCGCCGAAGTGATTAATTGCCCGGGTCTGGTCAACGTTGATTTTGCCGACGTTAGAACCGTAATGTCGGAAATGGGTATGGCGATGATGGGCTCAGCAGTCGCAATGGGTGTTGATCGTGCCCGGGTTGCAGCCGAGCGTGCGGTATCCAGCCCGCTGCTCGAGGATATCTCCTTGTCTGGAGCGCGCGGCATTCTAGTCAATATCACCGCCAGTTCATCGCTAAAAATGCGCGAAGTGCATGAAGTGATGAGCACCATTAAAGACATGACCGCCGAGGACGCAACGATTATTGTCGGTACCGTCATTGATGAAAATATGGCCGATAATCTGCGCGTTACCATGGTGGCTACCGGACTTGGCAGCTTGGTCAGCCAAAGCCAAAATTCTCCGTTAACCGTGGTGCATACACGCACCGGTACCGACGACAGGGATTCCGTTTTTTCCACTGAAGAACCGGCCGTGATGCGCACAGGCAGAAGAAGTAACGCCACCGTTGCAGCGATGCGTCAATCAGGCGTTGATCCAATGGATATACCCGCTTTCTTGAGAAGACAAGCCGATTAAGCAGATTTAATTTCTCAAGATTTAATTTTCCACATCTTTGGGAGTGAGAAATTGGAAATCAGAGAATTAAAGAAAGCAATGGATACTCCGCCGTATAAGGTGGGGTATTCAATCTGGCAAGTCTGTTGCGATAGTGAACAGTTACAGGAATAGCTTTAGATATACAGTAGCTTCTCAGAAGGAGCTAGTTGCTGGATTTTGTGGGATAGCTTAATAAAGCCGGATACCGGTTCGTAACGCCTTGTTATTTTGCTTGCCTCGCCAATTACCGCCATTCGACCGCAAGATGGGGTAAGTGCTCTGTATTTTGCTGCGATATGGCAAGAATCGAAACCGTGCCGCGTACTTTGCCACCATTCGCCACTCGATAGTGGCGATGACAAGCTCACCGGCTAGCTGTCAATGCAGAACTTCGTATTCATTGTAATACTTCCAGGGAGGTAATTCGTTATTACTCTTGATTTTAGAGCTTGTGGTAAGGATTGTGATAGCGATATGAGCGTTAGTTATTCAACATCAAATTCTCTAACGCTCACATCTAAAAAGTTGGGTTCGATTATCCCAATGCAATACGGTTATTAATCTGTCCCAGTGATTGCTCAACTTGATCAACCAGAATAAGACATAACTCACCATCCTGCAAATTGGACAAAGCCGCATCAATGGCAATCGCTTCTCCAAAGATTTCGCTGACTTTTTGCGTGCGTTTGGCATTACCCAAACCTTCGCGCAATAAAGACAATACTTCTCCATCCGCACGACCGCGTTGACATTGATCCTGATACAACACCACCTCATCAAATGCATCACCGAGGATTCGTGTCTGTTGACGAATATCCTCGTCGCGCCGGTCGCCTGCCGCGCTGATGACGACTGAACGTTTCTTTGACGGAATATTATCAATTGCGCTGACCAGGGCTTGGATCGCATCGGGATTATGTCCGTAGTCGGCAATCAAGGTTGCATTGCGGTAATTAAAGAGGTTAAAACGGCCCGGTGCTGTTTGCGTATTGCTGACAAAACTAGCGACACCGTCGTGAATAACGGCCCATTCCAGGCCGAGTGCCCAGCCAGCACCAATAGCAGCCATCACATTTTCAATTTGGAAATTGATGCTACCGTTCTTCGTCAAAGGGATTTCGTTTAACGGAATGCGGTATTCAACAGTTTCACTCGCAGCGACAATGCAGCTGCTTTCCATATAGATAACACGTTTGTGCTGCGCGCGATGCATAGCCAACACCGGGTGATGGCGATCTTGAGCAAAGAAAATAACCGAGCCGGGGCAATGTTCAGCCATGCTGGCAACCAGTGGATCAGCCGCATTAAGCACCGCATAACCGGTTTTGGGCGCTACATTCTGCACAACAATCCGCTTAACTACAGCCAATTCTTCCGCTGTATTGATATAACCCATACCAAGATGATCACCCATGCCAATATTGGTTACAACGGCAACGTCACAACGATCGAATCCCAGGCCTTCGCGTAACAAACCGCCTCGCGCGGTTTCTAACACGGCAGCATCGACATCGGGATGAAAAAGAATGTTTCTTGCACTCTTCGGTCCGCTGCAATCTCCGGTATCCATGCACTGCTCGTCGACATAAACACCATCAGTGCAAGTAACACCAACGCGTTTCTGATCTCTCTGCAAAACATTGGCGATCAGACGAGTTGTCGTTGTTTTACCGTTGGTGCCGGTGACGGCGATCACGGGAATGCGCGCATTCTCTCCTTGGGGAAACATGTAATCAATAATGGCCTCGCCCACTGCGCGGCCTTTCCCATACGATGGCTGCAAGTGCATCCGCAAACCGGGCGCTGCATTTACCTCAATAACGCCGCCTCCCTGGTCTTCTAAAGAACTCATGACATTGTCGCAAACTACATCAACACCGCAAATATCCAACCCTACCACTTTTGCAGCAGCAATTACGCGTGCCGCTAATTCGGGATGTACATCGTCGGTCACATCAGTCGCCGTGCCCCCTGTTGATAAATTGGCATTCTTGCGTAACACAACGCGCATTCCTTTCACCGGAATCGATTCGGCTGTCAATCCTTGCGCAGCTAAATGTGTGATGGATATCTCATCCAGATGTATCTTGGTTAATGAGGTGACATGACCTTCGCCGCGCATGGGATCACGATTGATTTGCTCCACCAATTCATAAATGCTTTGCACGCCGTCGCCAATGACTTGCGGCGGTTCGCGCCGCGCGGCAGCAACCAATTTATTGCCGACAACCAGCATGCGGTAATCATGTCCGGGGATATAGCGTTCTACCAGAACATTATCACTGATTTCGGCTGCAATCATATACGCCGCTTTGACTTGCTCAGCGGTGACAAGATTAACAGTGACGCCTTTGCCTTGGTTACTATCCAGAGGTTTTATCACGACAGGCACACCAATTTCGCAGGCGGCTAACCAAGCATCCTCAACATCATTTACTTCTCGGCCGAGCGGTACCGGTATGCCGGCGGCATGCAGTAAAGTTTTCGTTAATTCCTTATCTTGCACAATCGATTCTGCGACTGCACTGGTACGGTCGCTCTCGGATGCTTGAATACGGCGCTGCTTACTGCCCCAACCAAATTGCACCAGACTGCCTTCAGTCAAGCGGCGAAACGGAATGCCGCGCGCAACCGCTGCTTGTACAATGGCTCCCGTGCTTGGGCCCAGACGGATATCTTCATTGAGTTCGCGCAAGCGATGCAGCGCATCCGATAAATCAAAAGCGCTATCACCAATAGCCGAGGTACATAACGCTTGCGCCAGCTCAAAAGCCAGCAAACCAACTTTTTCTTCGCTGTATCCTACGATAACGCGATAGGTATTGGCTTCCGGTGTTTGTACCGTGCGGCTGAATGTAACCGGGCAACCTGCCTGAACCTGCAAGCCTAGCGTTGCAAATTCAAGCACATGGGCCATGGTGACCGCTTCATGATGCCCGGCGGGCTGGAGTAAAGAAATCTCAGGAAAACGCTCGCGTAGCCGTGCTTCAAAGCCGGGAATGGTATCAATACTATTTTCAGAGCCGCTACAAAAAACGGTAGCTTCAATCGAAGTATGCTGACTCCATAAATTGGGTCCGCGCAAAGCGCGTATGCGTAAAACTTTCATAACTTAATTCCTTGCGTTTGTAATTCTAGAAGATTCTGATTTTCAGGTTTGTACTTCTCTTGACTGAAACCAAATGTCTCGATTCCAACACGTATAAGATCCGGTTCAATCCCTAATGCCCAGGCAGCACCCACAGCCGCCAATATATTCTCGATTGCTTGCGCGTTATTCGCTCCATGCTCTGAAGCTATCTTACGCAGATTGATCAGTACCAATTCATTTGAACCCGATACAAGTACGACTCTGCCATTGCGTACTATCACAGCGCGTTTGCCTTGCGTAGGCCCGGTTCCGCTTGCGCAATGTTGCTTAATCACCGGTAGCTCCGGTTCAATGCTGAAATAAATAACTTCACCGTGACACAGCTCGGACATTTCAACCAGCATTTCATCGTTAGCATTGAGGATTGCTGCGCCGACCGGCAGTTTTATATCTTTTTCCACATCGTCAATGGCTGCAGCAGTTGGTGTCACCATATCGACTTGCGAACGGAGCACCGTATAAATCTGTTTATGTGTTTCAATCCCGTGACGGCCAAAATGGTGCTCGGGATCAACATTGGTGATTACACCCACCTGGCAGCTATCGTATGCCAGCCCTTCATTCAATAGCACATCAAAACCATTCTCAAAAACAGCAGCTTCAACTGTCGGGTTGAGTAATGTGCGATTAGCTGCCGCCCAATTGGCGCTGTTGTTTTTATCAATATGCCGATAGTCCAGATACAGTCCATCGCTGCAAGCCAAACCGGTTTGCTTGCCGGACAGAACAAGCAATCTGGCAACAAGGTAAGCAACCGATGTTTTGCCATAACTTCCGGAAATTCCGACAATGGGAATACGGCCGTTTTCCTGGCCTGGAAATAAGTGATCTACAATCGCTTTTCCGACTGGCCGGGGTTTGCCAACCGCAGGTTTAATATGCATCAGCAAGCTTGGGCCTGCATTGACCTCAACAATGGCCCCACCTTGCTCATTCAATGGACGCGAAATATCGCTGGTGACCAGATCAATACCGGCGATATCCAAACCGATGACGCGCGCTGCAAGTGATGCAATAGACGCCGTTGACGGATGAACCTGATCGGTTACATCAAACGCATGATTACCATTCCTTTGAATCAAAACCTTAATGCCAGCTGGCACGACGGAATCACGATGATACCCTTGGTGAGCGATTTCCATCTGCGCCGCGCTATCCAACCGGATCAAATTGAGTGGATGATCTTCTGTCGACCCCCGCCGTGGATCAGAATTAATTTGAGACTCTATTAACTCGGCAATGGTTGAGACACCATCCCCCACGACTGATACTGAATCACCGCGCGTAGCCGCTATGAGGCGTCCACCGACTATCAACAAACGATGCTCGGTTCCGGAAATATAGCGTTCAACCAGTACCTCCGTTCCTTCTCGTAACGCCATGCGGTAAGCCGACTCGATCTCTTCACGCTGGCTTAACTCAATAAAAACGCCACGTCCATGATTTCCATCGCAGGGTTTTATAACAACCGGCATGCCAATATCATTCGCCGCTTCCCATGCAGCCTCGGCACTCTCGACAATACGACCTTCCGGAACAGGAACGCCGCAAGATTGCAGCAATGATTTTGTCAGATCCTTATCACGGGAAATACCTTCAGCGATGGCGGATGTCCGGTCTGTCTCAGCTGTCCAAATGTGACGGCAGCGTGCGCCATGGCCTAGTTGCACAAGATTTCCTTTTGCAATAAGACGAGTGGCCGGAATATTACGTGCCATTGCGGCATCTACAATGCATGCTGTGGAAGGTCCGAGCCAAAGTGAGTCGACCATATCACGAAGATGCTGGATTGCTCCCTCGACATCATAAAATGGGTTGTCGGACTGCTGAAAATTCATGGCGGCCAAAACCAATTCACGCGCAGAATGTAAAGCAGCTGTGGTAATTTCCGCTTGCCAGGCGCTTAATGCAACTTTATAAACACCGCGCACCGAAGTTTCACGCGCACGGCCAAAGCCACCGCGCATGCCGGCCAGGTTCTGAAGCTCCAGTGTGACATGCTCA
Organism: Nitrosomonas oligotropha; assembly: GCA_008015635.1. Lineage (GTDB taxonomy): Bacteria > Pseudomonadota > Gammaproteobacteria > Burkholderiales > Nitrosomonadaceae > Nitrosomonas > Nitrosomonas oligotropha_B. The sequence continues at coordinate 15,595 of SSFX01000085.1, forward strand.
AGAATGTGGCATGGCCAGGTACCGTCCTTGACGCGGCGTAAAAAACCGCCGCGCTCTTCATAGCTGCAACGGTGCTCTATCAGAGACGGTAACCATTCGGATAAGCGCTCATAAAAACCTGGAATCTTATCGGAAGGAAAATCTTCCAGTTCACCAATATCCACGGTTGCTTCCAAAGCGGGATAATAAGTCCACATGTTGGGACCATTTAGGTGTTTGATTTCAAGAAATTTGATATCTTTAGTACTATTGCAGCCTAAATTTAAGGAGTCAGACATGGCATTTGAATCGGTAAGAAGAGATGCTATTAACGTTGCTCAAATTGATAGGTTTACAAAAAACAAAACAATTTTTATAAACGTCACCTAGGCTACTCACAAGGAAATTAGAGTATAACTGATTAAGTTAATTATGAATCAATTGGATGAGAGTAAAATTTAATATTTTGAATGAAGTAACCGGCATAAAATAATTATTGATTATTCGTCTCATGGTTCTTTTGGTTGACAAAAGTTTGCATAGATTCAGAATATATAATGTTTTTATAATTCTCATTACTTGTTACAGGTGACTTTTGGAAGATATGCCGTTGCACATCATGCTGATTGCATTGGTGTTTTTATTGATCTTGTCAGGCTTTTTTTCCCTCTCTGAAACCAGTATGATGGCGATTAACCGCTATCGCTTACGGCATCTTGCCAAGCAAGGCCATCGCGGCGCCCGGCTGACCATAAAGCTGCTCGATCATACAGACCGTTTACTGGGTGTCATTCTCCTCGGCAACAATTTACTGAACACCGCTTCCGCAACTTTGGTCGCCATTATTGTTGCGACTCTCTTTGCTCACGATGATTTTGCTTTGATTATGGGAACAATTGCTGTGACCTTTGCTATTTTGGTATTCAGCGAGATCACCCCGAAAGTCATCGCCGCCGCTTATCCTGAACGGATTGCCTTAGCCGCCAGCTATGTATTGACACCATTGCTAATTATTTTCTATCCGATTGTATGGTTCGTTAATTTATTCGTCAGCGGATTGCTAATCCTGTTCCGGTTAAAGCCTCAAAAAGGTAGCCTGGAACAGAAGATCAGCACGGAAGAACTGAAAACACTGGTGCTGGAAGGCGGGCATTTTATACAGCACAAGCATCAAAGCATGCTATTGAACTTGTTTGACCTGGAAACGATCACCGTTGACGATGTCATCGTGCCGCGCAGCCAGATCGAAGCGATAGACCTGAATGCGGATGACGAAATTATTCATACGCAACTGCTGACTTGCCACCATACCCGCCTGCCGCTATACCGCGAGCGCCTGGATAATATTGTCGGCATCGTTCATGTGCGCAAGGTATTGAATCAAATGCAGGGAGGAAAAATAACCGCGGCTACGCTTGAAAAAGTCATGCGCGAGCCTTATTTCATTCCTTCCGGAACATCCTTATTTTCGCAACTGCAATTATTCCAGGAAAACCAGAAAAGAGTCGGGTTGGTCGTTGATGAATATGGCGAATGGCTAGGGCTGGTTACACTGGAAGACATTGTGGAGGAAATCATCGGTGAATTCACCACGCAAGCACCTAATCTGGCCAGTACTTTCTCGAAGCAGGAAGATGGCAGTTTTATTGTTGAAGGCAGCACTTTATTGCGCGAATTAAACCGCAAGCTAGGCTTTCAATTCCCGTTGGACGGACCGAAAACTTTGAATGGTTTAATCTTGGAGTATTTCGAGGATATTCCGGAGGCTGGAACCGGTCTTAGCATTGCCGGTTATCCGATGGAAGTGATTCAAACTAAAAACCGGGTGGTAAAAACTGTTAAAATCTTTCCTGCCGCTACTACGGCCGAGATAAAGCATGCTGAGTAGTTAGAAGGACAAAACGGGTTATTCCTATAGCGCAATCCCTGTAGAGGTCATTAAACCGGGTTGGACGGAAATAACAAAAGCGGTTATCCTTGCGCCGCAATTATAACTAGAAGATTTATTCATCAAAGCGCCCATAGCTCAGCTGGATAGAGTACCGCCCTCCGAAGGCGGGGGTCGCACGTTCGAATCGTGTTGGGCGCGCCATCCATCCGTAAATCACTTGCTAATCGATAGTGATAGTTTTTTTATTTGATCTTTGAGACAACCGGTCGTATTATTGCGATATGTCAAAACCCAGTAAAAAAGAATTCAATCGAGAAAGCCTCTTGAACCAGGGGGTTGTCTTTTTCATGAACCAAGGCTATCACGGCACCGGTTTACAGGAAATTCTTGATGCGGTTAATGTCCCTAAAGGTTCTTTTTATAACTACTTTGGCAGCAAAGAAGAATTTGGCGCGGCGGTCATCCAGCATTATATCGAGCCGTTCATTTCACGGTTGTCCCTGCATCTTCAGCAATCCGGTTCTGATGCATTGGGAGCCATCCGGCACTACTTTGAGGAGCTGATCGTGGAACTCGAAGAAAACCAATTCAAAGGCGGATGCTTGCTAGGCAGCCTCATGGGAGAAATTGGCAGCACCAGCGACGTATGTCAGCAATCCCTGCAATCGGCCATCGCACGGTATCGCGATTTATTACAATCCGGCCTGGCTCAGGCGCAGCAGCAAGGATCGGTCAGAACGGACAAGACGTCAGAGGAGATGGCTGATTTATTGATCAATACGTGGCAAGGGGCGCTGTTGCGGATGCAAATAGAAAAGTCGTCCGCGCCCGTTAAACAATGTTGTCACGATTTACTGAATGATTTTTTTATACGGTAGTTATTTTTTTGATATTAAAAAATACGACCGGTCGTTTTTAATGAAAATTAAAGGAGAAAATATGCCTAAATACATTATCGAACGTGAAATTCCCGGAGCAGGTTCGCTCACGCCCCACGACCTCCAAGCCATCTCACAAAAATCCTGCGCTATTCTGAACAGCATGGGATCAAGCATCCAATGGCTGGAAAGTTATGTGACCGATGACAAAGTGTATTGCCTCTATATTGCACCAGACGAGGCCGCGATTCGAACACACGCGGAACAGGGCGAATTCCCTGTCAACCGCGTTGCGCAAGTTCGATCCGTGATCGATCCCGCCACGGCTGAATAGCCTCGAAAATTTCCTGTTAACCTGATCATCAACTTTTTTTACGGAGGCAGTCATGCACCCCCGAGTTATTGTTTCTCCCTTTTTGATGGTAGTTCTGGCCATTGCGGCTCCTGCCGCCTCATGGGCCACAGCTGAAAAACCCAGCAGCCAATCCCCTGCGAAAGAACGCTCTGCACCCCGGCTGCAAAACCTCGGCAAGTACGCTTTTCCGGTCAGTACCAGCAATCCATTAGCGCAACAATACATCAATCAAGGGCTCAATCTCGCCTATGGATTCAACCATGCCGAGGCTCGTCAGGCATTCCGCGAAGCGGCCCGGCAGGATCCCGGCCTTGCGATGGCGTACTGGGGACAAGCGCTGGTGCTCGGCCCGAACATAAACGCCATGATGGAACCGAACGAAGAACCTCAGGCGCTGGAAATCATGCAACAGGCAAAATCCCTGATGGCACGAGCTACCGAGAAGGAGCAGGCGCTTATCAATGCCCTTGAGAAACGCTACTCCGGCAAAGCCGAACACAGAACCACCAATGACAAAGCTTACGCGCAAGCAATGCGAGAAGTGCACCGGCGTTTTCCGGATGATCCGGACATTGCCTTGCTGTATGTCGAATCGATGATGGATCTGCGGCCGTGGGGTTATTGGATGCTCGACGGTGTTCCTTATGAAGGCACCACCGAAATCGTCGCGCTGACCGAAGACGTATTGCGGCGCTATCCGGAACACCCCGGCGCCTTGCATATGCATATTCACCTGATAGAGCCGACATCGACGCCGGAACGCGCCGAGAAATCGGCTGATACGCTCCTTCAATTAATGCCGGAAGCAGGACATATGATTCACATGGCATCGCATATCTACCAACGCGTCGGCCGCTACGCCGATTCGATCAAGAGCAATCAAATGGCTATTGCCGCGGACGAGTCTTACATCGCGCAAGATCATGCCCACGGCTTGTATCCGATGGTTTACTACCCGCACAATATTCACTTTCTCTGGTTCGCGGCGACATCGGATGGACAAAGCCAGCTTGCCATCGAATCGGCCAAAGAAACCGCCCGGAAAATCGATGATGACGTGCTAAAAGCGCTTCCGCTGACGGCAATTTTTCGTGTGACACCGTATTGGGCGCTGGCGAGGTTCGGGCGTTGGCAGGAAATTCTTGACCTAGCTCCGCCGCCATCGATCAATGCTTTTCTAACTGGCAGCTGGCATTATGTGCGCGGCCTCGCACTAGTGGCCACGAAGCAGTTACCACAAGCCGAGCAGGAACTCGCGGCGCTGCGCAAAATCATGGCGGATCCTCAGTTAGACCACCCATTATTGTCGAAAAATACCTCGAGCACCGTGCTTCGCATCGCTCCGGAAGTGCTTGCAGGTGAAATCGCGGCGGCGCAAGGGCAGTATGAGCAGGCTATTGCGTATCTGGAAAAGGCGGTGCGGCTGGAAGATGCGCTGATCTATACCGAACCGGCCGAATTTCATCTGTCCCCTCGGTTGGCATTGGGCGCGATTCTACTGGAATCGGGACAACCAGCCCAGGCGGAAACGGTGTATTGGGAAGACCTGCGCCGTAATCGCAATAATGGCTGGGCACTGTATGGCCTGATGCAGGCCATGCGCGCGCAAAAAAAGGACGATCAAGCAGCCCTGATCGAAGCGCGCTTCAAAAAAGCCTGGGAACGTGCCGATGTGACGCTGACCGCATCCCGTTTCGGGCGCTAATTCAGGTAATCAGCGCCAAGCTGCCATCCGGGCAGGTTCTTATCAACGGGTAATGTTAAACTATGCGCTTTATTGGATGATGCAACCTGGAAATTTGAATTGTTTACCGGAATCATAGAAGCTGTGGGTACCATCGCCAGTATCCAGCCTTGCACCGATAAAGGTAATGGCGGTTTATCACTGACCATTTCCACGCAACGATTGGATCTGGACGATGTCATGCCGGGTGATAGTATTGCAGTGAATGGCGTTTGTCTGACGGTAACCACGCTGACAAACGATTCGTTTGCAGCCGACGTTTCCGAAGAAACATTGAATTGCACCATTGGATTGGATCAACCTGCCGCGCACGTCAACCTGGAAAAAGCCATGCGTTTGTCCGACCGTTTGGGTGGTCATTTGGTCAGCGGACATGTGGATGCTGTTGGCACTGTGGTGAAGTTTGAACCTGCTGGTGAAAGCTTTGTATTGGTCATTCAAGCGCCGGAATCCATAATGCGGTTTTTAACGCATAAGGGTTCGATTACCGTCAATGGTGTCAGTCTGACGGTTAACCGGATTGAAGGCAATGTGTTTTCAGTCAATCTTATTCCGCATACGTTAGCGATGACGAATCTGAAAGAACTTGTCCCTGGCACGCTGGTAAATCTGGAAACTGATATGCTGGCCCGTTATGTGGCAAGATTATTAAACATTGAAGGTTAGCCGGAGTAGACAGATATGAGTATCAGTGCCATCCAAGACATCATTGCCGATCTTAAGATGGGTAAAATGGTCATTCTGGTTGATGAAGAAGATCGCGAGAATGAAGGCGACCTGGTGCTCGCCGCCGATTTTGTGTCGCCGGAAGCAATCAATTTCATGGCGACGCATGGGCGCGGCTTGATTTGCCTGACCTTGACCGAGGAACGCTGTCACCAGCTGGATTTGCCCTTGATGGTGTCAGCCAATCGCGCGCCGCTGGGAACCAACTTCACACTTTCCATCGAAGCCGCCAGCGGTGTTACGACCGGCATTTCCGCCGCGGATCGCGCACGAACTGTCCAGGTTGCCGTCAAGCCCGATGCCAAGCCGCAAGACATCGTGCAACCGGGACATATCTTTCCGCTGATGGCGCAAAAAGGCGGTGTATTGGTGCGCGCCGGACATACCGAAGCCGGTTGCGATTTGGCCAGGATGGCCGGTTTGACAGCGGCATCGGTGATTTGCGAGATTCTGAAAGAAGACGGCAGTATGGCGAGGTTGCCTGATCTGATGGTCTTCGCGCAGAAGCATCAACTCAAAATCGGCGCCATTGCGGATTTGATTCAATACCGCAGCCAAACCGAAAGCTTGGTTACGCGAGTCGCGCAACGCACAATTCAAACGCTGCACGGCGAATTCCTGCTGGCGGCTTACCGCGATGAAATTGCCAACACCGCCCATTTGGCCTTGGTCAAAGGCGAAATCAATCCGGCAACCGAGACATTGGTACGGGTGCATGAACCGTTATCGGTAGTTGATTTGCTCGACATTCATGACAATACGCATTCCTGGAATATCCATGACGCAATGAAATTGATCGCCGAAGCAGGGCAAGGCGTTATCGTGCTGCTGCACCGGAAAGAAAGCCCGGCAAAACTGATTGAACGTGTACAATCGCAGGACACACATGTTTCCGGTTCGCTCAAACCGGATTTGCGCGACCATGGTATTGGTGCGCAAATATTGAAAGACCTCAATGTAGGAAAAATGCGGTTAATGGCGACGCCTAGAAAAATGCCCAGCATGACCGGATTTGGTCTGGAAGTAACGCGTTATGTGGAAAAATAAAAACCATGATTCTCCATTCCCGGCGATCACACCACCATTGCGATTAATTAACATTACAGGAGCCGGATATGCCGTACTATGATGAAATACTTGAATTTGAGCCCAATCTGGATGGATCAGATTTGCGCATCGGCATTGTCATGAGCCGCTTTAACATCGATATCGGCGAAGGTCTGCTCGGTGCTTGTACAGCGGAACTCAAAAGAAATGGCGTGCTGGACTCCAATGTCCTGATCACGACGGTTCCAGGCGCATTGGAAATTCCATTGACGCTGAAAAGAATGGCCATGTCCGATCAATTCGACGCGCTGATTGCTTTAGGTGCCGTGATTCGCGGCGACACGTATCATTTTGAAGTAGTCGCCAACGAGTCGGCGCGCGGCATCCTCATGGTGCAGTTGGAAGCAGAAATTCCTGTCGCCAATGGCGTATTGACCACCGATGACGAGGACCAAGCGATTGCCCGGATGAGCACTAAGGGCACGGAGTCCGCGCAGGTTGCGCTGGAGATGGCCAATTTGCATATTAAAATTGATGAAATCGACTTATGAACAGCGCCGTGACAGAAACTGATCCATCCATCGGCAGCAAAACGGAAAAATACAAAAGCCGTCGCCGGATAGCGCGTGAATTTGTTGTGCAGGGTATCTATCAATGGCAAGTGGCTGGCGGTACCGCCAGCTTTATCGAGCAACAGTTACGCGAATCCGACGAATTCAAGCATGTCGACGACAAGCATTTTGTGCATGTGCTGCATGGCGTGGTACAGCATGCCGAGGAATTGGAAAAAATCATCCAGCCGCATTTGGATCGCACTTTGAATGAACTCAGTCCGGTCGAATCGGCGATTTTGTTGCTCAGTACTTTTGAGTTAATTCATCACCCGGAAATCCCCTACCGCGCCATTATCAACGAAGCCATTGAACTGGCTAGAACATTCGGTGGCAGCGACGGCTATAAGTATGTCAATGGCGTGCTGGACAAACTGGCCATTCAGCTGCGTGCCGTTGAAATCTCGGCCCCCAGACCGGTAAAAACCCGCCTTTAGTATCACACCCGCGTGGCCTCGGAATTCGATATCATCCGCCGCTATTTCAAGCGGCCTGTAACGAATGCAGTACTCGGAGCCGGTGACGACGCGGCACTCATCAGTGTACCGGCCGGAGCCGAATTGGCGATATCGACCGACACGCTGGTCAGTGGCAGGCATTTCTTTGCCGATGCCGATCCTTACCGGCTCGGCTACAAATCCCTGGCGGTTAATCTGTCCGACATGGCCGCCATGGGCGCCAAACCGCGCTGGGCATTACTGGCGCTGACACTGCCGGAAGAATTGGTCAACCAGAATACTGCATGGTTAGCAGAATTCAGCCAAGGTTTTTTCACGCTCGCTGACCGCTATCATGTCGAATTGATCGGTGGCGATACCACCGCCGGGCCATTAAATATCGGCATACAGATCATCGGTGAGGTTGCAGCCGGAAAAGCATTACGCCGCAGCGGCGCGCAACCGGGCGATGACATCTGGGTTTCCGGCAAGCTGGGCGATGCCGCGTTGGCGCTGCGCCATGAATTACAACAGATCACCTTGGAACCTGAAGAAATCGCGCAATGTCTGCCGTCGTTATTGACGCCGGTAGCCAGGGTCGAGCTAGGGCAGCGCCTGATCGGCCTGGCGCATAGCGCCATCGACATCTCCGATGGTTTGGCAGCGGATTTGGGGCATATTCTGGCTGCCTCAGAAAAAGCCGCTTGTATTAATATAGTCGATATACCTTGTTCAGCGGTATTAAAAAAATACCGGCAGCAATCAATTGCCATCGATTGTCTGCTGGCGGGCGGGGATGATTACGAGTTATGCTTCACGGCAGCTAAAACAAACCGCCGGGAAATTGAAAAGCTGTCCGTCGAATTAACCCTCCCGCTCACTCGCATCGGCGAAATTTATTCCGGCGCGGGATTGACGGTAAAAGATGCGCAAGGCAATGCAATGACATTGGATAGCAAAGGATATGACCACTTCAACGCCTGAAACTCACGATTCACTCAATTCTCCAGCGCCGCAATTCCAGCCGAATGCGGATTTTGTCTATAGCCATGCCGCTCCTTTCATTGCATTCTCCGGCGGTGCAGGGCTCAGTCCGTTTGCTCCCGGTACGGTGGGAACACTCGCCGCCTTTCCGCTATTCTGGTTATTCAATCATTATCTGAGCCCGGTTTATTTTCTTTTGCTGATCGACATCATGTTTATTGTCGGTATCTGGGCGTGCGGTCTTTGTGGCAAAGCGCTGGGCGATCCGGATCATGGCGGCATGGTTTGGGATGAAACCGTAGCCTTTCTGCTGGTGCTGTATTTCACTCCCGATCATTGGGCCTGGCAATTGGCGGCATTTGCATTGTTTCGCCTGTTTGACATCGCCAAACCCCAGCCGATTCGCTATTACGATCAACATCTGCAAGGCGGGTTTGGCGTCATGTTCGATGACATGGTGGCCGCTTTCTTTACGCTACTGTGTTTAGCCGGATGGAAAGCCTGGGTTTTGTCCGAAACCTATTTTTAGCAGACCGTTGAAGAACGATCTGCGTTGCCGCTACGGTGTTAAAACAGGCTCAAAATTCTCGTTTATCACGCATAAACTGCACTTTTTCGCCTGTACTTGCTTAGTTCGACTGCCTCGAAAACATTTTTCAACGGCCCGCTAAACCGGTTTCAACAACACCGGTTTAATCTGCCTTTCCCCCCGTAGCGTGCTTCCTGACGTTCGCGGAAGAACTCTTCATAAGTCATGATGGCCCGATCAGGGTGAGTGCTTTTCATGTGATCGACATACGTGCTGTATTCCGGCATGCCGACCATTAATCGCAGGCTTTGTGTGAAATGGCGCAAAGTGAGGGTAATTTTGTTATACATGTTAAATCTCCATTATTTGTTTTCATTCGCCGCGTAAACGGGCAATAACTCAAACGGCGCTTCCTGAGCCGTCGGATGGTGAACGATGCGTGCTTGCAGCACGGTCCGGATGCCAAACACCAACATGCTGATCAACACCGCCATGAATAGACCGGCCAGCGAAGTGTTGACGTAATCATTGAAAATCACTTGCTGCATCTGCTCGATGGACTTGGCCGGTGCTAATACGATGCCTTGCGCTACTGCTTCCTGGTATTTCTCTGCATGTGCGAGAAACCCGATGCGCGGATTATCGTGGAAAATCTTTTGCCACGCCGCTGTCAGCGTGCAGACGCTGACCCACACCACCGGAATAACTGTCACCCAAGCAAAGCGATCCTGCTTCATCTTGAACAGTACGCAGGTCGCCAGAGTCAATGCGATCCCCGCCAGCATTTGGTTCGCAATACCGAACAATGGCCACAGCGTATTAATACCCCCCAGCGGATCGATAACTCCCTGGTACAGAAAGTATCCCCAACCGGCGACGCAAAGACCGGTGGCAACTAGACTGGCAACGACTGAGTCGGTGCGTTTCATGGCAGGAACAAATGATCCCAGCAAATCCTGCAGCATGAAACGTCCGGCGCGTGTTCCGGCGTCAACAGCGGTCAGAATGAACAGTGCTTCAAACAAAATCGCAAAGTGATACCAGAAGGCCATCATCGCTGTGCCACCGATGACTTCCGACAAAATCTGCGCCATGCCGACCGCCAGCGTCGGCGCGCCGCCGGTACGTGAAATGATGCTATGTTCGCCGACATTTTGCGCAGTTTGGTGAATCATTTCCGGCGTTACATAAAATCCCCA
>SSFX01000052.1:0-21884 GCA_008015635.1 Nitrosomonas oligotropha
GCGGGGCTGCGGCGTTTGCTGGCGATGGTGCTTTTGACGGCGCCTTGGGTGCCGCCGTCGAGCACGATTTCATCGAGCGTTTCGACGACGATTTCTTCGGGCATGCCGTCGACCATGAAATAGAAATGGCGTAAGGATTCGTTTTTCGGACTGGTGCCGGTGACTTTGACGTGATACGACTCGCCGTGCAACGCGACGTTGAATTCAGTCGGCGCTTTTTGCACGCCGCTACCCGCTGCTGACGCTACTTCCAGCGGTTCCGGCACGAGGTGGCCGGTGGAGCGCAGTTCCAGGAATTGCTTGCCGACTTCGGGAAACATGGCGTAGCTCAGTACATCTTCATCGTTCAATGCCAAGTGACCGATTTCCCGGCGCAGATGCTCGAACTCCGGTTTCAATAGATCGGCGGGGCGGCAGTCGATGATGTCTTCCTTGCCGATGGCGCGTTTTTGCAATTTGGCATCGATTGGCGCAGGCGCTTTGCCGTAACCGCCTTGCAGATAACGTTTCACTTCGTTGGTGATGGTGTCATAGCGCTTGCCGGTCAGCACGTTGAGCACCGCTTGCGTGCCGACGATTTGCGACGTCGGCGTGACCAGCGGCGGATAACCCAAGTCTTTGCGCACACGCGGAATTTCCGCGTAAACCTCGTTGATGCGATCCAGTGCGTTGCGTTCCTGCAATTGATTGGCCAGATTTGAAATCATGCCGCCCGGTACTTGGAACACATGTACGCGGGTGTCGACACCGGTGAATTCACTCTCGAAACGGTGGTATTTTTTGCGGATTTGCGCGAAATAGTCGTTCACTTCCTGCAATTTTTGCGGATTCAGTCCGGTATCGTGTTCCGTACCTTGCAGCGCCATAACCAAGCTCTCGGTCGGCGGATGGCTGGTGCCGCCCGACCACGACGATAGCGCCGTGTCGATATGACGGCAACCGGCTTCGATGGCTTTCAATTGGCACATTTCGGCCAATCCGGCGGTGGCATGCGAATGCAAATGGATCGGCAGATCGACGGTGTCTTGCAGCGCCTTGACCAGTTCGCTGGTCGCATACGGTGTCAACAGACCGGCCATATCCTTGATCGCAATCGAATCGCAGCCGAGCTCGGCCAGATCCTTGGCCAGTGTCACGAAGCTTTTGGTGTCGTGCACCGGGCTGGTGGTGTAGCAGATCGTGCCTTGTGCGTGTTTGCCGGATTCCTTGGCGGCTTCGATGGCGGTTTTGAGATTGCGCACGTCGTTCAGCGCGTCGAAAATGCGGAAAACATCCATGCCGTTGGCCGCGGCTTGTTTGACAAAAGCGCGCACCACATCGTCGGAATAATGGCGGTAACCGAGCAGATTCTGGCCGCGCAGCAGCATTTGCAGCGGCGTGTTGGGCAACGCGGCCTTGAGTTTGCTCAGGCGCTCCCAAGGATCTTCCTTCAGGAACCGCAAACAGGCGTCAAACGTCGCGCCGCCCCAGCATTCCAGCGACCAGTAGCCGATGCTGTCGAGCATCGAACAGGCCGGCAGCATGTCTTCGGTACGCATGCGGGTGGCGATCAGGGATTGGTGCGCGTCGCGCAAAATGACGTCAGTGATATGAACTTTTTGCATGGGTTTTCCTTGATTAACCAATGAGTCCGGTATTTATAGACCGGTATGCGAGGCCACGACCGCGGCAATCACGCTGGCCAGCACTTCAGGCCGGGGTTTGTCGGAATATTGGATGAGATTCGGATTTTGTTCGACGAAACCGGTATTGAAGCGGGCGGCGCGAAACTGCGGATGTTTCAGAATCCGCAAATAATAGGGAATTGTCGTTTTGATGCCGAATAATCCCATATCGCGCAACGTGCGCTCACCGCGCTTGATCACGTCTTCCCAGGTCATCGCGCTAACGATGACTTTCGCCACCATGGAATCGTAAAAAGGCGGAATTTCGTAACCGGTGTAGATCGCGGTATCGGTGCGCACACCCGGACCGCCCGGCGCGTAATAGCGCGAAATGCGGCCGAAACTCGGCAGAAAATTGTTTTTCGGGTCTTCGGCGTTGACACGGAACTGAATGGCAAAGCCGCGCCGGACAATTTCTTCCTGCTTGAAGCGCAATGGCAAACCCGCGGCCACGCGGATTTGTTCCTCGACGATGTCGACGCCGGTGATCGTTTCAGTGATGGTGTGCTCGACCTGCACGCGGGTATTCATTTCCATGAAGTAGAAGCGACCGCTATCGTCGAGCAGAAACTCCACCGTACCGGCGTTGGTGTAACCGACCGATTTCGCCGCGATGACTGCGAGACCGCCAATGTATTGGCGCTGCGCTTCGTCAAGCTGCGGCGACGGCGCAATTTCGATCAGTTTCTGATTACGGCGTTGAATCGAGCAATCGCGCTCGTAAAGATGAATCACATTGCCGTGATGATCGGCCAGCACCTGCACTTCGATATGCTTCGGATTGACGATGCATTTTTCCAAAAACACATTGGCGCTGCCAAAGGCTTTGGTCGCTTCGGAAATTACCCGGGTGTAATTGCGCTGTAATTCTTCGGCATTGTCGCAACGCCGGATACCGCGTCCGCCGCCGCCAGAGGTAGCTTTCAGCATCACCGGATAACCGATCTGCGCCGCGACTTTGAGCGCTTCGTCAACCGAATGCAGGTTGCCATCCGATCCCGGTGTCACCGGAATCCCAGCAGCAATCATCGCCTTGCGCGCTTCGGTTTTATCGCCCATGCGATGAATCACATCCGCCTCGGGGCCAATGAACGTCAGTCCGCGTTCCTTGCAGGCGCGGGCGAATTGCGCATTTTCGGACAGAAATCCATAACCCGGATGTATTGCATCGCAACCGGTCGCGAGAGCCAGATCGACCAGCGCGTGAATATTCAAATAGCACGCCATCGGCTCGCTGCCGATGCAATACGACTCATCGGCCTTCTTGACATGCAACGCGAAACGATCCGCTTCCGAATACACCGCCACCGAACGGATACCCATCTCGGCACACGCGCGAATGATACGAACAGCAATCTCGCCGCGATTGGCGATGAAGATTTTACGTAACATCATTTTTTGGGCCGCTTTGAAAAACGTAATGCCAGTATTCTACCTGATCGATTCCGGTAGTTTGTGCGTCATTTACAATCAACGCTGTTTAGATTGTTAGCTACTATGTTTGAACTTGTAGGTTTTCATTGAGCTTGATCTCAAGGGTTAAGATGTAGTTTTTTGTTGATTTACGCTGCTTGATAAGATGAAACTAAAGTCAGTTTGTAGTTTTGCAAATGAGGAGATGAGTATGGACAAAAGATGGGCGATATATATTGATATTGAAGGTTTCAGTGCACTTTATCCAGATGGAGATGGTGCACTGTGGGCATTAAATCGGTTAATACTTGCGATCCATAGAATCGGGAAAAATGTATTTCCTGAGTCACCCGATAGGTTGTTCGCTCATCAGCTTGGTGATGGATTTTTGATCATTTCTGACTTCCACGAGGAAAATCTGGATCGTGCGGCATCAATTGCTATTCTGCTTATGAAATACATAACTAGATTTGGTGTTTTTGCTAGAGCAACTATTGCTGAAGGAGATCTTTCTGATATCACCGGCTGTTACCCGGATGAAGTAATGAATGATTGTGATGAAGATACGTTCATATCGAGTATGGGGGAAGGTTTGATGACAATATTTCCTGTTATGGGTGCGGCTCTAATAAACGCAGTGGGGATTGATAAAATATCACCAAAAGGACCATTATTTACAATGCCATCTGCTTACAAGGAAAGATTATCCAGCTTGTTCATTATTCGTGATATTCCTGATGCTGAAATAATCACTCTTGATTGGATTCATACCGAGTTTGAACGCTTGGTCGAGATTCGAGATAAGGCGATACTTGAATACCCAAATCAGAAAGAACTAGAATCATTTGTCAGGGATTACATAACCAAGCATAAGAATAAATTGACATCTGAGTGGATAGCTAGTTGCTCAACGTACTTGGGTGTTGTAAATATATAAATAAAGTGCGAATCGCTCAGATATTTTGCAATCTCCTAAGAATCAGGTAATAGCGTAATAGTTTTACAGCAAATTCATGTTTTTAGAGTACACTATTTACCATGAAAAATATTTCAATTGCCGATATTCTCAAGCTTCCGGTACAAGAACGGATCCGTCTCGTAGAACTTATTTGGGATAGTGTTGCGGCAGTACCCGAAGACGTGGAGATTTCACCCGAGTTAAGAGCCGAGCTTGAGGCGCGCTTGGTTGAGTTCGAAAAAAATCCGGAAGCCGGGTTCTCTTGGGAGCAAGTCAGGTCACGCCTTAACGATGGTTCATGGCGTTCCGTTTGAAGTTTTCCGCACGCGCATTGCGTGAGGTCGGTGAAGCGCGAACGTGGTATGAAACGCAGAGTCCAGGCCTTGGTGAAGAGTTTGTTGCTGCGATAGCATTGCAGCTCAAACGTTTGGAGCAAGCGCCACTGCTTTATGCCGAAGTCATTCCAAGAGTTCACCGCGCACTTTTACCACGTTTTCCCTATGGTTTGTTCTATGTGGTAAGAGAAGATTTGGTACATATTCTTGCCGTATTGCATGATAAGCGTAGTCCGGGGCAGTGGCCAAAAGTCCGTTAGCAGTGATTCTAGGCTCACAGCGCGTAACTACGCATTAGTTGCATTGCCCACTCTTATCAATAATTCTTCAACTGATCAATCACCGTTTGGCGGATATCAAAATTGTCTCCCGGATTAACAATGACGAAATCTGGACTACCCGATTTCAGATAGTCCAAACCATGGTCTTTACCGGAAGCGAGAAAATCGTTGATCGCCAGTTTGTAGGTTTTTTTTGTATCCAGTGGTTTGCCGTTAATTTGCCAGGTACCGTTCACCTGCTGGGTGTTGGCGGATTGCAGAAAGCCGCCCGCGCCGGAATTTGCCATGCCTTGGTTCAGCACTTTGATGAGCAGATTGCCTTTGATCGTAGCCAGTTGCACTTTGCCGCCGAACGGTAGCACCCGAATGACGTCGTAGACGGTGATTGGGCCGGCGGGTAGCACATCGTCGATGCGGATCGAACCGCTGTTATACAGGGAAAGCTCGGCTTCGGGGTAGGGGCGTAGCAGGCTTTTGGCGATCAGTTCGGTCAGATTGGTTTTGCGGGTGCGGACGTTGGATTCGAGTCCGTCCAATGCTTCGGTGGTGGTCGTGACTACCGCTTCGGGTTCAAACCCTTGTTGCCGGAAGGCGTCGAAGGCAATGTTCATCCATTTATCGACTACGGTTTTGACTGCGGGATCTTCCGCCAGTGTGTCGTTGATCGGGACAAATTCCGGTTTGACTTGGGTTTTGCCGGTTTTCGGATCGAAATAAAGATCGATCACGTAAACCGAGCGTACATTGGCATCGCCTTTCAGCAGCGGCGTGAAATTACCACGCCAGTTTTGATAATTGACATGTTCATGCCCGCCCAGCAGCAGCCCGATTTGCGGAAATTTTTGCAGCAACTCGATGTCGTCGTCGATGGCTTGATGCGTCAGGGCGATCACAAAATCGGTTTGTCCGCTGAGTTGTTTGATTTGCTCGGCGGTGGCCATGATCGGATCGGAATAACGCACATAACCCGGATTATTGGCCGCGAGCGTTAAGCCGAACATGCCGATTCTGAAGGTTTTCCCGCTTTTTTTATCCGTAACGGGAATCACCAGATTCTGTTTCACACCGGCATAAGGCTGACCATCCGCGGCAAACACATTGCTCGATACCCAGGTGAATTTTGCTTCTTTCATGCGCTGGTTGAATTGATTTTCTTTGACGTCGAATTCGTGATTGCCGAACGTGGCATAGTCGAGTTCAAAGTGATTCAGCACATCGACCATTTGCCGCCCGGCGAGCCGGTCGCCTTCATATTGGGCGGTGCCGATCGCGGACGGACTGAACAGATCGCCACCCAAGGTGGTGATGGTATTCGGGTTGCGCGCCAACAGTTGCTTGCGCAGCGTAGCGACCCGCGCGATGCCGCCTTCCTTGCCGCCGCTGACCGGGGTGATTTCGTAAATATCGTTAAAATGCAAAATGGTTACATGAATCCGGCCATCATCAGCGGGCGCAGTGGGTGCTGTGACACACGCAGTCAGCGCAAAGGCAATAATGACCGAGAGTAAAACGGCGAATGGTTTTTTCATGATAACCCCCTGTATTTTGATAGTTGCTGTATTTAAAGTGGCGCTCAATGCCAGTCATGATTCATAGCGAGAAACCCGCTGTTGCCAATTCGCTTCCCCATCCGGGCGCTTTAGTTGCTGGCAAATGGTTTTAAACCGGTGCAGCGAAAAAGCTAATGCGATTCCTTAAGGTTATACCGTAAAGTTGCTATTTGTATCAAATATGTTTCTGAGATGTGCGAGTATTGCTATGATCAGCAATGGATTGTGCATATAATCGGGAACTGCCAATAAGAAAAATACAATCCGCCAAGATTGAGCTTTAACATCAAGCACACGGGCCTCGAGAAGAAATAATCCAAAGTCAGGTAATGTAAGGAGCAAGAGTTTACGGGTATTAGTATGCACATTGTCCTAACAATGCTGATTAAACAAATTCAAATGAAAGGGGATTTATCGTGAAACAATATTTCATTTTGTCAGAAAAACGATCTTTATTTTCTTATGCCGCCTCGATGCTCTCCATCGGCATACTATCCGCTTGCACCCTTATCCCGGGAAACGAACCTGATGATCGCCACGCATCTGCTGTTGAGAATGATCATCTTGGCGATAGCTATACAAAGGTCCAATACCTAGATCAGGGTTGGAATTCTGCCGAGAGTTTGTGGTTTTACTACACCACACAGGGATCAAACTTGATGCCCTATGATTTCTTTCTGGCGCTGGAGAAACCGGGACAGACTCAGCTTTTCCGTTCCGATGAGAATATGAATTTTTACCGCTATTTACCTCAGAAGGCCTCATCGATAAACCCGGATGCACTGCCGGTCGGTTGGGTTAAGGATAAATACAAAGGCAAAGAATATATCGGTTTGACTTGTGCGGCTTGCCACACCGGGCAGATCAACTATAACGGTGTAGGTATCCGTATTGATGGCGGTCCGGCCAGCGCGGATATGGAAAACATCATGATCGATCTGGCCAAAGCCTTGAAACATACGCGCGAAGATGCGGAAGCTAAACAGCGGTTTGTCAAAAATGTATTAGCCAAGGGGAATTACAAATCGGAAGCTGATGTGCTTGCTGATTTAAGTAAGTATGAGCAGCGCATATACAGTTATACCTATATCAATGCAAGTCAAACTTCTTATGGCTATGCACGGCTGGATGCCTTCGGACGCATATACAACCGTGTGCTTGAACATACCATTAATGCAAGAGAGCTGAGAGAGATACTGAGCGACCGGAAGATAATGGATGATAAAGTGATGACAAAGGAGCAAATCGATGAAATCCTGGCAACATTTGATAATGTGATAACGGGAGAACAGCGTGATCATTTGATGGAGCGTCTGAGTAAGTATCTGACATTTGAGCAAATAGCACTGTTGAATAATGAGATTTTTAATCGGCCAGATGCACCTGTTAGCTATCCTTTCTTGTGGGATATTGCGCAACACGATTATGTGCAATGGAATGGGATCGCTGACAATGCCGGGCTGGGGCCGATTGGCCGGAATACCGGTGAAGTGATTGGCGTATTTGGCACGCTTGACTGGAAAGAAGAAAAAGGAACGTCATTGACATCGATTCTTTTCCAAGGCTCCGGCAACACGCGCGTCAAATTTGATTCTTCCGTTGATGTGCAAAACTTGCACAGAATTGAATCGCACCTGAAGAAATTAAATTCTCCGGTATGGCCGGAAGAGATTTTAGGGAAGATCGATAGGGAGAAAGCTGCAAAAGGCAAACTATTATTCGATGAATATTGTGCGGCCTGCCATGCCAGAATTGATCGTGACGATCCAAACCGGCGCGTCGTTGCTCATATGACGAAAGTCAGCGCGATAGGAACTGACCCCAAGATGGCTGAGAATAGCTTCAAATATCAGGGATATTCCGGCATTTTGCGCAACCAGTATGTAGGATTGGAAGTGGGTAATATTTTGCTGGATAAGGAAGCGCCCGTTGCTGCTTTGCTGACTCAAGCAACAAAAAATGTAGTGGCTACTCCCGATCCTGATAAGTGGTTTTTCCAGAGTTGGATAGATTGGGCTACTAATCTCGTAACAGCCTATGCGGAAAATGAAATTAAATCCTCAATCAAAAATGGTAACTATGATCCGGATACTACAGTCAATCCATTGGCCTCACTCAATGCCTACAAGGGACGGCCTTTGAATGGAATCTGGGCAACCGCGCCGTATTTGCACAATGGTTCTGTTCCATCATTGTATGATTTGTTATTACCCAAAAAGCGTGAAGGTGATCCGGAAGATGGGGAATACCGTCCTGATCAATTTGAAGTGGGTTCACGCGAATTTGATCCGGTCAAAGTGGGATTAAAAAGTAGCGGATATAAAAGCTTTACTTTTGATACCAGTTTTCCTAGCAATAGCAACGCCGGACACGAATATGCATCCGGCAAAACAGCGCAACCGAATGGTGTAGTTTTAAGACCGCTGAACAAGGATGAAAAACTCGACGTGCTGGAATATCTTAAAACTCTGTAATCTGGACACTCTTGAGTAATCATTCTTAACTTGCGATTCCCCGTGGTCTTGCCGCGGGGATGTTTATTGAACAAGGAGTATTGAAATGAGTACAAACTATCTTGAACGGTATGATGCGACTCCCGATGCGGAAAAATTTCCACTGGTGCGCCGCTGGATGGATACGGAACCTTTACCTTTTTTTAAGGAATTGCGCGCTAAGCGTCCGATCCTGGTGACGCCGGATTGCACTTTGGTGACCCGGTTTGACGATGTCAGGGAAATACTGCTGATGTACAAAGTATTCACTGTCAAGCCGTATGTTCCCAAAATGGACAATTACCTCATGGCGCACGATGACGATGCACTGCATACCCGTGAGAAATCGCTGATGCAATTTATGCTGAATCGCGATGATTTGCCCAGAGTGCGCAATATGGTCGCGGATATTGCCGGTGGCATTCTCGGTAATGCCAGTGGGCAGATCGAAGTTGTGAATAAATTTTGCCGGATGGTTCCCGCGACATTGGTGCAGAAGTATTTTGGACTGACGGGCGCTAATAGGGAAGACTTGATCGAATGGTCGTATTGGAATCAATACGATACGTTCCATAATCAGCCATTCGATTTATTGCCTCCGGAACTGTCGAAACGCATTATCGACCGGCATAATGAAACTTCCAAAAAACTGGGAGACTACATCACGATGCTGATTGCGAAACGGTTATTGGCAGTGAAACTCGAGAAATTGACGTTTTCAACAATCGTCAGATTGGATGATGATATCGTTACCCGGATGCTGCGCACCAGTTTTGCGAAAGAATTGGATTTTGATATCAAGCGGCTGGGTGTGAATGCCGGCGGCTTGTTGATCGGTGCGATCGAGACCACTGCGCAAGCCGTAGCGCAAGTGCTGCAATATTTGTTCCAGCATTCGCAATGGCTGGCGGCGGCTAAAGCGGCTGCACAGAAGGAAGATACAACCGAGTTCGACGGTATCGTGTGGGAGGCATTGCGTTTTGTTCCGATCACATCGTATTTATTCCGCACTACGGTGAGCGATTATACAGCTGCAAAAGGAACAGACCACGAAACGGTTTTGCGTGCCGGTACTTATGTATTGCCGGTGACGTTATCCGCGACGTTCGATGAGCGGGCATTTGAGTCGCCGGATGAGTTTATTCCGCAGCGCAATTGGTATAACTATTTTCACTTCGGATTCGGTAACCATGAATGCCTGGGACGTTACGTGGGTATGGTGATGATTCCTGAAATGGTTCGGCAAGTAATGCTGAAGAAAGATGTGGAACCGAAAGGGGATATAGACTACAAATCCGGACCGTTCCCCGAAGCATACGACCTTTCCTGGGCAACAGCGTAGGTCATTGGTTTTTGTAGTGGTTGTTAAAGTGTGCAGAGCAGGTGAGGGTGCTTGGATAGGGTGCCCTGACTAGTGTTTTCTCTGTGCTGTGTGTGGTATTTCTTCTCGCGTGACAAAAAGACAGTGTTCTACAGTCTCAGTTGCTTGTGATTTTCAACCATAGAACACTGTCCACCCTCTAGCAAACTTTAGTAACTCGATTTTTCTTCAGTCGATCTGGCTTTTCCGCCACCTTCCTGATCGCCCGATGGTATTTGATGGAAAGGCTGAATGGTTTTACCGTAAGCATCCGGATCAGGTGATTCGGGTGCTGTTGGTTTTCCGCCGCAGGCAACTAGAACTAAAACCGCCGATACTGCTAAAAATTTTGTAATTTTCATATAGAACCTTCTGAATGTTATTTGTTAATTAATTTTGTATGACGACGATTCGCAGAATATCGTCTATAGTTACGCGAGATATTGATCTTGATCAAATTAAATTCACCTTGACATCAAACACCTGCAGGCAATCCGAATCTAAGCGATAACTCATGCTGGGAATGTAATCACAGTGGCTCAGTTCGGAATACGCTTTTATCAATCATTGAATGATTTTCTTACACCCGGTCTGGGCGATACGGAGATTATTCACAACTTAGAGCGGAAAGCTTCGATTAAGGACATGATCGAATCTTTTAATGTGCCGCATCCAGAAGTTGAACGAATTGTGGTGAATGGTATTGCAGTAGATTTTAACTATACTGTGCGGGATGGAGATCATATCGAGGTTTTTCCGGCGGGTGAGAATTTCAACGGTATACCGGTACTGCAACTGAGGGTGGAGTTATCGCAACCACCCTTATTCGTGGTCGATAGCAATCTTGGAAGATTGGCGCGCTATTTGAGGTTGCTTGGATTCGATTGCCTCTATCGCAATGATTACGACGATGGCGCGGTGGCAAAAATAGCCAGTGAGCAGCAGCGCGTCGTGCTTACCCGGGATCGTTCGTTATTAAAACGCAGGATCATTACACACGGGTATTTTGTGCGTGCGGATAGACCGAAAATTCAAACCCGGGAAGTTCTGAAAAGATTTGCGTTATATTCCCTGATCAGACCGTTAACGCGTTGTACCCAGTGCAATGGAATACTAATAGAAACCGGCAAGAAGCCTATTGAACATCGCCTGGAACCGTTGACAAGGCAACATTACGATAAATTTCTGATCTGTCCCGGATGCGACCGGATTTACTGGCAAGGGAGTCACAGTATGCGCATCAAACAGCTTTGTGACGAATTCGTTGACGAGAAATCGTAATCAACACCTTAGCTCTAAGATGATGTTTTCTGTCGTTTGAAATCACAATCTGCTCGGATTTTTATTCAGTATGCATTCAGATTTACCTCGTTATGATAGTGTCAAATAGCAGGCGAAGCGGGTTGATGACTGAGGAAGCCTGAGGTGTTGTTTAGAGATTTGATTAACGGGTAAAAGTTGTAGTGAATTCTGATTGAGGTTGATATGAATAAATATAAATTAGCGTGCTTGGCTATCGCCCTCTGCGGAATATTTTCAGTGAATCCAGCTGGCGCTGAGGGAGACGGTGGTGGCTTTGATGGCGGGTTCGATGGTGGTGATTTCGGCGGCGATTATGGCGGTGACTACGGTGGCGATTTTGGTGGTGATTTCGGCAGTGACTATGGTGGTGATTTCGATTCGGGCGGATATTTGGATTACTCCGATCAGGGTGGTTTTGACCAAAGCGATGCTTTCGGCCAGAATGATGAATTCAATCAACCGGAAGACTTTGGGTCAGCCGATGATGCGTTTCAGGGAAATGATTTAGAGCAAACCGATGCAGCGAGTCAGCCGAGTGATTTCGCTCCGGAAGATACGCCGGATAACAGCACTGATACAGCATCCGGTAGCGATGGGCCCGCGGATGAATCCTTGAAAAAAGAGCTGCCGGATCAATCCGTTGATACCGCTTCCGATCCAGGTCAAGGTGCTCAAGGGGATGCCCTGGGTCAGAACAATGATTCAAATCCGAATGCTGAATCTACCGATTCAACGCAATCCGCAGGAGCAACCGATTCTCCTGGGGCTGCCGACACTGCTTCTACTGCGGGTGACCAATCTGCCCAGAATGATAGTACTGTCGTTCAAGACGGTTCCTCCACGCAAAATGTGAATATTCAGAACAATACGAATGTAAGTCAAAATACGACAGGGAATGATCATGGCCATCATCACGGGGGAGGGCATTATCATCACGATAACTTTGGTTTGGGATTCGGCTTAGGTCTGGGCGTGGGGCTAGGATTCGGATTCGGGCCATTTGGTTATTACAGTCCGTTTGTTCCCTTCGGTTATTATGGCTTCGGCGGGCCATTCAGCAGCTTTGGTTTTTACGGCGGTCGTGGTGTTGGTGTTGGATTCTATAATAGTTATGCCGGTTTTGGCCCTTACCGCTATTTTGAACCGTATTATCCCTTGGGCGGATATCTGGCTGCCTCGCCGGTATTTTCGTCAAACATGGCATTCGCTCCAGCCAGAGCACCCACCTATGTTCAACGTAATGAAGTTTCTGGCCCTGCGCCTGTGCAGCAAAGGAACTATTGGTATTACTGCCGCAAGCCCGAAGGATACTATCCCTATGTGAAGCAATGCTCAGGCCAATGGATTAAAGTTCCTCCGCAACCTTCCTGAGTCTTTGACTTCACAAGTGCTCTGATCAAGTGTAAACAAACTTACACATCATTAAGGCGATACCTGAGTTACCCCAGGTATCGCCTTATTTCAATCAACCCTTATTGTTAAAATTCTTCCCAATCTTCTTTACCCCCTGATGCAACCTTACGAGTTGGCATCGCTAATTTTTCGGGTGCCGTTTCGGTCTTGGTATTGACCGCAGCTTTCCTGGTTGCTAATCCACGATTGGGTTGCAGTGTCACTACACCAGAGTTTTTTGTTGCTGGCACGACTGCAGCTTGTTCACCATGGTTCGTAAATTTGAACACACTCACTGCTTGAATTAATACCTTGGATTGTTCCTTCATGGATTCAGCAGCGGCGGAAGCTTCTTCTACCAAGGCTGCATTTTGTTGAGTTACCTCATCCATTTGCGTTACTGCTTGGTTGATCTGCTCTATCCCGGAACTTTGTTCTTGCGATGCGGCTGAGATTTCACTCATGATATCGGTTACACGTTTTACAGCGGTAACGATCTCGTCCATGGTTGATCCCGCTTCATCCACCAGTTTCGTGCCTTCATCCACTTTTGTCACGGAATCATTGATCAATTCCTTGATTTCTTTGGCCGCTGCTGCTGACCGTTGCGCCAGTGTCCGGACTTCTGTCGCCACCACTGCGAAGCCTCTTCCTTGCTCTCCAGCACGGGCTGCTTCTACGGCGGCATTCAATGCCAGTATATTGGTTTGGAATGCAATGCCATCGATGACGCTGATAATCTCAACCACTTTCTTCGAGCTGTCATTGATCGAGCTCATCGTTTGTACTACTTGTCCAACTACAGCACCACCTTTCATGGCCACTTCCGATGCGCCTACTGCCAGTTGATTCGCTTGACGCGCATTATCCGCATTATGTTTCACGGTTGATGTCAGTTCTTCCATCGAAGAAGCAGTTTCCTCCGGGCTTGAAGCTTGTTCTTCGGTGCGGTGGCTTAAATCCGAGTTACCTGATGCAATTTCACTGGACGCGGTTGCTATGGATTCTGTGCTGTTACGTACTTTACCTACCAGATCCAGCAAATTAGAGTTCATCGTTTTCAGAGCTTGCAGTAAACGTCCCATTTCATTGGTTGAGTTCACTTCAATCCGGCTGGTAAGATCACCGGAGGCAACAGCATTGGCTACCGTAACAGCTTCGTTCAGTGGCCCGATGATGGCGCGTATCAGTAAAAACCCGGCGATCACAGCCAGAACTAGGCCAAGTACAATCATGCTATTACTAACCGTCAATAATTCCTGGTACGCTTGATGCGCTGCTTTGTACTCATTGGATCCCAATACTCGCTGCATATCCAGCAATTTGAACATGGTGGTATGTGCCGCATCAAATTTGGCAAACATATCATCATGCAGATTTTGTTGTGCCGCCTTGAATTCTTTGTTCAGCGCCAAGCTCATCGAATGATCGACAGATTGCGACAGACTTCTCCATTGCTGCTCAAAATCCTTGGCTAGCGCAGCTTCTTCAGTAGTTAACTTCGTTGCCATGTATTTTGGCTATAGTGTGTTTATTTCTTCAACTCTCTGATAAATCAGTGATTTTCTTTCAGACACAATGGCCGGATTTTCAGAATAACTTGAAATTACAGTATTAAACGGATACGTTGAATGCGATCCAGCGCCACGCCCAGATCACCCAAGGGCAAAACACGATCATCATAAACGCCTTTGAATGCGCTATTCATTTGGTTCATACCATAAATTCCCATACCGCCAATACTAACCAGCAGCGTAGAAAGAAATCTAACGACAACGATCAATCGAGATTTAATGGTCATGTTTTTAAACATTACGATTCTCGTTTAAGAATATTCTATAAAATTTTTTGATTAATTAATGCTGCGTGCAATAAGGCCCATGTCGCTGCGGCTCATTAGCTTTTCGATGTCGATCAGTATCAGCATCTGCTCATCCGCCAGGGTGATCACATCTGATACCCCATCAACCACAAGCCCCATCACCCGGCCTGCTACCATGAGTATGATGACCACTGTGAATTGATCATAGGTTGCGTGACCCAAATTAAACTTTATTCGCATGTCGATAATCGGAACGATAATGCCGCGCAGATTAATGACGCACTTGATATAGTCTGGCGAATTCGCAATATGCGTGATGGAATCGTAACCTCGGATTTCTTGTACTTTCAGAATCTCAATCCCATATTCTTCGCTTCCCAAACGAAACATCAGAAACTCATTCGTAACCAGATCGAGCGCTACCGCTGGCACCCCTGTTACGCCAGTTCTTGTAATGACATTGATTCCTCCACTCGCTGTAATAAAACCTAATTCATACTCTCAAACATTTGGATAATTCTTTGAATAAAAACACATTGCTACGTTGGGATGGACTATACCTGGGGGGGGGCTTGTTGAATTATTGAGAGAATGTAGCTCTTTGCAAACTATCGGACACAAAGAAAAAGCCATCGCATGATCTCCAGAAGCCGTGCGGTATATTGATGGCAGCTAGTGCTTCACGAGGTGGCGAATATCCTCTTCATTGCGGCGTGGATAGGGATAATGTTGCGGTTCTGGCGGTAATGCGTCAGCGGTGCAGCCTGATGCAAACTAGAAAGTATCCGGGAAACTCTAGTAGCTGCCACCGTGAATGTAGAGAGGTGCTTTCCCGGCGTGCGCGGAGTGGTTGTAAGCGCATTGGATAATTTGTAATCTATAGCCAGTGCGCCAGTCTGCAGGCGTGATTAAAATTTTATTTTTTACCGGAATTAATAATGAAGAAAAAAATATTAACTCTGATTGCTTTCTTGCCAGTCATGCCACTGTTATCCGGCTGATGGACGTTAGTGGCCGTCGGGGCGGGTGCTTATGGAGGGTATAAAATGAAGGAAAACGGTTATACCCTGCAAAACCCGATCACCAAGGAAAAAAAGTCCACCAAATGAGATTGGGTTATTTTACTGCTTTTGCTGCGTCTTCCGGATTTTCTTTTTTCCGGAAACTGTCATAAATCATCAACGCGGCGCCGATAAAAATAGCGGAATCGGCGATGTTAAACGCCGGCCAATGGTAATTCCCGATATAGAAATCCAGAAAATCGACGACATGACCCAGCGTAACGCGGTCGTACAAATTTCCCAGCGCACCGCCCAGAATCAAACTCAGCGATAAACAAAATAATTTCTCCTGCCGGTATTTACTGAGCAGAAAGATTATCACTAAGGCCGCGCTGCCTGCGATTCCGCTCAGAAACCAGCGTTGCCAACCGGGTTGTTCACTGAGGAAACTGAATGCGGCGCCGGGATTGTAAGTCAGGACTAGGTTAAAAAAACCGGTCAACGGGATTCTTTGACCAAATTCCAATACAGATTCCACCCAGTATTTGCTGGCAAGATCCAATATCAGAACAATCAAAGCGATGCTTAGGCTGATGTAAAGCTTCATCGTAACAAATTTCCGGTAAATAATAGCTGGGCTTTACGCATAATGCCGCTCTTCACCACGACCATAAAGATTGCTGATGCAGCGTTGGCACAACGTCGAATGTTCCGCGTTTGTATTGGATGTCACAAGAATACCGTCCTGCCGCGGATCGTTAACTTGGGTCAGATTGACTGCTGAAACAATCAGCATAAAACCCAAATCATTACCTAATATTTGACTTAAGTGGCTGACCGAAGGCCAATCCACTCTGCTTCACTTGCAGGAATTATTAGGCCGTAATCCAGCGCGCGGCCCCGTCTGGATTACGGTTCGTAGCAAGCTCCCGATGGGTCGACTTGGATCTGAATGAGGTCGCCACCAGAGTTAAAGTGACCGCCATCGGTGAAGATTAGGCAGCCCTCGCCCTTGTAGAGAACCTGCATGCGTCTAGCGTCGTTGCCAAAGTAGAACGGAATCCAGCGCTTGCCAGATTCGTAGCTGTGAGATTCGTCAGGAAAACCAATCATCTTCTGGATTTCCATCGTCTGCATACCGATTTGCAGTTGAGAGAATTTGCTACCTGCTGCAGGAGTACCAATGATTTCGCCGGTGTACGAGCCATCGCGCGACTTCACCGTGCGCGTTTCGCCGCTGGTCGACGTGGCAGGCGTAGGTTCCTGTGGACTGGGGGTTTCAGTACGCGTTGAGTTGGTAGAGCAAGCGCTGAAAAACAGGCAGACGGTGATTGCAGCGGAGATCGTGTTAAATCGCATGAGTAGGCTCTTTGTCAGTGTTGGAATTTGATCGAATGTCGTGAGTATGCCGGATGTACATCAATCCGAAGTGTCTTATTCTAGGTTACAATGATAATCTATCTAACTGTTAATATTCATGTAGTTTAGAGTAAATCCAGTTTAGAGTAAATGGACGATTCATGCAAATGAATACGAAATCGCTACCCGCTAAAAAATCTCTGAATCAGGCTACTGCTGTCCCATTAATGAGAATAGTAGCGCGGCCCGATTCAACCCTAATTGGTATTCCATCCAGTATTGCTATAAGATCTAACAGCCGTTGAAAAACTATCTGCGTTGCCACTGCGGTGTTAAATACAGGCTAAAAATGCTCATTTATTAAGCATAAACCTAGCGTTAGGCATAGTGCCGCTCTTCGCCATGACCATAAAGATTGCTGACGCAACGTTTGCACAGCGTCGAATGTTCCGCGTGATGTCCCACATCCTGACGATAATGCCAGCAGCGCTCACATTTTGCGTGTGTGTTGGATGTCACAAAAATACCTTCCTGCTGCGGATCGCTGACTGGAGTCAGATTGACCGCTGAAACAATCAGCACAAAACGCAAATCATCACCCAATGCATTGAGCAGGGTAAAGTCCTCACTGTTGATGCGCATTTCAACGGTTGCCGCCAGTGATGAGCCGATCTCACCTTGTGTGCGGAGTTCTTCCAGTTTTTTCAGCACTTGTGAACGCAGCGAGCGTATTCTCGCCCATCGTTGTTGCAATGATTCGGTATCCGGGTGTGCTGGCAGATCGTGCCACGTATGAAACAATACACTATCCTGAGCATCGCCCGTCAATTGTTCCCAGACCTCCTCTGACGTAAAGCTCAAAATCGGCGCAAACAGCCGCACTAAGCTATGCGCGATATGGTGTAGCGCAGTTTGTGCCGAACGGCGCGGAAGACCTTTGGCTGCTGCCGTGTACAGGCGATCCTTGAGGATGTCCAGATAAAATCCTCCCAAGTCTTCGGAGCAGAAATTATGCAGTTTATGCACAACCTGATGGAATTCGTAGCGTTGATAGCTGCGTGTTAAATCTTCCTGAAAGGCTTGGGTCAATGCCAGCATATAGCGATCGATTTCCAAGCAATCTGCTACGGCAACGGTGTCTGTATGTGGATTAAAGTCCATCAGATTTGCCAGTAAAAAGCGTAGCGTATTGCGGATCCGCCGGTAGCTTTCCACCACCCGTTTCAGAATTTCCTCGGAAATGGAAAGTTCGCCTGAATAATCGGTGGAAGCGACCCACAACCGTAAAATATCGGCGCCGGAAGTATCCATTACTTTTTGCGGGGCAATGACATTACCCTTGGATTTACTCATTTTGTGACCGCTGCCGTCGACCACAAATCCATGCGTGAGCAATGCATCATAGGGTGCGCGGCCATCGATGGCGCAACCGGTTAGCAATGAAGACTGAAACCAACCGCGATGCTGATCGGAGCCTTCCAAATAAAGATCCACCGGGAATTTGAGCTGCGCATTGGCTTTGACAACGGTGTCATGCGTGGTGCCGGAATCGAACCAGACATCCAGCGTATCGGTCAGTTTCTTATACGTTTGCGCTTCATCGCCGAGCAATTCGGCGGCGTCGAGCGCAAACCAGGCTTCGATACCTCGCTGCTCGACTTTTTGCGCGACTTGCTCGAGCAGTTCAAGTGAACGCGGATGCAATGCGTGGGTATCTTTATGCACAAAAAATGTCATCGGAACGCCCCAATTACGTTGGCGCGATACGCACCAGTCCGGGCGGTTCTTGATCATCGCTTCCAGGCGCGCTCTGCCCCATGCCGGATAAAATGCGGTGGAATCGACGGCTTGCATCGCCAGATCGCGTAACGTTTTATCCCCAACACTCGCAGTAGCTGAGCTGTGCAGATTCATACCGATGAACCATTGCGGGGTTGCGCGAAAAATGATGGGTGTTTTGTGCCGCCAGCAGTGCGGGTAGCTGTGGTCGATTTTTTTCAGGCAAAACAGATGCCCGCTGGTTTTGAGCGTATCGATGACGATCTCGTTGGCTTTCCATACTGAAAGCCCACCCACTAAAGGCGTACTGGCCGTAAACTTGCCATCGCCATCCACCGGACTGTCACTCGGCAGGCCGTAATTCTGGCCGGCAAAATAGTCATCCAAACCATGCGCAGGCGCCGTATGCACCAGCCCGGTACCAGCTTCCAGAGTGACATGCTTGCCACAAATGATTTTTACCGTGCGTGGCTCAAATGGATGTTGCAGGGCTAGATGTTCCAATGCCTGGCCTTTGCAGGTGGCGAGTGTTTCACCGGTTAAATCATAGCGCGCCAGACAAGCCTGCTGCAATTCACTGGCAAGAATTACCAGTCCGTGTGCAGTTTGCACCAGCGCATAGTCGAAATCGGGATGCACGCTGACCGCTTGGTTAGCCGGTAATGTCCACGGTGTGGTGGTCCAGATGATGGCATAAGCTTGCGCATTTTCAGGAATGGCGATGCCGAAAATACCGCTCAGTGATGAATGCGCGGACTGAACGGCAAATCCCACATCAATCGCCGGTGAAGTTTTGTCTTCGTATTCCACTTCCGCTTCAGCCAAGGCGGAGCCGCAATCGATACACCAATTGACCGGTTTTTGTCCCTGATACAGATAGCCGCTTTGATAAATTTTTCCCAGCGCGCGGATAATGCCGGCTTCGGTTTTGAAATTCATCGTGAGATAAGGATTATCCCAGTCACCTAGCACACCCAAACGAATGAAATCGGCTTTTTGACGTTCCACCTGTTCCTGTGCAAAAGCGCGGCAGAGCTCGCGTACTTTATCGGCAGGCAAATGCTTGCCGTGCTTCTTTTCGATCTGGTGCTCAATCGGCAAACCATGACAATCCCAGCCGGGAACGTATGGCGCATCAAAACCGGCCAATGTTTTGCTCTTGATGATGATGTCCTTGAGGATTTTGTTGACGGCATGACCGATGTGAATGTCGCCGTTGGCATAAGGCGGGCCGTCGTGCAGAATGAATTTTGGCCGTCCTTTGCTGACGGCACGGATTTTTTGATACAGATTTTTGTCTTGCCAGGCTTTCAACATGCCGGGTTCGCGGCTGGCCAAATTGCCGCGCATCGGAAACGGTGTGTCGAGTAAATTGAGCGTTTTCTTATAATCAGTCATGAAAGTTCAATGGATGGGTTAAAGGGCGTTGCACATGTTATTAGAATGAACCGGGGCGGTTATAAAAAAGCTTTTGGCTTGCGCGACATCTTTTTCGATTTGCCGGATGAGTGTGTTGATATCCACATATTTTTCTTCGTCGCGTAATTTGTGCAAAAAATTGACCTGTAAATGCTGTCCGTAAATTTCCTGATGAAAATCGAACAAGTGGACTTCAAGCACAGGCTTGCCATTGTCATGGGTTGTCGGCCGCACGCCCAAACTGGCGACACCGCGCAGCGGCGTGGCGGGTGAGGATGGCATGGCACCGTATACGGACACGACAAAAATACCTGAAAGCGGCGGGCGGTTATGCTGCAACTGAATGTTCGCGGTCGGAAATCCAAGTTGTCTGCCTAATTTATCCCCATCCACAACCCGTCCGCTGATGCTGTAAGGTCTGCCGAGCAATTTCCTGGCGGTGTTGAGATCGCCGTTGGCAAGCGCCTGCCGGGTCGCGGTACTGGAAACGCGCTGTCCGTCGATGGTAACACTGGGCATGGCTTCGACGGAAAAGTTGTTTTCTGCTGACAAAGCTTGCAGCATAGCAAAGTCACCAGCACGCCGAGCGCCAAAACGGAAATCATCGCCGATGAGCAACCAGCGCACCGCAAGCTCTTTATTCAGGATGTCTGCGATAAATTGCTCCGAGCCGATTCTGGCAAAGTCGTAATTGAAGCGGCAAATGTGGATACAATCGACTTCTGTCTGGATCAAGCAGGTTAATTTTTCCCGCAAACTGGAGAGTCGTACGGGCGCTTGATCCGGAGCGAAAAATTCACGCGGATGCGGTTCAAAAGTCATGACACAAGCCGGAAGTCCTAATCGGCTGGCAGTATCTTTCAACCGGGAAAGCATGGCCTGGTGGCCTAAATGAACTCCGTCGAAATTGCCTATGGTCAGTGCAATCGGTGTTTTAGCACGGGACGGCACCTTTCGCCATGTATGCATGCGCTCGAACCCAAAAATTAGCAATTCTAGCGTGTTTAAGGTGAACAGGTCTAGCTTGCACTGCGCTGCCGCGCATATTGAATTCAAATAATTATAGATACTTACTGGAAAGAGTGAAGCAGGGAAAATTGACGGCAGGACAGATTAATACTCGCGTTGATTTATTAATTTAGTTATATTCCTGCAATCGTTTTTGTTATGTTGCGGCCAAATAATTGAAGCATTCAAATCAATCAATCAAATCAAGTGAAAGAGAAGACCGAATCCTGCAGGCGCTGGCCGGTATGCTGGAGTATCCGCAGCGGGTTAAGATCACCACGGCTGCATTGGCAAGGCAGTCGGGAATCTCGGAATCAGCGATCTATCGCTGTTTTTCCAATAAATCGCACATGTTTGCGGCTTTAATTGAATTCATTGAGAAAACATTATTTGTGCTGATCAATAAAATTCTGCAAGAAGAACAGTCGAATGCCAAACAGATTGAAAACTTGTTGCTGCTATTGCTAGGTTTTTCACAAAAAAATCCGGGTATGACGCGGATTCTGATTGGTGATGTGCTGATTAATGAAAATGATCATTTGCAACTGCGCATTCATCAGTTGCATGACCGGCTGGAAGCGACTTTAAAACAGGCATTACGTTTTGCCGTCAGCGAGCAGCAGCTAACAGCGGATGTAGATATTGCGGCGCAAGCCAATTTGTTCATGTGCTTCGTGATTGGCCGCTGGTATCAGTTTGTTAACAGCGGATTCAGGCGTGATCCGCTGGCCAATTGGGAAACGCAACGA
>SSFX01000086.1:0-6417 GCA_008015635.1 Nitrosomonas oligotropha
GGAAGCGCTGAACAATTAGTGATTTTCAGATTTTCCGGTAATCCTTCCAGTTTTTTGAACACGAATTCCCGGCAATTCATTTTTCAGTGGTGTTTTGTAGCCGGATTTCCCCTGTTTGGGCGTCATCATCCGCCGCCGGGGTATGATGGACGGACTTATCCCTCAAGCCGTCTCATCAACTGCCTGCGCAGCAGGTACAGGTTGGCCAGGCCCATCAACATGTTCACCTGAACGGCATTCTTCATCAGCCCACGGTAGCGGGCCCGGGTGAATCCAAACTGCCGCTTGATCACCCGGAATACATGTTCTACACGCGCCCGGATCGAGGAGTGCTTCCGGTTACGCTTCTTCTGACTCTTCGAGAGATTCTGTCCGGGCTTGCGTTTGTCTTGCACGCACCAGCGTATTCCCAATTGCCGTGATCCCCGTTTGTATTCATCGCTGGCGTAGCCCGCATCGCCAAAAATAACCTCGTCTTCTGCCCTCAGCAGCTTAGGGAAAACGTTGATGTCAGCTTCATTGGCTGCGGTAACTTCAACAGTGTGCACCGCCCCGCAATCCACATCGGCCCCAACATGCACCTTCATGCCAAAGTACCATTGCTTTCCCTTCTTCGTCTGGTGCATCTCTGGATCTCGCGCCTGTTCACGATTCTTGGTCGAACTTGGCGCATGAATGAGTGTGGCATCTACCATCGTGCCTTTGGAAACCAGCAATCCCCGAGCCTTGAGGTGAGCATTGATCGCTTCCAGCAATACCGCTGTCAGTTCGTGCTTCTCCAAAAGATGACGGAAATTCAGTATCGTGGTCTCGTCCGGCAGGGTATCGGTAACGCCACTAAATCCCGCAAACCGGCGCATGCTTTCGATCTCATACAGCGCATCTTCCATTTGCCGGTCTGACAGGTTGAACCAGTTTTGCAGGCAGTAGATACGAAACATGGTCTCCAGCGCCATCGGCTGACGGCCCCGCCTCCCACTCTTGGGGTAATGCGGTTCAATCTGCGACAGCAACACTTGCCAGGGTATTACCCCTTCCATCTCGCTTAAGAAAACCTCCCGCCGTGTCCGGCGTTTCTTGTGATTGTAATCAAGATCGGCAAAGCTCGTTTGGTGTGACATGGCGTATTTTGAAGGTCGTCAATAAAATCTATTATCTCAACAAACCTCGGGATTTGTTCAGCGGTTCCTTAGGTAATGCCTTCAGCTCTCTAACTAGTCTAGCATCACATAACTGCTTCGCAGCGCCGAGTCGTAACATAAATCATGTCTCATATATTCATCCCGCCTGCTAGTCCTATCGGATCCGGCGAGATGTATCTTCCAGTCTCCGGTTCATAATAGCGGAAGTAGTTGTAATGCAGACCGGTTTCCTTATCGAAGTACTGGCCGGGGAATCTTGGATGGTATTCGAACAGTTGACCGTTACCATCGGGATCTTCGTTGGGCAGGTTCGCGCCGAAGGCATGGGTGTTATCCAAGCGCCAGACCAGGGTGTTGCTTTGACTTACGATCACCCGCGGGGTATTGAGGTGATCGGCGTGGATGTAATGCACCTGGATCGGACTGGTGGCGGCGGGTTTCGTGATTACCGCGACCGGAATGTTGCCTAGCCATACGGTTTCCTGCCTGACCAGCCAGTCCTCGGTTAGTGTGGTTGTTGATGCATTATCCCGGTATTCCCCGATCAATTGTCCGTCTGGATCGTAGAAGAACAAAAACTTCGGACTCAGCGGACCGTTCTTGATAATGCGCTGATCCAAGGCATTGTATTTGTAGGTGTGTGTCTTGGCGCTTTTGACCGTGGCTACGAGTTTTCCGGCGGCGTTCCAGGTGAAAGTGGCAGTACCATCGCCCAACGGATAACCGGCAGCGTTGTAGGTATAGTTCTTCGCAACCGGCCCGGCCACGTTTGTCAGGCGGTTGCTGGTTCCGGCGATGGCATAGGGATAAAGCGTGCCGCCGAATTGCGCTTGGGTACGGTTGCTGTTGGCGTCATACCCCCACAGCTTGAAGCCGCTGTTGTCCGACTGGCTGACCAAGCGGTCGAGCGCGTCGTAATCGTAGCTGCGGTTGTACAGCGGATTGGTATCAGTTGTCTGCGTGATGCGGCTAGCAGGATCGTAGGTCAGCGTACGCGTGTCGTTGCCAACCGGATGGGGGTGCTGAGCCGTCCATCTAAGTCAAAGCTGCGCGTATACGCTTGACCCTTACCCCATACCCAGCTCTTCGGTTCACCGAAGGCGATGATACGCAATGTTACCGATCAACGGCTGCCCATTGACGCGAATCTCAACCGGGCGGCTATCGGCACCGTACAAGGTGCTGATTTGCACGCCCGAAGGATAAACCATCTGACTGGCACGGCCAGCGCTGTCGTACTGGTAGCTTACAGTTCGCGCATAATTGACATTGCCGAGCTTAACCAACTGCGTTTTAATGAGTAAGCGGCCGTATGGATCATAGCCAAAGCCGGTCGAACCGGATTCGTCCGTCATGCCGGTCAGCCATCCGATACCATTGACTCCGGTATCGTAACTCCAGGCAATAGTCGCCGTTGCCAATACTCCGGCGGGTGCGGAATGCGCGCGCTGAATCGGCCGGTTTAACGCATCCCAACTGTAGGTGTGTTTGACACCTCGTGCGTCCAGCACGGTCTTTACATTTCCGGCCGAATCATAGGTGTACGCGGTTGTGCCGAGATCAGCCGAGACTTCCTGAATCACGTCACCGAAGCCATTGTAGGTATAAGCAGTAGCGATATCGCGCGGGTCGGATACGCGGGTAATTTGATCCAGTGCATCGCGTTCTTGCCGGATGCGGCCATTGGCAGGATCGATGGTTTGCGTCAGGCGATTGAGTGCATCGAATTGATGAGTCACGGTATGCAGTAAGGGATCGCTGATTTGTTTCAAGTTGCCTTGGGCGTCGTATTGATACTGAGTGATTTGGCTTTGCGCGCCGGTGTCTTTCTACAGCCGGTTCAACGCATCGTATTCACGCTGTTGGGTTTTAGCCAGGTTGTTTCCGGAATCGAACCGTTCTTCCTTGGTGCGGTTGCCCATGGCACCCAGAATCGTTTGGAAATTGTGCGTGTATTGACTGCCCAGCGGATCGGTAACATGGGTGTGGCTACCGTCGGTGCTATAACCCGACACATACCGTTCAACCTCGCCTGCATGCTCGGTCACCACCATACGGCCTTGAGTGTCGTAGGTATAAGTGGCGAAACGCACACCATTTTCATCGGCGACCAGTTAATGGATTGGGTAGACTGGCTCCACTGGTGTATGCCGATTCGTTGTAGAAGTAGGTACGGGTTTTGCCGTCCGAAAGGATAAGGTTCTAATAAGCAAAGCATATGCACAACCAACTTTAATGCAATAATGGTTGCACCCTGCGTTCTGTGATGTCAAGACGCGACACCTTTACCTGGGTGAACTCCGGAATCGCCATCTGGCTCAGGCGGTACTCCGTATTGCCGATACCCAACTGCCGATGCGCATTATCGCCCCACGCCGCAATCGTGCCGTCGGATTTCAATGCAACGGTGTGGTCGTAGCCTGTCGTCACCATGGGCGTGACGGTGAAGACGGGCGCGGCAAGGAGCAGCGCGAGCAGGGTGAAGGGTCGGATGAGATGGAGATGTGGAATCTTCATTGCTTATAGATATGTGTCGTTCACTCCGTTATTTCCTTCATAAAAATAAGTCGAGCCTAGCCCCTTTGATCCTTCCATTGATCTTGCTCTTTTACCGGTCTCTCAACACACCCATTACTGCCAAGAACATAGCAGGGTCTTTGATGGCAATGGAGTAAGCTTTTTCTGGGTTATGGAACACCTCGAAGGTCGTAGATACCACTTCTGTGCTGCCGTGTTCATAGTATTTCACGTTATAGCCAAAGCATCCGCCCATTTCCCCGGAAGCCGGGAAGCTGGTGTCGTAGCGCATTTCATTCCTTGAAATAACGTATGGAATGGTGAAAGGAAAAATCCTGGTCAGCTCATTGCCGGACCGATCGCGGAGCAACTGCTGCAGCTTAATCCATCTGGGCACACGCGCCTTGTCTTCCAAGTGGTGCCCGAACTCATGCATCACTGTTCCAACACCGGCCTGCAGCCAACCGACATGGATCAATGCATCGCTGTAAAAAGCCCGCGCGATAGCCCCATCAATCCGGACTCTCACGCGTCCGGCATGGTTCAGCACAGCAGGTGCCACGATATCGCGTATCTGCCCCCAGGCTGTCCGTACCTTCGGGTAAACCCAGGTGTCGCCTACTTCCAAGTCGCGGCCGTCTTCATACTGAATACCGTCGTGGAGCGTTAGTCCGCCCCA
Organism: Nitrosomonas oligotropha; assembly: GCA_008015635.1. Taxonomy (GTDB): domain Bacteria; phylum Pseudomonadota; class Gammaproteobacteria; order Burkholderiales; family Nitrosomonadaceae; genus Nitrosomonas; species Nitrosomonas oligotropha_B. The sequence goes on from SSFX01000086.1 coordinate 4,339, forward strand.
CACATTGTCATTGTTAGCCCGCTCAGCCAACGGAAGGCGGTAAACAAATTGCATGATTTTAGGTTGCAGATATTGTTCAAGAATACCTGCCGCAACAGATAGCGCATCAATACCGGTATTTTTGGTGTGCTGAATACCCACCGCAATATGCGTAAAAATGGCCTCTTCCGTTGCCCCTCTAAACGCCTCCCGCAGAATACGATTGGCAGTGGAGGTGCCGATGTTTAGGGAAAGCTGGGACGGGCCGAAAAATCCGGCACGGGGTGTCCGATATTGAACACCCTCGTCATCGGAGAATCCAAAATCGAAATTCTGCCGCGCTGCCACAAAATCAGTCAGGTAACTGTCTGCGGCCGCTTGGCTGGATGACTTTTTGTAGAAATACATCATCACTGCGCTAATGTTGTCATTGGTATTGGTCACGAAGCCGAACTGGGTATCAAACTCCTGCGCCTGCGCATTTTCATCGCCCGAGTGACGTTCCTGTGCTATCCTTACACAGGTCTGTGTAAACTCAATTGCGCGCGGAACATACTGATGAAAGTTGGCAAGGAGGTTGTCCACGGCAATGTTCAAGTTATGGTCGCGCGCCTCCCGGTAGACCGCCAGGAGCACATCGTCGGCATTCGCGCCTGACTGCACGTCCACCTCAGTTTCTCTGCCGTGATCGGAATCGCGGGTCATTCTGGTGGCCAGCATTTCATTCAACGGTTTTGGCCGAACCAGCTGCGCCGGCTGTCTGAATCCGGACTGAATTTCCGCATCTGATTTGGCTTGCACAGATGTACCCTGAAGTGGAGCCGTAGCAGCTTTCCTCCCCATCACATCCGCCTCATGCTCCAGCGACTGGTCGTCGTTAACCGGTACCCCCTCCTTCATCTGCATGGTCGGTTGCACACGTCCCTGCGCCTGCTGCACCACGTGCCAGGCTTCGTGCGGCAAGTGCCGCTCCTGTCCCGGCGCCACGTGGATGTCCGTCCCCTGCGCATAGGCCAGCGCATTGAGCTGCGCGGGCTGCGATGAGTTGTAGTGGACGCGCACGTTGTCCATGGACATGCCGGACAGCGATACGATGCCGCTCTTGAGGTTGTCTGGCAGGCCGGTGTTATTGGGTTTGACGGCTTCTTCCTTCAACTGCGCGGATGAAGCTGCTTCAAACTTTCCCTGGATAGGTTCCTCCTCCTCTTTGTGCTGAATGGCTTTGGGTTGCATCAGCTCTTCCGCTTCCTCGCGTTGCGCCATAACGTGCGGGCTGTTGTATATGGCATCTGCCGTTTTGCGTTGCGCGGCCATGCGCGGGCTGTTGTGGATGGAGTCCATCATGCGGCGCTGCGCTAAGGCCTGCGGGCTGTTATTTACCATCGCTGAGAACTGCGCCAGCCTTGCGGCCTGCGGGCTGCTATCGATCCTTGCCTCGAGTTGCGCGATCTGCTCGCTTTGTGGCGATTCGAGCGACGCACCCTTGCCCTGCCGCACGGCGGGCTGGCTTGGTGTGTGCTTATGTTGTGCTTCGGCTTTTTGCATTTCGTCCCTCCCTTAAGTCTTGTATTCCGCCAATTAAAACCAAGATACCCTTAGATTGTCATGAAACACTGATGCCGAGAATGCTTGATGATGTTATCAAATAAACACGTGCACCTACAGCAATACCTTCACACACCGGCAAACGTTTCTTATATCGAAAGAGACAAGGGATCCTGGAAGCATACGACACTCGGCACGGAAAAAAAGACGATACCGAGATCGATCAATGTTAGGTTTCTTTTTGGGAATGAAAAATAAAACGTAGATTGTAAGAAACCTCAGTGTTGTTTACAGATAGGTTGATTGAAATAAGCGGTGAGTATTTCATAAGGGGTGGCATTATTCAAACTCTTATGAGGCTTAACGGTATTGTAGAAATTAATGAAACGGAAAAGCTGAATGCGTCGATCGGCGCAGTCTTTAAAGTGAATCTTGCTGTGCCACATATCCATCAGGGTGCGAATAACCCGCTCAGCTTTACCATTGGTTTGCGGACGATTGATGCGGGTAAACTTCTGACCGATACCGTGTTGCCTACAAGCCTTGATGAAAGCA
>SSFX01000048.1:0-9208 GCA_008015635.1 Nitrosomonas oligotropha
GTGTAGTGCCTTCACCGTATTTGTCGCCGATTTCCTGCTGGATGGCGAGGGATTTTTTCAAGTAGTCGAGAGCAGTCTCGTAGTCGCCGCGTACTTTAAAGATTTGCGAGATATTGTTGAGTGTAGTGCCTTCACCGTATTTGTCGCCGATTTCCTGCTGGATGGCGAGGGATTTTTTCAAGTAGTCGAGAGCAGTCTCGTAGTCGCCGCGTACTTTAAAGATTTGCGAGATATTGTTGAGTGTAGTGCCTTCACCGGATTTGTTGCCGATTTCCTGCTGGATGGTGAGGGATTTTTTCAAGTAGTCGAGGGCAGTCTCGTAGTCGCCGCGTACTTTAAAGATTTGCGAGATATTGTTGAGTGTAGCGCCTTCACCGGATTTGTCGCCGATTTCCTGCCTAATGGTGAGGGATTTTTTCAAGTAGTCGAGAGCAGTTTCGTAGTCGCCGCGTGCATGATAGATTTGCGAGATATTGTTGAGTGTAGTGCCTTCACCGGATTTGTCGCCGATTTCCTGCTGGATGGTGAGGGATTTTTTCAAGTAGTCGAGGGCAGTCTCGTAGTCGCCCCGTGCATCATAGATTTGCGAGATATTGTTGAGTGTAGTGCCTTCACCGTATTTGTCGCCGATTTCCTGCTGGATGGTGAGGGATTTTTTCAAGTAGTCGAGAGCAGTCTCGTAGTCGCCGCGTACTTTAAAGATTTGCGAGATATTGTTGAGTGTAGTGCCTTCACCGGATTTGTTGCTGATTTCCTGCCAAATAACAAGGGATTCTTCGTATGATTGCAACGCTATGTCGTAATTTCCTAAATGGTCATTAAGTAGGCCAGCCAGATTAATGGCTCTGGCACGTGATTTTAGGTCTTTGGAATCGGAGAGCAGTTTTGGTAGCCAGTATTGCAAAGCAACCCGGTATTTTCCCTGAAGACGCAATTGCCCGATGATGCCGAAGACTAACTCATTGAGGGGTGAAGCCTCAATTGCTGCGTTTTCGTGCAGGTAATTCCACCATTGCCACGCAACGGTATCGTGCGGGTAATCTACCGCGCAACGGGCGATACAGGCCAGTGTATTGTTCAATGCCAATTGACTGGCAGCAAGCAGGTGCTTTTTTGCTGTGCGTGACAGCTTGCCGTTATGATCCGGCCAGTGCGTCAGCAGGAAATACTCGGCAAAAATATCGGGTTGCAGGTAGCCAGCCGGATTTCCACTGAGGGTGGGCAGCAACTTAAGCGCGCGTTCGAGTATTTGCTCATTGGGAAACAAAGCTGATTGATTCAAAGTTTGGAAGAGCGAATCCTCGTTGATTCCATCAAAGCCAGCAGTTATGCTGCTTAACGCCAGTAAATCGAACAGGTTGTTTTGGTGAGGCGTCAATTCCTGTGCTGCAATCTGACGTCGCCAGGCTTCTTGCTCGTGGCGCAGAACGTAGTTGAGGAGTTCTACTTGATCCCAGTGACGAATCCGGTTTAATCCATGAGAGGTAATTGTAATCGCCACCATACCAATAAAAAGAGGGCGTCCATGACTGCTCAACTCGTGCAGCACGGTCCAGAAAGTATCATCGGCTTCCGGTAATGGTATGTTGCAATGCAGGGTATGCAAAAAACTTTGCAACGCCTGGTGCTGTTCGTTCCGCGCCAGCAGCCGCAACTCATGCGGTTGCTGGTAAAGTGCCTGTTGACGGCGATTGCCGGCGGTTGTTGCCGGCATGAGCTTTTCCCACCAGGTTTGCTGCCGGTATTCGCGCTCAAGGAGTAATAAACGCACCGGAAAATCGAAATCGTCCTGATGCTTCAATAGATGATCCAGCCAATTACCGATTGCTTCGGATTTTTCCGCCGCGTAGTCGATGACGACTATCGTTGGCGCGACAGGCAGCCATTGGTCGAGCGCATCGGGTTTGTCGAGCTTTGCTTTGGTCAAGAAACCGACTTCCCAGGTTGCTTGGTGTTGAATCAATGCTTCCAGTGCGAGGCGGCTTTTGCCTATGCCACCCGCACCGGTGATCAGCCACCAGCCGAACATGGCTTCCTGCTCGAAAAATCCTCTGAGTTGCTGCAAATCGTGGTCGCGCCCGATCAGTTGCGCTTGCCGGTGCGCATAAGTCAACCAAGGTGAGCTGCCATGTGGTGCATTTGTAGTTTGTTGTTCAATAAACTGCGGAGTGTTCAAGTCCAGATCGAACGCTAAGGATCGAATCAACTGATCGAGACGCTGGCGAAGGAAGTCTTGTCCGGTTGTCAGATCGTTTTGCCCCAGCAGTAATTGCACTACTGCTTTTTGCTCTTCTTTCAGACCTTCCCACAACCCCGGCGATGACATCAGTTTATCGAGATTCGCGGTTGCGGGCTGTTGCAGGGCGGTTTTATAAGCTTTGCCAGCATCGCTTTTGCCAGTGCGTGTATTGAGTATATCGACCAAGCGAACGGCGGTATGCGTGTACCAGCGGTAGTGGCTCAACCGATCATGCAACCGGATGAGCCAGGCTTTTCCGGTCAGCTTCCCCACATCCGCCAAACGCGCCAAGACAAACGGCGCGATATGCTTGACCAGTAGCCGGGCACTGATTCTACTGATGTGGGTTTCTTCGCTTAACCAATCAACCAGTTGCTCGATTTTTTTATCATCGGTGAAGTAATCCTGGAACTCGATGAGCTGCGAGAGCGCTTCGGAGAATTGCTCAGTCAGGGGTGCTTCAGACGTAGCATTATTTTGATCCGGCAACGGTAACTCCTGCTGTTATCTCGTGGAATTTTTATGTGGCAGTGGATTGGCCGCTAAATCCGATAGCGCTATTTCAAGTCCACCTCCACACTTCCAGCACAACTGAAAATTCGCCGGATTCTCCTCGCCGCAGGATGGGCATTGCACGTTGCCGGTAGTAAGCGGGGTATTTTCGTAGGTTTCAATCACATGTTTGCCACGTTCATAGTCTTCGTCGCGCTTGATCCATACTTCCGGGCAGGCGTGGTGGACCGGTATTTCTCCGGCCATGCCTTGCGCGTATTGATTGAAAATTTGCGCCGGAATGTAGGCGTGTGCGAGCAGATCAAGTACTATCTGCGCTTCCATCAGATTATTGGCGGAATAAATTTTTTTCATGCCGTGATGAGTACCCAACAGATCAATCGATTAACTGACAAAAACTATGTGGTTCAGAAATATACAAGCTTATCGTATTACCAGTGGAAATATAACCCCGGATAGTCTGGAAGAAGCGCTTTCGCAGCACGCGTTGCAGCCGTGCATGCAAATGGAATTGCAAAGCCGCGGCTGGCTAACGCCGCGTGACGAGCAGCCGAATTTTGTGCATGCCTATGGGCAGCATTGGTTGATTGCTTTCGGGGTGGAGAAAAAGTTGTTGCCCGCTGGGGTGATCAACCAGCATGCGAAAAACCGTATCGTGCAGATCGAGCAGATGCAGGGTTACAAGGCGGGTAAGAAACAGGTGCGAGATATCAAGGAAGCGACCATCGTCGAGTTGCTGCCGCGCGCTTTTGCGCAGCGCCATAAAACCTACGCTTGGATCGATGCGCTGAATAACCGGCTGATTCTGGATACGTCCAGCGCGCATAAAGCCGAGGAGTTCATCGAAGTGCTGGTGAAAACGGTGCAAGGCATCACGCTGGCGCCGCTGGAAACGAAAATCTCGCCGTCATCGGCGATGACACGCTGGCTGACGGTTGATGGCGATTTGCCGTCCATTTTTACCATCGACCGCGATTGCGAGCTGCAAGGGATGAGCGATGAGAAGGAAACTATCAAGTATTCCCATCACGTACTGGAAGCGGAAGAAACCGCGCGGCACATTCGCGCCGGGAAAAAGGCGATCAAGCTCGCCATGACATGGGATAGCAAAATCTCGTTTGTGTTGCAGGACAACTTGCAGCTGCGGCGCATTGCACCGCAGGATATTCTGAAGGAGTCCACCGAGAGCGCCGAGGAATTATTCGTCAGCGATTTTACCATCATGACCGGCGAGCTGAGCCAGCTGATCACGGATGTCACTGATGCACTCGGTGGTGAAGATCACAGTTAATACAGCTCAGCGGGCCTGTTTAGTGTTTGCCGGTTTTGGTTTGATCCTTGATTCCCGACAGTACACCGCTGGCGGCTTTGCTGACAATATCAGCCGTCTTTTGCGCCAAGCTGGCGCCGGTTTCCACTTGCACATTACCAACTGACGCGACCTGCTGCGCGAAAGTAGCTAAGGTTTCCTTCAGCTGCGAGCCCACGTGAGTACCGGTATTTTTGGCATGGTGGCTCAGATCGAGCAGCACATCGGCAATCAGCCCTTGCGCTGCGGTGGCGGTGTGATGCAGTGTCTCCACGAACAAGCTTTCGAGGCTTTCCAACTCGGAACGGGTACGCGCCAATTCGGTATCGGAGAATCGCTTGGCCTGGCCCGCGGCTTCTTCGACGGCCAGTTTGGACGCTTCAGCAAATCTTGCCAGCGCGGAATCCAATCCGGCTACGGCATCGGTAATTTGTGATTTGGCCGCTTGGGTTTGATTGGCTGCTTGTTGCAATTGCTGCGCCGCGCCATCGTGTATCCCTTGCATGACGGCCGTGATGATGCGCCGCAACGATTCCGGATCGATGTTTTTCGCATTCATGGCTTTCAGCGTTAAGCGGTGCACCGTTTCCTGGATATGCGAACCGCTGGCGATGGCTTCACGCACTTCCGCTTCCAGCGTTTTGATATCGTTGTCGCTGCCCGGGGTATTATTAGACTCATGGGTATTTTCATTGTTCATGATGACGTGTCCTATTAGAAGGTGAAAAGATGAGGTCCGATTTCATTGTCCTCTGCTACTTGCGAGTTGGTCAAGGCCATTCATGTAAGGGCGCAAAACTTCTGGAATAGTCACGCTGCCGTCGGCATTCTGATAATTCTCCAGCACCGCCACCAGCGTGCGCCCGACAGCCAGGCCGGAACCGTTTAATGTGTGCAGCAGCGCCGGTTTGCCATTTTCGTTGCGGAAACGCGCTTGCATGCGCCGCGCCTGAAATGCTTCGCAGTTGCTGCACGAGGAGATTTCCCGGTAGGTATTCTGCGCGGGCAGCCAGACTTCGATGTCGTAGGTTTTTGCCGCCGAGAAGCCCATATCGCCGGTGCACAAGGCCATGACCCGGTACGGCAGCGCCAGTTTTTGCAGAATCTTTTCTGCATGACTGACCAATTGTTCCAGCGCTTCGTACGATTGATCGGGGTGGACGATGTGCACCAGCTCGACCTTATCGAACTGGTGCTGGCGGATCAGACCGCGCGTATCGCGGCCATAGCTGCCCGCTTCGGAACGGAAGCAGGGCGTATGTGCCACGAATTTCAACGGTAGCGCTTGCAGCGGCACGATGTCATCGCGCACCATGTTGGTGATCGGGACTTCGGCGGTGGGAATGAGATGGAAATCAGCCGCAGACGCTTCGCCGGACGGATTTGCACCGCCGGCATGAACGAAAAACAAATCTTCCTCGAATTTGGGTAACTGTCCGGTGCCGCGCAAGCTATCGCGGTTGACCAAGTAGGGCACATAGGTTTCGGTGTAGCCGTGTTCCTGCGTGTGCGTATCCAGCATGAATTGCGCCAAGGCGCGATGTAACCGGGCAAGCCCGCCTTTCATCAAACTGAAACGCGCGCCGCTAAGTTTCGCGGCGGTTTCAAAATCCAGTAATCCCAGACCCTCACCGACACTAACGTGATCCTGGATAGCAAAGTCAAATGTGCGCGGCTCGCCCCAGCGGCGGATTTGCACGTTGCCGGTTTCGTCTTTGCCTTCCGGTACACTGTCATGCGGGAGATTCGGTATTTCCAGCAAGATTTTCTGCAGCCGCTGTTGAATCTGCTCCAGGTGATCTTCCGCTTGTTTCAAGGCATCGCCCAGATGGGCGACTTCGGCCATGATGGCGGAGACATCTTCGCCTTTGCTTTTGGCATGGCCGATTCTTTTCGACGCCGAATTACGCTGCGCTTGCAGTTCCTGTGTGTCGGTCTGGACTTTTTTTCGTTCCGCTTCCAGCGCATTGAACGCTTCCACGGGAAAGGCGTAACCTCGTTTGGCCAACTGTAGGGTGACAGTGTCCAGGCCGGTGCGTAATTGTTGAATTTCTAACATGCAAAAACTCCAAGATTATCGATAGATACGGATAGCTATATTTTATGCTTTGCTTTCTCATCCAGGTTGCGCAAATAAGCCAGTTTTTCCCGGATTTTCTGTTCCAGGCCGTAAGCGGTCGGCTGATAAAAACTGACTTCGGGCATGTCATCCGGAAAATAATTCTCTCCCGCGGCATACGCTTCCGGGCAATCGTGCGCGTAGCGGTAGGCATCGCCGTAGCCGATATCCTTCATCAGTTTCGTCGGCGCATTGCGCAAATGCACCGGCACGCGGCGCGATTTGTCGTGCGCAACCAATGCGCGTGCTTTATTGTAAGCCAAATAGGCGGCGTTGCTTTTCGGTGCGCAGGCGAGATACAGCACTGCTTGTGCCAGCGCCAGCTCGCCTTCCGGGCTGCCCAGCCGCTCGTAAGTCTCGCACGCATCCAGCGTCAAGCGCAGGGCGCGCGGATCGGCCAGGCCGATATCTTCCGTGGCCATGCGGATCAACCGCCGCCCGATATACAACGCATCGGCGCCGCCATCCAGCATGCGGCACAGCCAGTACAGCGCCGCATCCGGCGACGATCCGCGTACCGATTTGTGCAATGCGGATATCTGATCGTAAAACGCATCGCCGCCTTTATCGAAGTTGCGGTTATTGCGTGACAAGGTATTAACGACCATATCTTTTTCGATCTGCGTAATGGCTCCGGTTTCCGCCGCAGTATGGACTTGCTCGAGCAGATTCAGCAGACGCCGGGCGTCGCCGTCAGCGTATTCGATCAACAGTTGCCGTGCTTCGGCGGAAAATTGCAGGTTACCGAGCGCCAGTTTTTGCGCGCGCTCCAATAACTGGGACAATTCCGCTTCCGACAAGGAGGTCAACACATAAACCTGGGCGCGAGACAGTAACGCGTTATTGACTTCAAACGACGGGTTTTCCGTGGTCGCGCCGACAAAGGTGATCAATCCTTGTTCGACGTACGGCAGGAAGGCATCTTGCTGCGATTTGTTGAAACGATGCACTTCGTCGACAAACAGGATGGTATGCCGTCCGCTTTGTTGCAACGTCAATTCGGCTTGCTCGATGGCGGCGCGGATATCCTTGATGCCGGACAACACGGCGGACAGCGCAATGAACTCGCTGTTGAATTCGGTCGACATGATGCGCGCCAGCGTGGTTTTTCCGGTTCCCGGCGGGCCCCACAAAATCATCGAGTGCGGTTTGCCCGATTCAAACGCCAGCCGTAACGGTTTTCCGGCGCCGAGCAGATGGCTTTGCCCGATGATATCGTTCAGATGTTTGGGACGTAATTGTTCCGCCAGCGGTACTTGAGGTTGATTCGGTGCAAACAGACCGGCTTCACTCACGGATGACGTCGGCATTTCCAGGCGGTGTGAATTGGAATAAATCGGCGGGTAGCGTTGGATTTTTGTCCAAATCGGTGAATGACAGGATGGTGGTCTGGCCGAAATTATCGCGTAATGCCATGATCTTGAGCACGCCATCCGGAGAAAAAGCCATTTGGATGAACTCGAATGCGCTTTCCTTGCTTTTGGGAATGGCTTCGAGCCACTCCATCTCGTTTTGCACACCCAATTCAACCAGTTCGAAATTGTCTTCGATGGCGCTGCTACCTGCCAACAGCGCAGCGGGGCTGCTGCCGATGGCGATATTGAATGGCCGTTCGGTGACTTGGTTCAGATCGCGGTCATAAAACCATACTTTGTTGCCATCGCCGACGATCAATTGCTCGTAAGGTTTGTCATAGGTCCAGCGGAATTTTTCCGGGCGTTCGAATTGCATCGTGCCTTGGGATTCTTGCACCGTGCGCGCGCTTTTGTCGTACAGCGTCTGAGAGAAATTAGCGCGTACCGTGCGCGTTTGCTGGATGAAGCTTTTCAAGCTGTTGATGGCGGCTGCTTCAGCCCAGTGGGGTATCAGACTGCTGACGAGAAGGAGAAAAACGAGACAGCTTGAGCGGGCCATAGTATTCCTAAAATGAAATGGGGGTATGAAGCGCATGACGGCTGGGCAATGGATCATTCGTTGCGTGCCGGAGCCAATACTTCCCGGTTGCCGTTGCTTTGCATGGATGAGACCAGACCGGCGCGTTCCATGTCTTCAATAAGACGGGCGGCGCGATTATAGCCGATGCGTAAATTCCTTTGTACCAGGGAAATCGATGCGCGGCGGGTTTTAACGACGATGGCCACCGCTTCATCATAAAGCGGATCGGCTTCGCCGCCTTGCGGTTTTTTCAGTTCGGAGGAATCGCCGCTACCGTTTTCTTCATCACCAGTTTGTAGAATTTCCTCGATGTAATTGGGTTCGCCATGTTCTTTCAGATATTCAACCACTTTATGTACTTCGTGGTCGGCGACAAAAGCGCCATGCACGCGTTGCGGGTAACCGCTGCCGGGCGGCAGATACAGCATATCGCCTTGGCCGAGCAGGGCTTCCGCACCCATTTGGTCGAGAATGGTGCGCGAATCGATTTTACTCGACACTTGAAAGGCGATACGGGTCGGAATGTTGGCTTTAATCAGACCGGTAATCACATCGACCGACGGGCGTTGTGTTGCCAGCAGCAAATGGATGCCGGATGCGCGCGCTTTTTGCGCCAGCCGGGCGATCAAGTGTTCGACTTTCTTTCCGGCAACCATCATCAAATCAGCCAGTTCATCGATTACCACGACAATGAGCGGCAACTCATCCAGATATTCCGGCTCTTCTCCCGGCGGCAGCAATGGATTAACGACAGGTTCTTCACTTTTAACCGCATCGCGTATTTTCTGGTTGTAGCCACTGAGATTACGCACACCCAATGCCGACATCAGCTTGTAGCGCCGCTCCATTTCGCCGACGCACCAATGCAGCGCGCTGGCGGCTTCGCGCATGTCCGTGACAACCGGTGTCAGCAGATGCGGAATGCCTTCGTACACCGACAATTCCAGCATTTTGGGATCGATCAGGATCAGGCGTGTTTGTTCCGGTGTGGTTTTATAAATCAAGCTGAGAATGACCGCGTTGATCGCGACCGATTTGCCCGAGCCGGTGGTGCCCGCGACCAATGCATGCGGCATTTTGGCCAGATCGGATA
>SSFX01000050.1:0-10378 GCA_008015635.1 Nitrosomonas oligotropha
AACCTGGAGAAACCCGTGAAGTTAAGATGGAAGCCAAAGATGCGTTGTGGGAAGTACAACGTCTGATGGCACTGTTGGGTGACCCTGAAAGCCGTTTTGGCGGATTGTTGATGACCTGGGATGAAGCAGGCAATCGTTATATCAACAGTATTGCTGGTGCGGTAATTCCAGTCTTTACCAAACTGTAAGAGAAGTTAAGTATCAACACCGGTACACCACTGTCGAAAGACAGCCGGTGTACCGGTTTTTTTTATCGGTAGAGAAAAGAGTAAAAATTTAGGGTATTAAAAGAATGCGGACAAAAGAACTGGCACAATTAGAGGCGCTTATCCAAGAGGAGGATTTGTCGTGGTCAGGCAAATAGCACAAACGGGGACAGCAGTCTTTACACTCGTTATGGCACTGTATGCCGGCACAGCTGGCGCACATGGCAAAGTAGCGATGGAAGAAGACAACTGCATGCGCCGGATCGGCGAGAACATGATTCACCTCAGTACCTATCAGCCACAAGTAAACGAAGAAGGACACTACTGCACGGAAATACCCAAAGCGGGCAATGCCATACTCGTGATAGATTTAGTAGACCCTGCACTGCGTGAGATGCCGATAGGCGTAAAAGTTATGAAAGGCAGCAAAGCTGGCGAAGGGGATACGATCACAAACCTGCACCCGGCAATGTATCAAGACGGTGTGATCAGCACGCAAAGCCCCCTGGAACAAGGGAAATATCTGGTATTGATTACTGCTGAAGGCGTACCGCCACTGAACTACGAATATCATTTACGGGTGGAAATGATCAACTACGCCGAAGTATTCAGAGCCACCATAGGACCGGCAGTCGGCCTATTGCTGACCACAATACTTGGGTATAAACTCATCCGTTCAAGGCGTTTCAGAGATTGGCTGGCAACACGCCGGGCCAACAAAAACTGAGCGATCCTATAGCAGACAGAGCATATTAGAGACTAACCATTCATAGACACAGGAAATCCAAACGATGTCAGCAAGACTAATAGAAATGAAGCAAACATTATTCGCGATTATACTCGCAACGGGCATGGTATTTACCTCACATGCACAAGCGCACGGTGGTTTGGCACTGGCTGAAGACATGTGCGTATTAACGGTAGGACCGTACCGGATGCACTTTACCGGCTATCAACCCTTATCGCAGGAAGAAGAATTCTGTGAAGACATACCGGAAACAGGCAAGACCGTGATAGCACTAGACTACATCCAGGAAGAATTACGGCCGCTGAAAACGGAAGTGCGGATTATTCGTGACACGGGATCGGAAGCGAACCTGGACGAGATCACAGTATTCCACTTACCACCGAAAGTATACCCATCGGCCTCGATTACGGTAGATCACACCTTTCCGGAGAAAGGCAAGTTTGTAGGGCTGGTGACGGTGACGGGTGGAGCGCAGGACTATGTATCACGCTTTCCGTTCTCGGTAGGTGAAGGCCGTCCGACCCCGAAAGTAGCGATTATTGCACCGGTTGTATTGGTTCTCGCTGTTGCCGCTTTCTTCTACTTGCGGAAGCGTAAACCGAAAGCTGATTGAAAGACATAGTAAGTTAAAAAACGTAAAAGGCACAACGGGGAATTCCTGTTGTGCCTTTTTTCTATTCAGAAATTAGAATGATGCGCGCTTTCTGGTCAATGGGTACTAATAGTTATTCATCCATGCGACTGTAAAACCTTATACAACTGCACCATCATTTTCCAAGGGTTTTTTCTCAATCTTAACAAGATCTTCGCGTTTGACGCCCAGCAGCATGATGATTGAGCTGCCGACCATAATCGACGAATAAATCCCGAACAAAATGCCAATGGTCAATGCCAATGCAAAATAGTGAAGCACTTCACCGCCAAATAATAGCATTGCGATGACCACCATTTGTGTACTTCCATGGGTAATAATCGTGCGTGACATCGTTTCTGTAATGGCGCTATCGATGACTTCGGTAATGGATGCTTTGCGATATTTACGGAAATTCTCGCGGATTCGATCGAAAATAACGACTGACTCATTAACGGAGTAACCCAGTATGGCCAATATGGCAGCGAGTACGGTGAGCGAAAATTCCCACTGAAAGAAAGCAAAGCAGCCAACGATGATAACTACATCATGCAAGTTGGCAATAATGCCCGATACGCCAAATTTCCACTCGAATCGCACTGCCAAGTAGGCAACGATACCCAGTGAAACAAATAGCAAAGCCAGTGCACCATTTTCCAGTAATTCCGCGCCGACTTGTGGTCCGACAAATTCAACTCGTTTCATTTCGACCGAAGAATCTGCTTGTCTTAATGCACTCATGACAGTTTCAGACAACTGTGCACTGGAAACCTCGGGTTTAATTGGTAAGCGAATCAAAACCTCACGAGAAGTGCCGAAATTTTGTACACTGGCGTCAGACATACCGAGATCGGTGAGTACACTTCTGACTTTCTCGAGATCAGCGGCTTGATTGTAACTGACTTCCAGTACGGTTCCACCCGTGAAGTCCACACCGAGATTGAGTCCTTTTGTGGTAATGAAGAAAACAGATAGGGCAAATGTCACAATTGAAATGACAGCCCCGGCCCGTCTCCATCGCATAAAGGGGATGTTATGATTAAATCTAAAAAATTCCATGATTTACTTCCTTATAGATCTGATTAGTCAGCTTTGGGTTGCTTGGTATCAGATGATTTTCGCTTGTTTTTAGCTTTACCCGGCTTTCTTTCGCTCGACTCGGCTTGAACATCAAGATCAGCTTGCTGAGTGACTTCGGTCTTAGCCTCAAGCTGTTTTGTAACTCTGTTCTGAATATCGATCGATTCTTCGCTTGCTTTGCTACGAGCTAATGCAGTTCTCTGATTAGTCTTATTTTGTTCCGGTATCCAGATTTTTCCAATCGGAACGTGATCCAATCGGCGATTACCATAAATTAGATTCACCATGCCTCTGGACACAAAAGTTGCTGTAAATACGGAAGTCATAATGCCTAAGCAAAGTACTACCGCAAATCCTTTCACCGGACCTGAACCGAAGGCAAACAATGCGATACCAGCAATGAGGGTGGTAATGTTGGAATCCACAATCGTGCCGAAGGCTCGCTCGAATCCCGCGTGAATAGCTAATTGCGGCGAAGCACCTGAGCGCAATTCGTCACGAATCCGTTCATTGATCAACACGTTGGCATCAATCGCCATACCGACCGTCAAGGCCAGTGCAGCCATTCCCGGAAGTGTCAGCGTAGCCTGCATGATGGATAATAAACCGACCAGCAGTAATAGATTCATGGCCAGCGCAACGACCGAGATCATGCCGAACGCCGTGTAGTAAATGGCAATGAAGATAGCGACGCCCAAGAAGCCATATAAGGTCGAGTTGTAGCCTCGGGCAATATTCTCTGCGCCTAAGCTTGGCCCTACTGTACGCTCTTCAATAATATCCATCGGTGCAGCCAAAGCACCGGCGCGCAGTAATAACGCAACATCGCGCGCTTCCCTGCTGGTCATGCGACCACTGATCTGCACGCGCCCGCCGCCGATTTCTTCCCGGATGACGGGTGCGGTAATAACTTCCGCCTTATTTTTCTCAATCAGCAGAATGGCCATTCTTTTGCCGACGTTATCCCGCGTTAATTGTTTGAAAATACGCGATCCGCCATTGTCAAGATTGAGATGTACTGCAGGCTGATTGTCCTTATCAAACCCCGATTGAGCATCGGTGATATGCTCACCGGTCAACAATACTTGTTTTTTAACAAGCACTGGGCTTCCACCACGCTCTTCATACAGCTCGGTACCCGCGGGCACCTTGCCCTGCAACGCGGCATCAAGATCGTGCTCGTCATCGACCATGCGAACTTCCAGGGTGGCTGTCCGTCCCAGAATATCTTTTGCTTTGGCGGTATCTTGCACCCCCGGCAATTGCACGATGACGCGATCCGTTCCAGCTTTCTGGATGATGGGTTCAGCGACGCCCAGTTCATTAACGCGATTACGCAGGGTTGTGATGTTCTGCAATACCGCTGACTCTTGCATGCGCGCGAGTGCCTCGGATTTAATCGTAGCGACGAGATGGTAGCGGCTATCGACATTCTCTTCCTTGAAACCAAGGTCGGGATAATTCGACTTTAACTCAGCTTCCGCTTTGGTGCGTGATTCAGCGTCGCGAAATTTCAAAGTCAGTTTCTTGGCTTGTTTTTCCAGACCGGCATAGGAAATTTTTTGTTCGCGTAATTTGCCGCGGATATCAGCGCTGTAACGATCCAGTGATTTTTCATGCGCGCCTTCCATATCGACGGCCAGCATGAAATGCACGCCACCGCGCAGATCCAACCCCAGATACATCGGCAATGCGCCGAGATCGGTCAGCCACTGGGGAGAATTGGGTAGTAAGTTTAGCGCAGTGATATAGTCATTACCCAAAGTTGATTCCAGCAGATCTTTTGCTTTGATTTGGGTCTCAGTATCGGCGAAACGTACTTTAATGCTTCCTTCTTCAAGGAGCATTCCATCCGTTCCAAGGTTGGCTTGTTTTAATGCGTCTTCAACGCGTTGCAACAAGGCGGTATCAGTGCTTGCGGACGTCCGTAAAGGGGAGATCTGTACTGCGGGCGATTCGCCGTAAAAATTCGGCAATGTATACAGCAAGCCGAGTAGCAGTGAAACCGCAATAATCAAGTATTGCCAAAGTGCGTAGCGGTTCATGGGTGTCAGTTAAGTATTAATTAATGATAAGAGAGTAAGAAAGATATGTGACGGCAAGTGATTCAACAACGATTCCTTCCGTCACGGCATACGCGGTTATTTCTTTTCAACATTTGCAGCGTCAGTGGCATGGCTCTCCGTGGTTTCGGCGGCACTGTTTTCCGAGGCGGTTGTTGTTTTGGTTGTTTTGGATTTTTGAGTTTTTCCTTTCGGCTCGATACTCTTCAGTGTTCCTTTGGGCAACAGGGTTTGCACCGAAGATTTAAGCGCGGTGACTTCGATAGCCGGTGCTATTTCGATAATCACATAAGCTTCGCTGACATTCAGAACCTGACCGAGAATACCGCCGTTGGTAATGACTTCATCGCCTCTCTGCAATCCTTCCACCATCTGTTTTTGCTCTTTGGCGCGTTTGGCCTGCGGGCGGATCAGCAGGAAATAAAATAAGACAAGTATTCCGAACATCGGTAATAGGCTCAGCCAGTCTGCGTCAGCTTGCGTTGACGCGGCAGCTTGGGCAAATGCATCATTAATCAGCATAAAATTCTCCCTTTCTGAAAAAAGGTACATATTAGCATGATGACCGCTTATGCCAGAAATTCTTGTGCATATTCTTCAAATTGTTGGTTTTCGATTGCGCTGCGGATTTCTTGCATCAATTGCTGGTAATAATACAAGTTGTGTACGGTATTCAGATGCGCTCCCAGCATTTCGTTAATACGTTGCAAATGATGCAGATAAGCGCGGCTGAAATGTTGACAGGTGTAGCAACCGCAGTGTTCGTCCGGAGGCGATGTATCGAGCCGGTAGCGGCTATTACGTAATTTAATGATGCCATGACGCGTATACAGCCAGCCATTGCGCGCATTTCGCGTCGGCAGTACGCAATCGAACATATCAATACCGTGCGCTACGGCATGCACAATATCCGCCGGTGTGCCGACACCCATCAAATAACGCGGTTGATCAACGGGTAGCAGCGGTGCGGTATGTTTGAGGATGCGCTGCATGTCCGCTTTGGGTTCGCCGACGGATAATCCGCCGATCGCATAGCCGTCAAAACCGATGCGATATAAACCGGCAAACGATTGATCGCGCAGCTGTTCGTACATGCCACCTTGCACGATGCCGAACAATGCATTCGGATTGCCGTGGTGCGCTTGTTTGGAGCGTTCCGCCCAGCGTAGACTGAGTTCCATCGAGAGTTGAGTGGTCGATTCATCTGCCGGGTATGGAGTGCACTCATCAAAGATCATCACAATATCGGAATTGAGCGTGCGTTGAATCCGCATCGATTCTTCCGGTGACAGAAAACAGTTGTCACCGTTGACCGGTGATTTGAAATGCACGCCTTGCTCGGTGATTTTGCGCAAATCGCCCAAGCTATAGACCTGAAACCCGCCGGAATCGGTGAGTATCGGGCCGCGCCAGCCCATAAAATCATGCAATCCGCCATGTGCTTCGATCACTTCTAATCCGGGGCGC
This sequence comes from Nitrosomonas oligotropha, assembly GCA_008015635.1. Lineage (GTDB taxonomy): Bacteria > Pseudomonadota > Gammaproteobacteria > Burkholderiales > Nitrosomonadaceae > Nitrosomonas > Nitrosomonas oligotropha_B. Next base: position 6,196 of record SSFX01000050.1, read on the forward strand.
AGCCATAAATGGAATGTATTACCCAGAATGATTTGTGCGTTCGTTGCTTGCAATGCAGCGGGTGGCATGCTTTTGACCGCGCCATAAGTTCCTACCGGCATGAAAACCGGTGTTTCGACTGTACCGTGCGCCAAGGTCAAGGTGCCGCGGCGGGCTGCCTTGTCGGTGGAATGTAACTGAAATTTCATAATTTTCTCTCAATCAGCATGGCGTCTCCATAGCTAAAAAAACGGTAGCGCTCAGTTACGGCATGCCGATAAGCAAGCCGGATGTTTTCCATGCCAGCAAAAGCGGAAACCAGCATCAGCAGTGTTGAACAAGGCAAATGAAAGTTGGTCAATAATCGCTCGACTACTTGAAAATGATAGCCCGGCGTAATGAAAATCCGCGTATCGCCATACCCTGCGATCAATTGGCCGTGATGAGACGATGCACAGGATTCCAAAGCCCGCAGCGATGTCGTACCGACGGCGAGAATGCGCCCTCCAGATAACTTGGCTTGCCGGATCGCATCCACGGTGGCCTGCGGGATATGATAAGTTTCGTTGTGCATGGTGTGATCAGCGATATTTTCAACCCGCACTGGCTGGAATGTTCCGGCACCGACATGCAAAGTGACATAGGCGATGGTGATGCCCATCGCCCGTAATTGATCCATCATGCCGGTATCGAAATGCAGCCCCGCAGTTGGCGCCGCAACAGCTCCTGCATTTCTGGCGTAAACTGTCTGATAACGTGCTTCGTCTGTCGCGGTCGCCGGGCGGGCGATATAGGGAGGCAACGGCAATTGGCCGTAGCATTCCAGCAATTCCGCTGTCGTTTTTTCATGCTCAAAGCGCAAAGTATAAAATTCCTGCTCACGCGCGATTACGGTCGCCGGTATTGCATCCGCCAGCAGTAAATTTGAGTCCGGCTTGGGCGCATGGCTGGCACGTATAGTTGCCAGAACATGACGATCGTCGAGTATTCGCTCCACCATCACTTCCACCTTGCCGCCACTATCTTTTTTTCCGAACAGGCGCGCCTTAATTACCTGGGTATCGTTAAACACCATGACATCTCCGGCGCGCAGGAAGCTGGATAAATTTGAAAATAACGCGTCCTGCCATTGATGATTATTGCTGCCCAAATAGAGCAAACGGCTGCCGGTGCGCTGCTCGGCGGGAAACTGTGCGATCAATTCGGCGGGCAGATAAAAATCAAAATCCTGAGTCTTCATGCCGCCTATTATACCGGCGCAGCATGTTTTCCGCCCATGCGGCTTGCTGTACTTCGGCTTTTCAGTGATAATTGCGCCTTCTGTTTATTCAAAACAGGAAAATTGTTTGGCCGAGATGGCGGAATTGGTAGACGCACGGGACTCAAAATCCCGCGATGGTGACATCATGGGGGTTCGATTCCCCCTCTCGGCACCAGTAGCAACATTCAAGCAGTTCATATCGTACTCCCTTGTAATACTGAATATTCTAAGCATTGATTGTATCAAGAGATAGCATGCATCTTTTGACATACCGTCAAGTGCTTACCGATGTCGCAGCGCGTTAAGCAAAACCGAAGGGCTCTATACATTAGCGATAGTGGCGGGCTGTATTTTCTGGTGAAACCCACTAGAAATATTTAATCGTAACGGCAAGCAGAAGGTGGATTCATTTATTTAGTTTCATGACAAAGTGCGGTTGTTTGCTAAAAATTTCACGCATAAAAAAGAAATAATCTCACTGATAACAGAAGGAAAAACACCTGCTGCATTTAGAAAAGGATGGGTTTTCTTATTCCTTGGAAGTTAACTAGCGATTAATTCATATTAATATCCCCTTATTTAATCTGTGGTTTTTTCTATTATCCACAAAAACTGTGGATAACTTTGTGGACAATCATCTTGCATGAGCTGCTAACTTGTAAATTTCTAAGGACTTTCCTTAGGTTGCTTAATTATTTAACATATTAATTATGTTTAAATTATCATTTACTTACGGGATATTTTTCAGTTCAATGTGAAGATAGTCATGGGATATTTGTAACTTTTTAAATCTGTGGATTATTTGGAATGTCAAGGAAAAAGATATGAAGTGAATAGCAGAAGATTTTATAAACAAGATAGATACTTTTCGCACTTTGACTAATAGAGTGATGAGATCTCCGTCAATAGATGCCGATGGTGATTGCCTCAGTATCAGGCAAGAATTATTGATAACCACCGCTAAAATTTTATGGGTGCGAATACGGGAAGCGATGGGAATACATTAAAAATACCACTCATGGTATGACCGGTAAGTACGTATTGCCTTGAACAAATTGGCTTGAAGTAGTCAGCCGTAGCAATTCACGAACCTTGGTTGACTGTTTTTGATACAGGACTTGTAAAGCGTTTGTCAATACGCACACATGCGCATTTTGTTAATTGGTATTTCCTGAAATAATTCATCCGGACAAAATCTATTGAGGTGTGTTTCATCAGATCCGGGGGCGGCAGTATGCTGAATTCAGTATTGACGTTTGCATCAATTTTTCTTATTCCATTCTTGTTATTGTCGTGATTTTTCCTGATAAAAGTCGTGTTGATGACCCTAATTGTGAATGTTAGGTTAGCTTTGTTGTTAGAACAATTATCCTTCGAAAAAAACGATGAGCCCATCCTCGTTAATGATTATTCATTCTATGGTTTTATTTCATAAAAGTTTTTTTCTGTTGTCCACAATTTCTGTGGATAACTTTGTGGACAATCCGCTTGCATGGGTAACTAACTTATAAATTTCTAAGGGTTTTTCTTGGATTGCTTAATAATTTAACATATCGATTATGTTTAAATTATCATTTACTTGCGGGATATTTTTCAATCTGATGTCAAGATTGTCATGGGATATTTATAACTTTCTTGATCTGTGGATTATTTGGAATGTCAAGAAAAAGATAGAAAGTAAATTGTAGAGATTGTGCGAAAAGAAAAATACTTGATGCGTCATGACCAATGTGGGTGATGAGATTTTAATCATGATTCTTGTGTATAGAGATTTTTATTAGGCAAACTTTGCTGAATGTTAACTATATGGTTAACAGATACTTGAACCAGCGGTTATTTTGATGATAACGGAACACGGCATCTCAATGTTAGAAGTGCTGAAATTGAATCAGTGCGGTGTTAAGTCGCTTTTGAGGTGAGGGCACTAAGAAACAAAACGGGAGCTTGCGCTCCCGTTCCGGATGAGATCCGGGTTTGCTTAAACGGCTGATTCTTTTCTGCGGCTTACCATAAATCCCATTAAACCCAAACCGGCCAGAAGCATGGCGTAGGTTTCCGGTTCAGGAACGGGACTCAGAGAGTCGTTTGTGCTGAATGTTGTGAAATCACCGGTTCCTCCAATCCTGAATTGAGCTTGCTGACCGCCGTCGCAGCAACCTTCAAGGCCGTAGAGGTTGAGCGTGTGAAAACCGGCAGCAAGATTCAACGTATTAATACTCAAATACTGCGATGAATCGCTGTAACTGCCATTCCACCACATATCATTTGTTTTGAAATCATATGCTGATCCATCGACAAAAATGGCGCCGCCGTGACCAAAATCAACACCGGCATGAATTTGCCATGCCCCTGCATTTGCTGGGGATACATAAAATGTAAGAATTCCTAGCGTTGTTTACAGTATTCAGGAGAATACTGTAGATGAACATACACAAACGCACTCGTTTAACATTATTGGATCGTCAGGAAATCTGGCGGCTTTATCAAACCCGGTTGTGGAAGGTAGTTCAGCTGGCAGAACACTTCCACGTGAGTCGGCCAACGATTTATGACGTACTGAAACGAGCCAGGCTACAGGAATTTGTCCCGCGTAATAGTACCAATCAACGGTTCAAGACGTTGCAGTACGGTCTTAAACGTTTGGCCAAGATCGAGCAAACCATCCAGGAACGTCTCAAGCGTGAAGCGAAGCGCTATAACAAATCTTACCCGGGCGAGCTCGTTCATTTCGATACCAAGCGGCTTCCCTTCATGAAAGGGCAATCCGCCAATGAACCTCGCGAGTATCTATTTGTGGCTATCGATGATTTCTCCAGGGAATTGTATGCCGGTATCTTCCCCGATAAAACTCAGTACAGCGCAGCTTGCTTTCTCACAAGCACTGTTGCTCAATGTCCTTACCAGATCGACTATGCTTATTCTGACAACGGCAAAGAATTTAAA
>SSFX01000080.1:0-13539 GCA_008015635.1 Nitrosomonas oligotropha
ATTCAGTATCGTGGTCTCGTCCGGCAGGGTATCGGTAACGCCACTAAATCCCGCAAACCGGCGCATGCTTTCGATCTCATACAGCGCATCTTCCATTTGCCGGTCTGACAGGTTGAACCAGTTTTGCAGGCAGTAGATACGAAACATGGTCTCCAGCGCCATCGGCTGACGGCCCCGCCTCCCACTCTTGGGGTAATGCGGTTCAATCTGCGACAGCAACACTTGCCAGGGTATTACACCTTCCATCTCGCTTAAGAAAACTTCCCGCCGTGTCCGGCGTTTCTTGTGACTGTAATCAAGATCGGCAAAGCTCGTTTGGTGCGACATGGCGTATTTAAAAGGTCGTCAATAAAATCTATTATCTCAACAAACTTCGGGATTTGTTCAGCGGTTCCTTAGCAGACAATTCCACTTTTTTTAATTCAAATTCAGATGGATCACCGGAAATTAAATTCTGAGCATATGATGCAAGTGCTAATTCAGCTTGTTTGAAATACTCGACAAATTGACTCATTATCTTTTCCTATCAGTTTTCTACAAAGATTTGTTTCTTTAGATCAGTAATATCTACTTTGTCAGGACAACTATAAGATGATGAATGCCACGGGCCTGGTATATCGCCACCAACTCTTGCATAGCCGACTGATTCACCGAGGAATTTGCTGTCGTATGCTCGATACACTCTATAGTGGCTTCGCCACATTTCTGGGTTTCCTCTGATCAGGTAAACCGTGGATGATTCGTAGTAATACTCATCTCCAGCTTTAACATTCTTCTTGTATGGAATTGATATCTGCCCATACTGATCAAATCTCTCAGCCGGCAACTTCACCGTTTCATACACCTTGATTCCACCATCTATCGCACACAGCCGTTTAACTTCCCTATCCAGCCGATCTTTTTCCGTAAAAAAAGTGGCATATACGATCAATGATGCAAACAAAAGCAAAACGATTCTTTTCATATAACAGGCCTCTATTGGCATAGGGTGATAACGCCATCACAAAATCCCGCTCTTACAGCAGCAAGTTATAATCAAAGCAGAATTTAATGGGTATCGTTTACCGATTCTTTATCCTAGGTTTGGAATTTCGACACAGTGACACGCAACACATCGACGGCGGATTCAAGCGTTTTGCTGTTGGATGCTCCACTGACATCCTTGGTCGAACCGAAAGCATCGATGAGTTTGTTAAGTTTTTCCTGATTCAGGCTGGGAGCCAATTGGGAATAAACGGAATAGACGGCTAAGGCATCGGTTAGTACTTGCTGGCTGTGATTGCACGCACCGGGAGGGTTGCTTATATTTGAAGCCATTTGGTCTTCGATAATGATGTCGATCGGAGGAGCAACGTCAAAACCTAGTCCAGTAATTGGCTTTGAACCGGTTGCAGCTTCGATATTACTGATTTTGGATTGGTCATATGCGGGTGCAACTTCGAGAAAATCTAAAATCGCATAAACCATAGCAAAAGGACCGGAATGGCCGCCGCCCCCAGGACTATTAAACAGATAAGCATGCGAAATATGATCGGCTAAAACTGGCTCTGCAACAAGCCCTGCGGCCAAGAACCCACCCAAACTGTGGCCAATCACAGTGAAGTTTTGCGGGAGCGTTCCGTTTTCAAGCCACTCGGCAACCTTGCTCCGAAGGCTGATATATTGCGGCTACAGTGTTGTACTACCTAGCCACGTGATATCAATCAAATCTGTCAATAAATCCATTAGATCAGAAGCTTCAGTGCCACGAATAGCAAGAAAAGTTTCTCCTGAAACTTTATCAGCAAATACTGTCCCCGATAGGCCTGTGACATCGGTGTATTGAATCATCACGTAATAAGTATCGGTAAAGTTACATGCTTGATTAATTGAGAATTCTGCTTTTCTTAATTCAAGTTCAGATGGATCACCTGAAACTAAATTCTCTGCGTATGCAGCAAGAGCTAATTCTGCTAATTGGAAATATTCAGAAAATTGAATCACATTAATTCCTCATCAGTTCTTTGTAAAAATTTGTTTCTTCAAATCAGTGATATCTGCTCTATCTGGGCAACTAAATGACGATGAATGCCAAGGGCCTGGTATATCGCCCCCAATCCTTACCAAATCTCTCCGTCGGCAATTTCACCGTCTCATACACCTTGATCCCACCATCGATCGCACAAAGCCGCTTTACTTCTCTATCCAGTCTTGCTTTCTCCGTAAAAAAAGTGGCGTAAACGATTAGTGAAGCGAACAAAAACAAGCTGATTCTTATCATGTTGGAGGCTTCCATCGATGTACGGCAAGTGCTACCGCACCCTTCCCCATCCTTATGCAGTAAGTCACTAATGACGCAGGGAGTGCTGGTCATTTTTCAACAAATCCTCACTCCGGCAAGGCTTACTCGATAAAAATGAGCAATAAAGTTCTAATCATCCACAACACCCTGCCCCGGAAATAACACATCGGTAAATCCGAACTGCCGGAAATCCTTGATGCGCATCGGGTAGAGAATTCCCTGCAGATGATCGCATTCATGCTGCACCACGCGCGCGTGAAAACCGCTGACGCTGCGGTCAATTGCTGTGCCGTATTGATCCACGCCGTGATAGCGCAAACGCGAGTAGCGTGGCACCATGCCGCGCATACCGGGTACGCTGAGGCAGCCTTCCCAATCGTCTTCCTTATCATCGGATAATGGTGTCAATTGCGGGTTGATCAGAACCGTGAAAGGTACTTCTTCCGCACGCGGGTAGCGGGGATTCTGGTCAAAACCGAAAATCACTACCTGCAAACTCACGCCAATCTGCGGCGCGGCTAGGCCTGCACCGTTGAGGTAAGCCATGGTGTCTTGCATATCCTGAATCAATTCGTGTAATTCGGCGGTATCGAATCGTTCGACGGGTTTGGCGGTTTGCAGCAATACCGGATCGCCCATTTTCAGTACGGATCTAATGGCCATGGCAGTTCACCACATGTTCCAGGATGTTTCTGACACGCACCATCGCTTGTTCCAGCACGGCATAAATTTCCTTCAGCGGTATGGCATTTACATTGGCGCCCCGTCCGGCGGCTTGATTAGCGACCACAGCGAGCGTGGCGTAACTTAGGCCCAGCTCCCTGGCCAGCGCCGTTTCCGGCATGCCGGTCATGCCGACGATATCGGCGCCGTCGCGTTCCAGCCGGTTGATTTCCGCGGCGGTTTCGAGCCGCGGCCCTTGTGTTGCGGCATAGACGCCGCCATCGAAGATGGCTTCATAAGCATTGTTGGCTGCTTGCAGCAGCAATGCGCGTGTTTCCTGGCTATACGGCTGCGTAAAATCAATATGTGTCACCGGTTGATCCTTTCCTTCAAAAAAAGTGAAATTGCGTCCATAGGTATAATCGATAATCTGATTGGGCACCACCAGCTTGCCTGGCGTCAGGTCGGCACGGATACCCCCCACCGACGCCACGGAGATCACATGCGCCGGTTTCAGGGAATGCAGTGCCCATAAATTCGCCCGGTAATTGATCGCATGCGGCGGTATCGTGTGGCCGTGGCCATGCCGTGCCAGAAAAACGATATCCTCGCCATGCAGTTTACCGAACGTCAGCGGCCCGGAAGGCTCGCCATACGGAGTACGTATGATTTGCCGGTGGGAAATCTCAAGACACGATAATTGCGTCAATCCGCTGCCGCCAATGATTGCAAGCATAGTTTCCCCTTTCAGTTTTTTACTGCATAAATCGCCGGCAAATTCCGCCATGCGCCGCGGATATCCATGCCAAAACCGAACACATACCGGTCCGGCACCGTCAATCCGACAAAATCGGCTTTCAGCGGCTTAGGTCTGCCCGTTTCTTTCTCGGCAAACACCGCGCTGTAAAACGCTTTTGCTCCGTTCTCCAGCACTTTGGCGCGAATAGCGGCCAGTGTAATGCCCTCATCGAGAATATCGTCCAGCACCAGAATGACGCGATCCTTGACACTTTCCCTGGGCTCCACCCGCCAGTAAATTTCTCCACCTTGCATTTTCTTGTCGTAGCGAGTCAGATGCGCATAATCGAAATCCAGCGGAAACCGCAGTTGCGGTAGCAGTTGTCCGGTAAATATCACCGCTCCACCCAGCATGCACAAAACCAACGGTTGTTGATGCGACAACACGCGCGTGATATCCGCTGCCATGCGCTGCACCGTTTGTGTGACGGTTTGCTCGGAATGAATTAATTCCGCCGTGTTAAGAATTTGTTCCAGTTGCTGGTAAGTTTGCATGAAAGATTTAGGACCCTGGTTCGAATAATATCGCGTTTTTTAATGAGATATTATAGCGCTGTACTGAAAGCTTCAAATACTTCCAATTCAGTCCATGCAGGTAAAAATTCTTACACACAAAATTTTTTTATGATTAAATGGAAGTACTTCATTTAAAGGGGTAACTCACCATGAATAAATTTATCGTTGAATGTATTGGAACTTTCTTTTTGGTTCTTACCATAGGCTTAACGGTAATACCGGGCAGCGCCGGTGTCATCGCCCCTCTCGCCATTGGTTCCGTGTTAATGGTTTTGGTTTACGCCGGTGGATATATTTCCGGCGCGCACTATAATCCAGCCGTCACTTTGGCGGTGCTCATCCGCGGGAAATGCACTATGGCTGACGTGCCGGTGTACCTCACCGCGCAAATTTTGGGTGCAGTCGCAGGCGCATTGACTGCACAATTCCTGGTCGGCTCGGGTACTGCCGCCGGAACTATTGATGTAACCAAATCACTAATTGCCGAATTTTTGTTCACGTTTGCATTAGCGTATGTGGTACTCAATGTCGCCACGGCAAAAGGAACCAGCGGCAATTCCTTTTACGGATTAGCCATTGGTTTTGTGGTCATGGCGGGCGCATTTTCCGTGGGCGGAATTTCCGGTGGCGCGTTTAACCCAGCGGTTGCGATTGCCGCGCCGTTAATGGGTTTAATGGATTGGAACAATATCTGGATTCATATTTCTGCTGACTTTGCCGGTGGCGCATTGGCAGCCGTTATTTTTAATATACTTAACCCCGATGATAAATAAAATGCAAGTCTTCACAACAAAATACCTGGCGATCGGAATTACTGTTTTACTGGTAAGCCTTGTTTTTTCACAACGCAATGCCCATGCCTCCGATTACCCAATCTTTCGCGATGGAAAATTAATCATCCCTCGTGTTGATACCGATGCACAACCAGGTAGCTTTCAGAACGCGGAATTTCAGTTTGAAGCTTCCACAAACAGCTGGAAACTCAATCAGTTTGTCGAAACTAAAATTATTCCCGGTCCTGTAACCTATGATGAAAAAGTTGAAGCCATCATTGTAGATTCGTCACCGATCCAGGTTTTTCTCAAAATCACCGGGCAATTTTTAAATGGTTGTGCTTATTTTCAGCAAATCAATCAAGTGCTCAAGGACAATACATTTGAAATTATTCTTCATACCGGGCCTAATCCATTCCCTGAAGGGATAGCATGCACAATGGCGCTTGTGCCATACGAAAAAATCATCCCCCTCGAGGTCTATGGACTTCCGGCTGGAACTTATGGGTATAGTGTCAATGGCATCCCCGCAGGAACATTCACGTTAACTAAAGATAACACGCTGTAGATCAAAGAATAAAATGGCAACTTTGTTGTCATTTTATTCCCGTGGCGGCGGTGATGGATTATTTCAGCAACGCTTCTAATCCCACTTGATCAAGAATGGTAACTCCGATGCTCACCGCTTTGTCGTATTTACTGCCGGGATCGGCGCCAGCGACGACATAATCAGTTTTCTTGGAAACGCTGCCGCTGACTTTGCCGCCCAGCGCTTCGATTTTTTCCTTGGCTTCTTCGCGGCTCATCGTCGGCAAGGTACCCGTCAACACAAACGTTTTGCCGCTTAACGGCGCAGTCTGACCATTTTGCACGGATTTACCTTCGTGTTCATCCCAATGCACGCCGCAGGCGCGCAGTTGTTCGATGACTTCTCGGTTATGCGCCTCGGCAAAAAAATCCACAATACTCTGCGCCACCACCGGGCCGATATCGGGAATTTGCTGCAAGCGTTCGCTATCCGCTTCGATCACCCGGTCCAGACTGCCCAAATACGCAGCCAGATCTTTCGCCGTCGCTTCGCCGACATTGCGGATCCCGAGCGCATAGATAAATCTGGCCAACGTGGTGTGCTTGCTTTTTTCAATCGCGCGCAGAATATTCCCAGCTGATTTCTCCGCCATGCGTTCCAGGCTGGCCAGTGCGGCCAATCCCAATTTATACAGATCCGCCGGTGTGCGGATAATGGCATGATCGACCATCTGGTCGATCAGTTTGTCCCCTAATCCTTCAATATCCAGCGCGCGGCGCGACGCGAAATGGAAAATCGCCTGTTTGCGTTGCGCCGGACAGAATAAACCGCCCGTGCAGCGCGCGACCGCTTCGTCCGGCAAGCGTATCGCCTTCGCGCCGCACACCGGACAATGTTCCGGCATGGTAAATACCAAAGCACCGGGCGGACGTTTTTCCGCCACTACTGCTACTACTTCCGGAATCACATCACCGGCGCGGCGCACGATGACGGTGTCACCGATACGCACATCCTTGCGCTCAATTTCATCGGCGTTATGTAGTGTTGCATTGGTCACGGTGACGCCACCGACAAACACCGGCTGTAAGCGCGCAACCGGTGTTAAGGCGCCGGTTCTACCGACTTGCACATCGATATCGAGCAATTGCGTGATGGCTTCCTGCGCCGGAAATTTGTGCGCGATGGCGAAGCGCGGCGCGCGTGACACAAAACCGAGTTTCTCTTGGAATGCCAATGAATTGACTTTATACACGACACCATCGATGGCATACGGCAAAGCATCGCGCTTAGCGCCAATCGCTTGATAATAATCCAGCAATCCGGCTAATCCGGTCACTACCCGGCATTCCTGAGATACCGGAAAATGCAAAGCGGAAAGATATTGCAGCATCCGATAATGCGTATCCCGCGGCAAATCCGCATCGTCGCATTGCCCGATGCCATATGCGAAAAAAGTAAGATGCCGGGTTGCCGTGATGCCGGGATCAAGCTGACGCAGCGAACCCGCAGCGGCATTGCGCGGATTGGCGAATTCCTTGTCACCTTTGGCCAGTTGCTGCTGATTCAACCGCTGAAAATCTTTTTTCAACATCAACACTTCACCACGTACTTCCAGCAAAGCGGGCGGATGAGACAGCGGCAATCGTAAGGGAATTGACCGAATCGTCCTCAGGTTCAGCGTAATATCTTCACCAGCATAGCCATCGCCACGCGTTGCGCCGGTTTTAAAGTCACCATCCTCATAGCGTAAGCTGACCGCCAATCCGTCGAATTTAGGTTCCGCGGTATATTCGACGGAGTCGACGGACAAACCATCATGCACACGCCGGTCGAAGGCTTCGACTTCGTCATCGTCAAACGCATTACTCAATGACAACATCGGAATAGCGTGCGTGATCTGCGCGAAGGCTTTGAGTGGTGCCGCGCCCACCCGCTGCGTCGGCGAATCGGCGGTAATCAGTTGCGGAAAATCCTGCTCGATATGCTGCAATTCGCGCAGTAATCGATCGTATTCTGCATCGGGAATGGATGGATTATCGAGCACATAATAACGGTAATTATGCAGCTCGATCTCAGCTCGCAGCACCTGCGCACGATGGCTTATTTCATGAATGCTCTCTTTCATACTTGAAGTATAGCGAATAGCGGTAAGACACGGTTTCAGTAATTGGCAAAAAATCCTTTATACTGCACACTCCATCGAAAAATTCCTTTACGAAATCCCAATGTCTCAAGAAACGACACGCGACATGAGCAACAATAAATTAAAAATCCGTATTCAGATTCAGCAACCGCCACAAGCCATCGAAGAGATTTATCCCGAACCGGAAGTCACTTACGAAGAAACACTGGATTGGAACAAAATCGCCATTGCAGCAGCATTGCTGCTAGCCATTCTCGTTTTGACCAGTTATTTGCTCTTTTCCAGCAGTGGCACTGAGAAAACCACCGATGAGACGATTGCATCCGGCCATACCGCTGCCGCAGTTTCCGGACAAGCCGTTTCCCCGGAAAAAACCGAGGCGGAACCCGTCACAACCGGCAATACGGCCGAAACGCAACCGGGTGAATCGATCAGCGTGCAGAAACCTCCAGCAAAACCAGCCGAATCCAACACAAAGCCTGTTGTCGCCAAGCCAGCTCCAATACCCGCAAAAAAACCGCAGCGGATCGTGTCTGATAACGCCGGAAAAACGGTGCCGAAAACGGCTGTACAAATAAAACCGCAGCAAACATCCGATCATGCTGAAGTTATCCGTGCGCAATTAAGTCATGCGGTAGACGCACGTGAACCGATCGATTCGATTGACACCGTGCAATTGCAAGCGGGTGAATCCAAACCGATTCATTTTTACCTGCATTTAAAAAATATGCGGGGAAAGAAAATCCGTATCGACTGGTATTACAATGACAAACTGGATTCAAAGTTAAACCTGCAGGTGCACAACAACAATTGGCGCACGCATGCCAGCAAGCAACTGGATCAACGGCGGCTGGGCGAATGGCGCGTTGAATTAATCGATGAATCCGGAAACCCATTGGCAAGCCGGAAATTTACCGTCACCGAACAGTAAAACGCGTTTATATCCTACCGTATGCACTGAAGGATTTACCCATGAAATATTGTAGTCATTGTAGTGCCACCGTTGAGTTGATCATACCCGAAGGCGATTCCCTGCTGCGCTATGTGTGCACGACGTGCAAGGTCATTCACTATCAGAACCCCAAAATGGTGGTCGGGTGCATTCCGGAATGGGAAGATAAAATTTTGTTGTGCCGCCGCGCCATTGAACCGCGCTTGGGCTGGTGGACCCTACCGGCCGGTTTTATGGAAAATAATGAAACGCTGGAACAAGCCGCCGCGCGCGAAACGCTGGAAGAAGCCAATGCACGGGTGGAAATCGGCGATTTGTATGCTGTTTACAGCCTGCCGCATATCAGCCAGGTTTATATCTTATTCCGCGCGCGATTGCTCGATCTCGATTTCAAGCCCGGCATTGAAAGCCTGGAAGTCAAACTGGTTTCCGAGCACGAAATTCCTTGGGAAGAGATGGCATTTCGCGTCATCCACGATCCTTTGAAACAGTATTTCAAGGAGCGCAGCCAAGGAAAATTGGGATTTCACATGGGTGTCATCGACAAACCATCCAGTAGCTCTTGAGCAAGGTCGTTGTTTCTTCGCTCAAAAAATCGAAGGTTTTAGATTCCCTGACAGCAAGCTATAATGTTTATTTTTTGCAGACTCCAGACTCTTATGAAGCATTTATTCGTTCTATTGCTAGTATGCCTCGCTGTCTCGTCAGTACCTGCCCAATCACAAGATATTTCCATCGCAGCCAAAGCTTATTTACTGTCAGATTTCCAAACCGGCCAGGTATTGGCCGGTCAGAACGCGGATGAACGCATCGAACCCGCATCGTTAACAAAACTCATGACCGCGTATGTGGTGTTTTCCGCCATCAAACAAAAGCAGATTGCCTTGGATCAGCCGGTTCCGGTGTCTGAAAGCGCCTGGCGTATGATCGGCTCGCGCATGTTTATCCAACCCAACAAACAGGTTACCGTGGAAGAATTGATCCGCGGCATGATCGTGCAATCCGGCAACGACGCTTGTATCGCATTGGCGGAAATAGTTGCAGGATCGGAAGCCAGTTTCGCCAATCTGATGAATAAAGAAGCAGGCCGATTGGGTATGAAAAACACGCATTTTACCAATTCGACCGGTTTGCCCGATCCGGAGCACTACACCACGGCGCATGATCTGACACTGCTGGCAACGGCCATCATCCGTGATTTTCCCGAATTCTATCCGCACTATTCACAAAAAGAATATACCTACAACAACATTACGCAACCGAACAGAAACCGCTTGTTATGGATCGACCCGCATGTCGACGGCATGAAAACCGGATGGACTAAAACCGCCGGCTATTGCTTGATTACTTCCGCAATCCGCGACAAACGGCGGCTCATATCGGTAGTGATCGGCGCGAAATCCGCCAATGCGCGCAGCATCGAAAGCCAGCGTCTGCTCAATTACGGTTTCCAGTTCTACGACACACTGCATTTATATAAAAAGAACGATTCACTGACCACCATCCATTTATGGAAAGGCACGCAAAACGAGTTGAAAGCCGGATTCGACCGGGATGTTTATTTCACCCTCCCTAAAGGTCAAGGCGATAAACTCAAAGCGACCATGGAATACAAACAACCGCTGATCGCACCGGTGCAATTGGGACAGGAAGTCGGCACGGTAAAATTCACGCTGGATGACAAAACCGTTGAAACCTATCCATTGGTCGCGCTGGAGAAAGTCGATACCGCGAACTTCATCGGCCGTGCTTGGGATAGTGTAAAATTACTCTTTAATTAATCCAGTCTTAACACATCATAGAAGGTTCGCATGATATATCTGAACGGTAAGTTTATGCCCATTGAAGAAGCATGCATTCCCGTGCTGGATCGCGGCTTTATCTTTGGCGATGGCATCTATGAAGTCATCCCGGCTTATTCGCGCAAACCCTTCCGCCTCCCCAAGCATCTGAACCGGCTACAGCACAGCCTGGACGGCATCCGCTTGAAAAATCCGTTCAGCAACGACGAATGGAAGAATCTGCTGGAGCAAGTCATCGCCAAAAATGACGCAGAGGATCAATACCTCTATCTGCACATCACGCGCGGTGTTGCCAAACGGGATCATGCGTTTCCGGTCAATGTACCACCCACTGTTTTCATCATGAGCAACCCGCTACTACCGCCGCCCGCAGAACTGCTGGCCAGCGGCGCTTCGGCCATTACCGCGATCGATAACCGCTGGATACGCTGCGATGTCAAAGCCATTTCATTATTACCGAATGTGCTGCTGCGGCAATTGGCGGTGGATGTGCACGCGCTTGAAACCATTCTGATCCGGGACGGCTTCCTCACCGAAGGTGCCGCCAGTAATATTTTTGTCGTTAAGAACGGCGTACTGCTGGCTCCGCCGAAAAGTAATCTGATGCTGCCCGGCATTACCTACGATGTGGTACTTGAATTGGCAGCAGCGAATAAAATACCGCACGAAATCCGTGAAATCACGGAAGCGGAAGTCCGCGCGGCGGATGAAATTCTGTTGACATCATCGACCAAAGAAATCATGCCGATCGCGTCGCTGGACAATCAACCGGTAGGACAAGGAAAACCGGGGCCGCTGTTTGCCCGCTTACACGCGCTGTACCAGGACTATAAAGCTACCAATATGCGCGGCCATTCCTGCGGTTGCTCGAATTCATAACCGGTGGCTTGAATTTTCCGATGTCTGAACAGCCGTCACTGATCGAGTACCCTTGCGATTTTCCCATCAAAATCATGGGTAAAGCGCAACAGGATTTCACACAGATTGCGCTGGCGATCGTTAAATATCATGCGCCGGATTTTGATAGCGCCACTATGTCAGCCAGAACCAGCAAGAATGGCACGTATCTAAGCCTGACGTGCACTATCCGCGCCACTTCCCGAGCACAATTGGATGCCCTGTACCAAGCGCTATCGAGCCATCCTTTGGTTGCTGTGGTATTGTGATCATTCCCGATGCAAAATCTTTCCACATCTGTTTGCACACCGCAGCATTTCATCGTCAAAACCCTGGGATTATCGGATTATCAGACCACCTGGCAGGCCATGAAGGATTTTACGGACAGCCGGAACGAACAAACGCGCGATGAAATCTGGTTATTGCAGCACCCGCCGGTTTTTACTCAAGGCATTGCAGGCAAACCCGAGCATTTGCTCCACGATCATGGAATTGCAGTAGTCAAAACGGATCGCGGCGGTCAAATCACATACCATGGGCCGGGGCAAATCATCGCTTACTTGCTGCTGGATATCCGCCGCCTGAAACTCGGCGTACGTGAATTGGTCAGATTGATGGAAAGCGCCGTGATCGGCTTACTCGAAGACTATCGCATTAACGCTGCCGGGCGCGTTGAAGCCCCCGGCGTTTACGTAGGAAATGCCAAAATCGCTTCGTTGGGACTCAAAATCAGAAAAAACTTCTGCTACCATGGCATTGCGCTGAATGTGGATATGGACTTGACACCGTTCTCGTACATCAATCCCTGCGGTTATCAAGGATTGCAGGTCACGCAAACCAAAAATCTGGGTATTCCCGATGGCGCGGACATTTTAAGCACTAAACTGGCCGATCAATTACAAGAAAAACTTCTCACAAAACGATTAACGGAACAACATGACCACTGATACTCGCCAAAAAGGTGCTGATAAAACAGCACGCAACCCCGTCAAAATAGCACCACAATCGCGCGACGAATTATTGCGCAAACCCTCGTGGATTCGCGTGCGCTCGTCGAACAGCGAAAATTATTACGAAGTCAAACGCCTGCTGCGCGAACATAAGCTGCACACCGTATGTGAAGAAGCATCCTGCCCGAATATTGGCGAATGCTTCGGTAAAGGCACCGCCACTTTTATGATTCTGGGTGATTTATGCACCCGCCGCTGCCCCTTCTGCGATGTCGCGCATGGCCGCCCAAAACCGCCGGATGCGGATGAACCGCTGCATCTGGCGCAATCGATCGGTGCCATGAAATTGCGCTATGTGGTGATTACCAGCGTGGATCGTGACGACTTACGCGACGGCGGCGCACAGCATTTTGCTGATTGCATCCGTGAAATCCGCACGCATTCGCCACATACCAAAATTGAAACCTTGGTGCCGGATTTCCGCGGCCGCCTCGAAGTGGCGCTGGAAAAACTCGCCGCTTGCCCGCCAGATGTCTTGAATCACAATCTCGAAACCGTACCCCGCTTGTACAAACAATGCCGTCCCGGCGCTGATTATGCAAACTCGCTGAAACTGCTCAAGGACTTCAAAGCACAATTTCCGCACATCCCCACCAAGTCCGGCTTAATGCTCGGGTTAGGCGAAACCGACGAAGAAATCATGCAAGTACTACGTGACCTGCGTGAACAAAATGTGGAAATGCTCACTATCGGTCAATATTTGCAACCCAGCATCGGCCATCTACCGGTCATGCGTTACGTTACGCCTGAAGGTTTCAAAATTTTTGAACAAGCCGCGCTGGAAATGGGTTTCAGCCATGCCGCCTGCGGCCCGATGGTACGCTCCAGCTATCATGCCGATCAACAGGCGCACGAATCTGGTTTGCTTTAATGTATTTATTTTTAGGAAATTTCTCAATTATAAAATTGATTCCAGCAATTCAAATAAATCTGTAAGAATTCCTAGCGTTGTTTACAGTATTTAGGAGAATACTGTAAATGAACATACACAAACGCACTCGCTTAACATTATTGGATCGTCAGGAAATCTGGCGGCTATATCAAACCCGGTTGTGGAAGGTAGTTCAGCTGGCAGAACACTTCCACGTCAGCCGTCCAACGATTTATGACGTACTGAAACGAGCCAGGCTACAGGAATTTACTCCACGTAATAGTACCAACCAACGGTTCAAGAC
>SSFX01000062.1:0-21235 GCA_008015635.1 Nitrosomonas oligotropha
CCTTTAAGTTATTCAGAACCACTTCGAGTGGAATGATCCGCATATCCAGCCACGGCGACATGTGCGCCGGTGGCGCCGGGAAATTCCCATCGGGAAAGAGCAAATGCGCAACAATCGCTTGCGTCCACGTAGTCCCCGCCTTGTACGACGTTGCAATGACGATATCGTCAGCGCGCGATTCAAAATAATCCCAGCGCGTACTGTCGAAATGATGATTTTGGTAGATATAGGTGCGTTGGGGATGATTCGGCATCTTTGCAGCCTTATTATGGAATGATGGAAGCTAACTTACAAGGACACCCCCGGTTTGGCAAGCACGGTAGGATGCGCCGATGTGGAGGCGCATCAAAAACCCATCAACCGCCTAATTACTATTTTCTTCCACCGGAAGTTTTTGCACCCACGTTAAACAGCTGGTGTGCGACTCCCCCGCCATGGTGATGCATTCGTTATAACCTGTGACATTATTTTGGTATGCATGCTGGCAATTGCGCACATCGACTTCGAGTTCATAAAAACAAATGCGTAAGCCTTCCTGCTGAGTGATATTGTTTTCAAATCCCGGTTGCGGTGTTGGATTGCCGGATGATGGGTAGATTTCCGGATTGATGATGCTGGGTTGAATCGCCAAGGTGCGCGGCACCAAAAACCGGCCTTGATAACCTTCCGGTGGTGTAAATGCGTGCAGGCTGGCACTGGCGCTGAGTAAACAAAATACTGCGATGAGCGGGTTGATTTTTTTAAATCCGGATTTCATGATGGGTATCTCCTGAACAATTAAGCGACCTATACTCGGTGTACCCATGTTGCCGAGTACGCTGTCATTAAGAGATACGTATCAATGGCCTTATTGGATGCAGATATCGAAAAAATTTTATCCGGGCATCAGTCTGTGTCATTTCGATAACCGCCTCGTGAACCGAGGACATCGATCATGAATTGGATTATGATCATGAAACACCTTGCTCCAACCGGGTATTGCAGAGCGGATCCGGTTAGGCCGCGCGGGGCTATCGCGGTGTGCATTACCATCGGCTTATCCATCTCATCGATACCGGGAGGTTGTTATGACAGGTGAATTTCAGATCAGTGGTCAGAATGCGGCAGCACTGTTCACGCTCAAGCTTCACCGCGGCGATGGCATGGCGCTCATTGCCATGAGTTGGAAGAACGGGCGGCCGCCGCAGGATTTCGTCGGTTTCGCCATCGAATACAAGGAACCTCGCGGTGATCGATTTTTCGCGTTGAAAAACCGCCTCGGTTTTCGCGGCGCCGATGGCAAGCTCAATACCGCCCAATTATCGACGCGGCTCTCGCCGATCCAGAAATTCCGTTGGGTGCATTTCCCGCGTAACGCCGAACTCGAAGGCGAATTCATCTACAGAGTCACGCCGGTGTTTATGAATACCGCCGATGAACTGAGCTACGGCGATGCTCAGGAAGTGGCGATCGAACTGCGGCGCGAAACTTATCCGGGATTGCTCAACGTCACGTTCACGCGCGGTTTCGTGTCCTCGCAGGCATTTGTCGACCGGTACGCATCGGCGGGTGACATTTCGACATTATTACCGGCGAAGGCAACCGATGGATTGACTTTTACCCCGGCCCACCCCAAGACCAAAGAAGCGCTCGCATGGATGGGCTTCGAGGCGCGCAGTGCCATTCTCGAAGTGCTCGACCAAGCCATCGCCGACCCGAAGGCTCAGGTTCGCGTGGTCGCTTATGATCTGAACGAACCCGGTGTTCTGACGCGTTTGGAGAAACTCGGCAAGCGTTTGAAGATCATCATCGACGACAGTCAGGAACACGGCGAAGAGGACGCCAGTGAAAACTTGGCGGCACAGCGGCTCACGGTCTCGGCGGGTGCAGAAAATGTGAAACGGCAGCACATGCTGTCACTGCAACACAATAAGACCATCGTGGTTGATGGCCCCAACATTCAGAAGGCCGTATGCGGTTCGACCAATTTCAGTTGGCGCGGTTTTTTCGTGCAATCGAATAACGCCATGATTCTGCAAGGGGCTAGCGCGATCAAACCATTCCTGGCGGCGTTTGAGGGCTATTGGTCGCAGAAGCCGAAAGATTTCACTGGCACGGCATCGGCGCTGTGGAACGATCTGGGTTTGACGAAGATCGATGCGCGTGTGGCGTTTTCACCCCACAACAGGTCGAACGCACTATTGCAAACGGTGGCCAACGACATCGGCGGCAAAACAACATCGTCCCTGTTCTATTCGCTGGCGTTCCTGTATCAGACACCCGGGCCGATTCTCGATGCGATCATCAATGTGACGAGTAACGCCGATATCTTTGTGTATGGCATTTCCGACCGCAAAGTCGGCGGTCTCGATTTGCAAAAACCGAACGGCAATGTCGCCCCCGTTTTTCCTTCCGCACTGACGAAAAACGTCCCTGAGCCGTTCTCCGCCGAACCGGCAGGCGGTGGCGGCATCCGCATGCACCACAAGTTCGTGGTCATTGATTTCGATAAACCCAGCGCCCGGGTTTATCTCGGCTCTTATAATTTTTCCTCACCGGCGGACCTCAAAAACGGCGAAAACCTCATGCTAATTCGCGACCGCCGTATTGCCGTCTCCTACATGATTGAGGCGCTGCGCATTTTCGACCACCACCATTTCCGCGTGGCGCAACAGGAAGCCAAGAAAGCCCGGAAACAATTTGTGCTCGCCAAGCCGCCACGGAACCCCGGCGAGAAGCCCTGGTGGGACGAGGACTACACCGATGCCCGGAAGATTCGCGATCGGGAATTGTTCGCGTAGTTATGCAGATGGGAAAGTATGCTTTTTATCGATTAGAGTTGGCGCCTTAAAGCAGCCGCCGTCAACGCAACAACGTTAATCCTGCGGCACAGCCCTTGGCTTGCGGTTGTTGTCGATGGCGACATACGTCAGCACCGCTTCGGTCACTTTGATGCAGATTTCCTCGCCGCCTTCACGCACACCGCGCTGCGCATAAACGGTCACATCGACAGTAATCGAGGTGCGCCCGATCTTGACGATGTCGGCGTAAAAACTGACCAGATCACCGACCAATACCGGATGTTTGAAGATGAAGGAATTAACCGCGATGGTCGCAACCCGCCCACGCGCGCGGCGAATAGCCGGAATGCTGCCCGCCATATCGACTTGCGACATGATCCAGCCGCCGAAAATATCACCCGCATAATTGGTATTCGCTGGCATCGGCACTGTGCGCAACACCGGCTGTCCTTCCGGCAAGTGAACTTGAAGTGATGGATCGTCCGGCATATTAGTCATAGCAGATGAGCGCTCAACGGATAGTGATCAAAGAAAGCTTCTGTCATCCAAGAATACAATGATCTTTCCGTTTGAACCAGAATTTCTTTTCCAGCGCCGATTCCGGATCATCGGATTGGCCATTCCGCTTAAAACACGGGAAAATACCGCGATTGAATTATTTTGTCTGTCTGAATTATGGAATCCTTGTTTGATGCCGCAGCCCGTTGCCTTGCAGCTGGTGAAATCGAAGCAAAACTGCATTTGACCCGGCAAACCGCGCAGGCATGGCGCGATGGCCAGCTCGCGCTGCAGTCCCCAAGCAAGCCTGAACCGGTTGAAGAACCCGGACACCCGGCGAAGCCTGTGCTGGTCGCGCCGGTTGATGTACCGAAACGCCGTTTGAACACAAAAGAAGGGTTGGCAGCGTTGATTCATGCGATAACGCACATCGAGTTCAACGCCATTAATCTGGCGTGGGATGCGGTGTATCGTTTCCGCGATCTACCGCAAGCGTTTTACAGCGGCTGGATAACTGTTGCGGTTGAAGAAGCGTATCACTTCCAATTGCTGCGCGAACGCTTGAACGAATCCGGCAGCGATTACGGCGATTTTCCGGCGCATAACGGCTTGTGGAACATGGCCACGCGCACGGCTTTCGATCCGCTGGTGCGCATGGCGCTGGTGCCGCGCGTATTGGAAGCCAGAGGATTGGACGTAACGCCCGGTTTGATCAAACGAATGCGTCAAGCGGGTGATGAGAAAACGGCAGCAGTGCTGGAGATTATCCTGCATGATGAAATCGGGCATGTCGCCATTGGATCGCACTGGTTCAAGTATTTATGCCAGCAGCGCGGACTGGATTCCGAACAGACATTTCATACATTGGCCGGGCAATACTTCAGCGGACAGGTATCCGGTCCTTTTCACTATGAATCAAGACAGCAAGCAGGCTTTTCTAAGGCGGAACTCAAAGCACTGGAACAGATGGCAATTGCCAAAGCGCGTGGCGGAAATACAGTGCTGTAAATTACAGTGTGACCAGCCGCTCAACCGCATCAATCACATCCGCCGTTCAAAGCGGTAAAACGCCAGCATACCGCGCAAATTCGGCAGAAAATTAACTGGACGGTAATGATTGCTCATCACTTTGCGTTCCAGAATGCGTGCGTCGCATTGCTGACACAGTTCTTCAAAATCGTCCAGTGTGCAGAGATGGATATTGGGCGTGTTGTACCAGCGGTACGGCAGTGTTTCCGACACCGGCATACGGCCGGAAATCACCTGCATGCGGTTTTTCCAGTTACCGAAATTGGGAAATGAGACGATGCCTTCCTTACCGACACGCAACATTTCCTGGATGATACCTTCGGTATGCCGCATCGCCTGCAAGGTTTGCGACAAAATCACATAATCGAACGAATCCGAGGCAAAGCTCGATAACCCCGCTTCCAGATCATTCTGGATCACGTTAATACCGTTGCGAAAACATTTCAGCAGATTGGTTTCGTCGATTTCCACGCCATAACCGAACACATCGCGCGTATCGCGCAGATAACGCAGCAGCGAACCGTCGCCGCAACCCAAATCGAGTATTTTCGCACCGGGTTTTATCCATTCGGCAATAGCGGCAAAGTCCGGACGTAATACAAGGGGGGAAGGTGCTGAGGTATTAGTCATGATTTACTTAGATCGTAATATTATCCATATACGCCCGTACCAGCTGGTGATAACAGGACGGTTCCATCAAGAACGAGTCGTGACCATGACTGGAACTGATTTCCGCATAACTGACGCTCAATTCGTTATCCAATAACGCCTTGACGATTTCCTGCGAACGCTGCGGGGAAAAACGCCAGTCCGAGGTAAATGAAACCACCAGAAAATTCGCCTTGGCCGCGCGGAATGCCGCGCTCAAATCACCACCATACGCCGCAGCGGGATCGAAGTAATCCAGCGCCTTAGTCATCAGCAGATAGCTGTTGGCATCGAACAAATCGGCGAATTTGTCGCCTTGATAGCGCAAATACGATTCGATTTCAAACTCCACGTCGAAACCGAAAGAAAGCTCACCCTTGCGCAAACTACGGCCGAATTTCGCCGCCATCGAATCGTCGGACAGGTACGTGATATGCCCCAGCATGCGCGCCAGCCGCAAACCGCGGCGCGGCAACGTGTCGTAGGCATAAAAATTACCGCCGTAAAATTCCTGGTCGGTCATGATCGCCTGGCGAGCCACATCATTAAATGCGATGTTTTGCGCGGTCAACTTTGGCGCGGCGGCGATCACCAACGCATGACGCACTTTATCCGGATAATCGAGCGTCCACTGCATCGCCTGCATACCGCCCAGGCTGCCGCCAACGATGGCGGCAAATTGCTCAATTCCTAAATGCTCGGCCAATTGCGCCTGCGCTTCGACCCAGTCTTCCACCGTCACCACCGGAAAACTCGCGCCATATTGTTTACCGGTACGCGGATCGATACTGGCCGGGCCGGTGGAACCATGACAGCCACCCAAATTATTCACGCCGATGACAAAAAAACGATCGGTGTCGATCGGCTTGCCGGGTCCCACCATATTGTCCCACCAGCCGACGCTCTTTTCATTTTCAGCATACACACCGGCGACATGATGATTACCGGAAAGCGCATGGCAAATCAAGATTGCATTGGAACGCGCGGCATTCAACTGCCCGTAGGTCTCATAAACCAGGTGATAGCTCTCCAGCGACAATCCGCTTTTCAACTGCAATGGCTTGTCGATTTGCACGTACTGCGGTGTTACCACACCGACTGATTTTGATTCTTGCATGTATAGTAGATTAGGAAAATCCCGAAGAAACGGCTGAATATCGAGCAGCCATTATATCGCCAAAAAAAGAGGCACACACTAGGGAAAACCATGATTCAACCCAACAGCGCGTTTTAATCATTCAACTTAGCCATCAACGCGGCGATCTTTTCCGGTTGATCGGCCTTGATGATTTTTTGCGCTAACGGAATGATATCAGGCAAATTGCTCTTCAAGATCTGGTTTTTTACCGTCAGCAATTGCGCCGGGTACATGGAAAACTGTTGCAACCCCAAGCCCAGCAGCAGCCTTGTGAATTGCTTATCACCCGCCATTTCACCGCAAATCGATACTGGCACTTTGGCGCGATTGGCGCTTTGAATGATATGCGAAACCAGCCATAAAATCGCCGGATGAAACGGATCGTACAGATGCGCCACGGTATCGTCGATGCGGTCGACCGCCAGGGTGTATTGAATCAGATCGTTGGTGCCGATCGACAGAAAGTCCAGTTTGCGCATAAAAATATCCAGGCTCAACGCGGCCGCCGGAATCTCAATCATACCGCCGACTTTGATGTGCTCGTTGAAATCTATTTTGTCATCGCGCAATGCCTGTTTCGCATATTCGATATGCACCAGCGTTTGATCAATCTCCGCGACATTGGACAACATCGGCACCAGGATCCGCACATCTCCGTACTTGGAAGCGCGTAGAATGGCGCGCAACTGCGTGTGAAACATCTTCGGCTCCGCCAGGCTCAGGCGAATCGCGCGCAAACCAAGCGCCGGGTTAGCCGCCACTTGCTCACTGCCTTTGAGATTTTTGTCCGCGCCCAGATCAAAGGTGCGGATGGTCACCGGCTGTTTGTGCATTTTGACCGCGACCGTGCGGTACGCTTCAAATTGTTCATCCTCGCCGGGTAAATCATCGCGGTTCAGAAACAGAAATTCGCTGCGGAACAGACCGATGCCGGTCGCGCCGCTGTCTTTAACCTGCGCAATATCTTCCGGCAGTTCGATATTGGCGTACAAATCGACCAACGTGCCATCCAGCGTCATTGCGGCAACAGTCTTGATCCGTTGCAGCTTTTTTCTCTCCAATTCGAGCTGGCTTTGCCGCAAGCGGTATTCATCCAGCACGTATTTATCCGGATTGACGATGACGATGCCGTTCGTGCCGTCGACAATCAGGCAATCATTTTCCAGAATCAGCTGATGCGCATGATGCAATGCCACGATCGAAGGAATATTGAGGCTGCGCGCCACAATCGCGGTATGCGATGTCTGACTGCCCAGATCGGTCAGGAAAGCGGTGAATTGGTGCTGCTTGTACTGCATCACATCGGCGGGACTCAGATCATGCGCCACCAGAATGCTGTCACCAGTCAAGCGCGACGCTACCGGCAAGTAACCGGGATGCCCCAGCATCGCCTTGAGCACACGCTCGACCACTTGAACGACATCGGCTTTGCGCTCGCGCAAATAGGCATCTTCGATTTCCTCGAACTGCTCCAATAACGCTTGCATCTGTTGCGTCAGCGCCCACTCCGCGTTGCACAGCGTGTGCGTAATCATGTTGCGGGTGGCGTCCGACAAGGTCGGATCGTCCAGAATCATCAAATGCAGATCGAGAAACGCACTGAACTCTGCACGCGCATGCCCATCGGCAACCGCTTTCTGCAGCGCCTCAAATTCCTTGCGCACCACCGCAAAAGCGCTATCCAGCCGGGCAATTTCCTTGTCCACCTGATGCTTCGGAATCAGGTAATGCATCACCTCCAATGCAGCCGGAGCAGCCAGATGCGCGTGCCCGATGGCAATGCCTTCCGATACGCCCGAACCCTGCAATATAAAGCTCATTCGCCCTCGCCAAAATAATCTTCAACCAACGCAACCAGCGCCGCCATCGCATCTATCTCGTCATCGCCATTGGTTTCCAGCTGAATCCGCGAGCCTTTATTGGCCGCCAGCGTCATTACGCCCATGATGCTTTTCGCATTCACGCGGCGGTTATTGCGCGTCGCCCAAACTTCGCACTGGAATTGACTGGCCAGTTTGGTCAGTTTGGCGGAGGCACGAGCGTGCAGTCCGAGTTTATTGATAATTTCGACTTCTTTAGTTTGCATGACAAGGTTCCGCATCAATTTGTATCACACCGCGTTGACCGCCGCTCAAACCTTTTTCGATCACGGCCGGCAACGGCTCATGCCGGTAAGTCAACACGCGCACCAGCATCGGCAAGTTAGCGCCGGACAGACAGGCCACTTTGCCGGGTTGCACCAGCCGGCTGGCAATATTGCAGGGCGTCGCGCCAAACATATCATTCAATATCAAAACACCATCGCCGCTGTCCAGCTGCTGAATCAATTCACGCGCTTGGATTAGCACCGCATCAGGATCATCCTGAATGAAAACGCCCAAGTGCATCAGTTGCGGCGGTTTCATACCGACGACGTGGCTCGCGCAACGAATCAAATGCTCGCCTAAATCTTCATGTGTAAGAACTAAAATCCCGATCATTCTGTTTGTTATATTGTTATCCGGCTTAATAAGCGCTCATTCCGGATTTTAGCATTGACAGTGCCTTAATATGCCGTGTTACCGGAATGATCATGAAAATATTTACGGCTGATGATATCCAACCATTGGATGGCTTAATACGCTATATTTATTTACGTTATATCTTTTCCTGTGAATTAATACGCTGTAAATTACATCAAAGCCCCTGATGCAGTAATTGACATGAGCGGATAATTGCATGGTTTAAGCTGAAGCACGTCACTATTTGAACGGATTGGTGAGAAGATGAAAAAAAATGACCGGATCCTGGCTTTGCGTAAAGCGGCTGAAGCAATGGCGCGTGGTGATTTCGCACCGGATATTCCCATCGGGGACGACGACATCGGCAACCTGGGCAAGTCTCTCAAAGAGTTGTCCGCTTACCTGCAAAAGCAATCGGAAAGAAGTCAGTCGCTGTACAAAATCATGGTTGAGTGCAACCTCAATCTGCAGTTGATCGATGTGCTGAATCATATTTATGAATCTTTCCAGGAGCATTTGCCTTACGACCGGATCAGTCTGGCTTTGTTGGAGAGTGACAGGAACAAACTGAAACTGCATTGGTCGCGTGCAAGCTATGACAAGCCGGAATTAATCTCCGGTTTATCCATTCCCATGACGGATCGCAGCTTACATACCCTCATCGATCTCAATGAAATGCTGATCATCGATGATTTAAACACGCATTTGCAAATGCATGCGGAATCCAGGCTGGCGCAAGCCATTTTTAAAGAAGGTATCCGCTCCTGCTTGATTTGTCCTTTGATTGCGGACGGAAAGCCCATTGGTTTTCTTTTCTTTTCCTGCCGCAAAAAAAACGCCTATAAAAACCTGCATAAGGATTTATCGCTGCAAATCGCCAGCCAACTGGCCGTGATCATCGAGAAAACCCAGCTTTTCAAAGGCATTAAGCTCAACAAACAATTGATCGCACAGAAGAAATCATTGGAGCAGCGTGTCACGCATGATGCATTAACCGGCTTGCTCAACCGCCCCGCCATCTTCGATATCCTGCACAAGCAGATTCTGCGCGCCAAGCGTGGCGGGTTTGGCATCGCGGTGATTATGATTGATATCGATCACTTCAAAAACATCAACGATACCTGCGGCCATCCCGCCGGGGACGCGGTGTTATGCGAAATCGCCAATCGTTTGACACAATCGGCGCGCTCGCATGAATATATCGGGCGCTACGGCGGCGAAGAGTTTCTGGCGATCATTTCACCGTATAGTCAGGAAGGCGCGGTAAAAGCCGCGGAACGATTCCGCAAGGCTATTGCCAGCGAGGAAATCAACACCAACCAGACATTGATTCCAGTAACCATCAGTCTGGGCGTGGCTATCGCTACCGGGGAAGAATCACTGGATGAACATTTGCTGCTGCAACGGGCCGATGAAGCGCTTTACCAAGCCAAACATAAAGGCCGCAATCGCGTTGAAGTGGCCAGAATAGATCGTTGAAAGACACTCCCTGAATCCGGCAAATTAACGTTCGCTACTTGTTAGATTCAACTGACCACCGCGCATTCCGGTAAGACAAAGCGAGATTAACCGGTTGCGATTACTGACCCCGGTTTTTACAAAAATGGCTTTCAGATGCGACTTGACCGTTTCAGGGCTCACGGCCAAACGCGCTGCAATCTGCTTGTTGCTTAACCCTTGAACCAGCAAATTGATGACCTTTTGTTCGCATTCGGTAAAAACAATATTGCCTGACTGCAAGCCAGCAGAATGATTTCGCTGGTTACTGAAAAAACTCAATATCCGGCTTATCAGTTGACGGGGGAACCAATATTCCCCTTTATGCACAGCATGCACCGCCTTCAAAAAGAATTCCTGACTGACTCCGGTCAACAAAAGTCCGGATACGCGATATTCAACAATGGCTTGGACCAAATCGGGCAGAACGTCATCGTACAACAAGATTATCTTCACATCCGACGGGCTTCTTCTGATGGCGCGCAACTGCTCGATGACAGCGGCTTCGGGTAAAGCGGTATCGATCAGGATTACATTGCAACCGGAATCCTCCAATTCCTCGTAGCGATCTTTAAGCTGATCGGGCTTGTACGGAAGAACGCTGATAACAGGCACTTTCTCCGCGTAGTTTTGCAGCTGGCCCGTTAAATCCTCTCGCCCGGAAATAATCCATAAACGAAAGGGAGCGCTCCATTGCACAGACGGGCCGGATGCATCAAATCGCCTGGTTATTGACTGAATGGACAAACCGGAAGCCGGATCATGCTGCACGAGGACATCACGCCGCTCATGCCGCCGCCGGTTATAGCGCGCCTGTCCGCGCAGAACTGTTACATTGCGTCTGTCCTCCCGCTGGCGCCGCTCGTCCCGGCGCCGTTCGGAACAGTCAGTAGCGGAAGCCGCTTGATCTCCTTGCTCCTTCTTTGCGCGCTGAAGGAGAATGGATGGTTTTAGCCTTAAGTACATGGTTGGTTACTGGCAATAGCGCCAGTCATTGCGGACAGCATTTCCGGATTCGTGATTCCGCGGCCATTGGCACGAACGTTTCCATTCGATTGTTGAATCGCCTTCAACGTCATACCCTGTATTCGAATCATTGATCGTTACCCTATCCAGTATCTTTTTTATTTTATAAAGCTCATTTATTGAGATCAAATCATTGGTTTTATTCATCTTTATTGCCAATCAGGAAGATCTCAAGCCACTTCGACCAATGACCAATGTAACCGAATTAACATTTAATAAATAGATGTCATTCATCATTAAATCGATAGTCATTTTCGGTTATCCAGGAAAGAAACTATCCTATCGATGTAAGATATCTTGAAGTCATCGTGCCAGGAAATAAGCGTTTTAACAAGCTGGATTTAAAAGCAGCAACCGGGTTAAAGCCTTACACACTGTGTTTTCCGTCACTCTGTTCAAAATCCGTGAATAGACACACACTGTCACGAATCCTCTGCTGGCAGCGTATAATGAGCGCCAAACGACAAACAATCCATTTAATCGATTACTTACTCCCGCAAACAAGAATATGACTCAGGAAAATCCAGCAACCATTCCCCAGGATGAAAACCAAATTATCGCCGAGCGCCGCGCCAAATTGGCTGAATGGCGGCAAGCGGGCAACGCTTTCCCGAATACCTTCCGGCGCGAACATGTAGCGGCGGATCTGCACCGGCAATACGATGATCTAACTAAGGAGCAACTGGAAGAGTCTCCGGTTGCGGTCAAAGTGGCGGGACGGATGATGTTGAAGCGCGTCATGGGCAAAGCCAGTTTCGCGACGATCCAGGATATGAGCGGCCGCATTCAACTGTATATCTCGGACGATCTCACCGGCGCAGACGTGCACGCGGCATTCAAGCATCATGACTTGGGCGACATTCTCGGCGCGCAGGGCACGTTGTTCAAAACCAAAACCGGCGAGCTGTCGATCCGCGTCACGGGCTTACAGTTACTGACCAAATCGCTGCGTCCGCTGCCGGAAAAATTTCACGGTTTGTCTGATCAGGAACAAAAATACCGCCAGCGCTACCTGGATTTGATCACCAATGAAGAGGCGCGCAAGGTGTTTACCGTGCGCTCGAAGATTATTCAGGCCATGCGCGAATTCTTTGTGGCGCGGAACTACCTGGAAGTCGAAACGCCGATGATGCACCCGATTCCCGGCGGCGCCTCGGCACGGCCGTTCTCCACGCACCACAACGCGCTGGATATGGCGCTGTATCTGCGCATCGCGCCGGAGCTTTATTTGAAACGACTGGTGGTCGGCGGCATGGAAAAGGTGTTTGAGATCAACCGTAATTTCCGCAATGAAGGCATTTCCACGCGGCACAATCCGGAATTCACCATGGTGGAGTTCTACGAGGCGTATCAGGATTTTACCTATTTGATGGATTTCACCGAGAAAATGCTGGCGCAAATCGCGCAAAAAGTGCTGGGCACCACCGAAGTCACATATCAGGGTAAAACCATGGATTTGGCGAAACCGTTTGCCCGCCTGACCATCACCGCAGCCATCCGGAAATTCCATCCGGAATACACTGATGCGCAACTGAATGACCGCGATTTTCTGGTGAAAAAATTGCAAGCATTGAACATACACTTTAACCCGAAAGACGGCATCGGCGGCTTGCAACTCGCATTGTTCGACGAAACTACGGAGCATTTGCTGTTCGAACCCACGTTCATCGTCGACTATCCGGCGGAAGTCTCACCGCTGGCGCGGCGTAACGACAACAACACCGAAATCACCGACCGCTTTGAACTCTATATCGCCGGACGCGAAATCGCCAACGGCTTCTCAGAATTGAACGACCCGGAAGACCAAGCCGCGCGCTTTCTGGAACAAGCCAAAGCCAAGGACGCTGGCGATAATGAAGCCATGCACTACGACGCAGATTACATCCGCGCGTTGGAATACGGCTTGCCGCCCACAGCCGGGGAAGGTATCGGCATCGACCGGCTGGTCATGCTACTGACCGACAGTCCGAGTATCCGCGATGTGATTTTGTTTCCGCAGTTGAGGCGAGAGGATTAAGAAAAGGCCGCATAATTCGCCTATAGTGCAACAATCGAGTATTATCCCATTGATTCAATGATATATTCCTTTTTTGAGTAAACTTCAATGAGAAGCTGCTTGACGAAATCGAATTTGTGCAGAAGAAAGGCAGTCATCAATGAGTAGGTCGAGCACAGATAGAATACTACCCCAACGAGCTATTGCGTTAAAAGAGGTATTCGATGCAAAACCGGACTTAACATCAGAATCAGATAGCGATCTTGCGGCTTTTTTGTCGGCGTATTTTTTGTGTGAGGTGCTGGCAAACAAACTTATCGAGTATTTTGAAACCGACAATCCACCAGCGAATGTCAAATCCAAGATTGAGCATTCTGAAACCGATAATCCACCAACGAATGTCAAATCTAAGAAGAAGAAAAGTCAATTCAAGACTCTCGATGTTAGAAAGATCAAGAGAGCATTAACTCATTTCTCATTGGATTTTCCTTGTGATGATACTGATACAGTATTCAAGAGTGGCAAAAGCAAAGTTGGTAAACACACCGCGCGGCAGTTAAGGAATGAATATATACACAGCTTATCCCTATCGGCTAGGAAGGAAATTGCTGAACGAACCCCCGAGCTTTTAGGGCTTATGAGTCGTTTTTGTACAGTTGTGAAGACTCGAATATCAAAGCAGGGCTTATAAAGTGACATCATGCAAAAAACAAAGGGTAGGTTAGAGTAGAAAACAGGCTCTCGCTTGTCCTCTCTCATCAAGCCGTACATATGCGCTATTAACATCAATGAAGTCAGCTCGATTGTTTGTGTTGAAGCTTCAGAGAATAGTCAAAGAAATGGATGCTTGCGGAATAAATTGAATAAATAGGAGTTATGGCTATGGCGTTAATTAACTGTCGGGAATGCAATGAGCAAATCAGTGATCAAGCAGCTTCATGCCCAAAATGTGGTGCTCAGTTGCCGAAAACAAAAACACTAAATTTTTTGGTAAAGACTGTTTTGATCGGTGTCATTTTGATCACTGCATTCTTTGCTTTAGATGCAATATTCACCACCGAGGAATATAAGCGGGCTCAGGTCAAATTTGAAAGGTCGCGAGATAAACTGCAAGACTCACTCGATAGAACCGATGACTTGATACGCAGGTTAGATAGATGACGTACAAAGGGGTCACGTCTTGGCATCACATCTCCTTCCTCTTGGCAATCTACCAGAGAGGAAAAAGTAATTTACCTTGTACTTTGTGCAAGTAAATCAATTAGCTAGCAGCGTACTCAATATCCCACCCGGGAAAAACCAGTACCGCAGGGTGGCATTGAGGGCTCTTGCTAAAATTTTGGCGCGTTCAATTCCCAAGTTGATTTTGTCATTCTCGATGGCGGAGAGGGTCGATTGCGGAATGCCGGTAAGAACAGCCAATTCATTCTGACTTAATCCTTGGAGTTCGCGGATAATTTTTACCGATTCTCCGACTGACACGTCGCATGTTTTTTTGGCCAATTGATATTCGTCCATTATTTCCTCCGGTAATCGTGTGGTGAAACTTTCTCAACGAGAAACATAAACTTCATTGTTATTAATTTGATAGATAACCCTTTACTGCCGGTTTAGCCGTGAAGAACGGTAGCCGCTCCATTCTTTGGTATCTTTCGTTCCTTCCCCAATTTCAGTCAATCCCAGAGGACACAGTTATGCCATTCCGAGTCGGTTCAATCCCCAAATAAGAATCGAATCCGCGCCCATCGATCGTCTATACGTCTCCTTGCGGCTCGGTGAGTCGACGTATCGTTAGCGCGGCTCGTTGCTCTATCAGGGTGATAATCTGCTCGACCAAGGAGGTTTCAGCGAATCCAAGCTCTTTTTGCGATTGAAGCTGGCGAGCATTCTCCGGCAGGCTCTGCGCCAGTTCCACAATGCGCTTGCGGGTTTGGGCCCGGCCCAAGCCAGCGCTCTCGGCGAACTGGTCCCAGTGATGAGCCTGTACCTCGCTGAACTTGTATTTGCTGCCGATCTTCATCGCCATCTTGGGTGTGAGGGTCTGGTATACCGCCGTCGACAGGGTGTCGTACAACGGTGCCAGTACCGGAAACTTGGCGGTATAAAGCAAGGAGAAGTTCTTGGCATGTGCGTCATGATTGCCGATCAAGGCGTTGAACACCACGTAATCGAGCAGGCGCAGTACCTGCGGTGCGCTAGGCCGGGTAACATGACGCAGCAGGCTGAAGCACGCAGCAAGATCGGGGCCTCCTTCGTTTTGGTATTTCATCTCGGGCACCACGCCCAGCGCTTGACAGAAATCCTCCTGATGCAGGCGTGCTACCCGGCCTTGCGTGCCGGTTTGCCGGTCATAACGCGCAACCAGCAGAAAGCGGCGGCCGGTGACGGCGCGGATTTCCGCTTGAGCAGTTTGCAGCTTCATAGCCCGAGCCAGGGCCAAGCAGAAGCCTTCATTGGTGACGCTGTCTTCCACGCCCTGGATGAGCGGCTTCAGGATATGGGTGCTGGGTTGCCCTCCTTGAGGCAGACCAATGCGCTGTCCGTCAAAAACAACCGGCAGTTTGTCCTGCACACCGGCCAATGACAGCCGCAAGCCATCCTTGCCAGCCATCATCGGGCGGCGGGGCAATTCATCAAGGATGGCAACCAGCTCATCATCGTTCAGCCACTGAACGCGATCATCTCCGGGCGGTGAAGGAGGTGTTCCAGGCGGTAGAAACGTAATGGCTCCGGCACACTCTCCGCCGATGTGATCGAGCAAGGCAAAGTCGTTCTGACCCGATACCTGGAATTGCTGTGCGATCAAGCGGCGCAGATGACCTTCGGGGAGCAGACCGGCAAAGAATGGGCGCGTGTGGATGTCATCGAATGCATCCGATTGCAAAGGGAGCGAGCAAGACAGTGCGACGGCTCCCGGACGATTCAGCCAGTTTTCGCGGTAGTGGAAACTGAGCCGCCCTTCCTGCAGCGACAAAGTACCGACGTGATCGGCAAACAGCCAGACCTCGAGTTCATGCACCATCGCTATCTATCTTTATCACCGCGGATTCCGGCAGACCCGCAAGAACGACTTCACCGCCCAGGGCGTCGATGACCCGTAAAACTTGCTCAAGTCGCAACGTGGGCTTTCCCGCTTCGAGATCGACAATGAAACGTAACCCGACACCGGCTGCCAAAGCCAGTTGAGACTGTGTCAGGCTAAGCTGTTTGCGTGCCGTGCGCAGGGCGAGCCCGAGTGATTGAGTGCTGTGGATGTGGATCATGGATTTCGCTTTGTCTATTTTTCCCGTTCGGGAAATTATGAAACAAAGTACATATCTGAGCAAGTTAATTTTCCTGATCGGGAAAAATTATGCTTCAATCAATCTTAGCTGAGATAAAATTCCCCATCGGGAATATTTGCGCATTCGCTGCGATCAGGTAAGTCAGTAGTCTGGATAAGTTCGCATCATCCAGGAGTGTCTCCCCAAACCATCGGATGCCAACTCACCCCATCAACGCAAACTAATAACCGGCCAATTGTTTCTCTCGGCGTGACTTTTCAATGTCGGATCGGGGTCGACAGCGACCGGGTGGGTGACTTTGCTGAGCAGCGGCAAGTCGTTGAGTGAGTCGCTGTAAAACCAGCTGCGCAGGAACGATAGCCAGGTCAGATTATGCGCATCCAGCCATTTCTCCAGCCGCTCAACCTTTCCTTCACGGAACGAAGGCGTGCCGGATACCCGGCCAGTAAACTCGCCGTCTTTTTCTTCCGGCTCGGTTGCAATCAAGTGCTCGATGCCGAGCGCTTGTGCAATCGGCGCGGTGACGAAGCTGTTAGTGGCGGTAATGATGATGCACAGGTCATTATCCAGCATATGCTGTTCGATCAATTTCCGTGTGCCGGGTGCAATTATCGGGGTAATCCTTTGGGTCATGAATTCCTTACGCCAGGCTTCCAGTTGCGCGCGCGGATGACGCGCCAGCGGCTTGAGCTGAAAGTCGAGAAATTCATGAATATCCAGCGTGCCTGCTTTGTATTGCTCGTAAAATTCGATATTTCTCGCTTCGTGCAACTCGCGATCCAATGCTTTTTTTTCAATCAAAAATTGCGCCCATTGAAAATCGCTGTCGCCTGCAATCAATGTGTTATCCAGATCAAATAATGCTAAATTCATGAAGCCACCTGTAATAATTCTCGTAATAAAGGAATGGTAATCGGACGCTGCTGCGCCAGCGAATAGCGGTCCAGCGCGTCCAGCGTCATCATTAGCGACGGTAAATCACGCCGCCCGTGCCGCAATAGATAAAGACAAATTTCCAGCGATATGTCAAAACCGCGATCGGCGGCATGTGTTTTCATCGCCTGGATTTTTTCCGCTTCGGTTAATTCGTGCACTTGAAACACCAACCCCCACCCCAAGCGCGTAACCAGATCCTGCCGCATCTCCAGATACATCGGCGCGACGGTGCCGCTCAACAGTAGAAATGTGTGACCTTCGTCGCGCAACTGGTTATACAAATTAAACAATTCGATTTGAGCCGGTGCATCCAGACAGTCAATATCGTCAATTGCGATGCAATCCATAGCGCTATCCACGGAAAATCCACTGTGATTTTTGGCGCTGCAATATACCGCTTTCAGGTTTCTTTGGGTATAGGCGGCAACCGTTGCTTGCAGCAAATGGCTCTTGCCGCATCCCGGCTCACCCCACAAATAAACAAAACGCTCCCGCTCGCGCCCCGACAAAATGCCGCTTAACATGTGCAACAGCTCGGCATTTCTTCCCGGCTGAAAATTTTCCAGCAGGGGGGATGGTAGCGGCCTAATATCCAGCAGCAATTGTTGCATCATACTGACTCAAGGTAATCGCCAGACCCGAAATTGGCAGCGCTTATGATTTATAGAAATTGCTGACCAGATAATGCTGGTGCAGATGCCGCAGCCAGACCAGCAATACGGCGCTCACCGGCAGCGCCA
This sequence comes from Nitrosomonas oligotropha, assembly GCA_008015635.1. Taxonomy (GTDB): domain Bacteria; phylum Pseudomonadota; class Gammaproteobacteria; order Burkholderiales; family Nitrosomonadaceae; genus Nitrosomonas; species Nitrosomonas oligotropha_B. The sequence continues at coordinate 18,074 of SSFX01000062.1, forward strand.
GCAGAATTCCGAAAAAACCGAATAATTGACCGAACGCCATCAAGGCGAAGATCACCATGACCGGATGCAGCCCGATGCGATCTCCCACCAGCCAAGGGGTAAACAGCATACCCTCGAGCAATTGACCTACGCCGAATACGATCCACACCGGAATCAATCCGCTCCAATCCTGAAATTGCATCACAGCGGCCAGCGTCGCCAGCGTCAGGCCGACAATCATGCCGAGATAAGGCACGAAAACCAGAATGCCCGCAACCAAGCCGATCGGCAACGCGAATTCCAATCCCGCCAGCCACAAGCCGGTAATGTAGCAAATACTCATCAGCAGGATGACGGACAACTGTCCGCGCAGGAATTCCGCCAGAATTTGATCGGTCTCGCGCGCCAATATGGAAATCTGCTGGTGCCAGTAACGCGGAATCATCTCATCGACCAGTTTAACCAACATGTCCCAATCACGCAGCAGATAAAACAGCACCACCGGCACCAGCAGCATGTTGACCAGAAATTCCACAATCGCCATGCCGCCGCTGGTCAGCGAAGGCAGCACTTTCGCCGCCACCCCGCCCGCGCTTTGCCAGTGTTCCGATATCGCTTGTTTCAGTACATTCATATCCGGTTGCAGGCTGATGTTAAACCGGGCTTCCAGCCATGGAATCACCTTGCTCCGCAGCACTTCCAGATACGCCGGCATTTTGTCCATCAGCCGCCTGGCTTCTTCCTCAAACAATGGCACCATAATAAAAATCAGCGCCACAAACATGCCGGACAGCAAGAACATCACCAGGATCGTGCCCGCGGTCCGCGATATGCTTTTGCCCGCCATGCGCGTCACCATCGGATTGCAGATATAAGCAATGACGGCAGCCAGCAGGAAGGGCGTCAGAATCGGACTCAGCAAGTAAATCAACCCGCCCGACACGCAAGCCAGTATCAGCCACCAGAGGTAATGCAAATCGTCGGAACGTTCGGTATTCATGCCGGAATCTCAGCTCTGACCGGCTTTCGCCTTGAGTGCGTGACTAGCCAGGTTCTTGCCAAGCTCCCAAATGGAACCCGGCACTTGGTGCGTGTCAGCGACCGTCTTGGTAAACGCGCTGATAACACGATCGCAGTCTTTCTGCGTCAGGATCAGCGGCGGCAGCAGCTTGACTACATTCATGCCGTGCCCCGCCACCTGCGTCAGGATTCTGTGCTCTTTAAACAGCGGAATCGTGATCATCTGGCAGAACAATCCTTTGTTGGCCGCTTCCAGCATCATCCACGCGGCTTTTAACGAAAAGCTATCGGGCGATTTGAATTCCACCGCAATCATCGATCCTTTGCCGCGCGCTTCTTTCAGGAATTCAAACTGGCCGGTCAATGCGTTCAAACGCCCGATAATATCCGCGCCCATTCTTGCGCTATTCTCGACCAGTTTCTCGGACTTAATCACTTCCAGACTGGCCAGGCCAGCCGCCATCGCCATATTATTCTTGGAGAACGTGGAACCATGCACCACCGCGCGATCCATGCGATTGAACACGCTGTCCATAATTGGTTGCGTCATCGCCACCGCACCGACCGGCACGAACCCGCCGGACAGCGCCTTGGCCATGCAAATCATGTCGGGCTTCACGCCCCAATGCTCAACCGCCCAGAATTTACCAGTACGCCCCAAACCAGTCTGAATTTCATCCGCGACAAACAAGGTGCCGTATTTCTTGCACATACGCTCGACTTCGGGCAGATAGTGATCGTCCGGAATATTCACGCCTTTGCCTTGAATCGGTTCAACCACGAACGCCGCCACGTTGCGGCTGCTGAGCGCTTGCTCCAAAGCGGCCAGATCGTTGAAGGGAACCGAACCGCAATCCTGTAATAATGGTCCGAAACCATCCTTGAAAATCTGTTCGCCGTTCAGCGACAACGCGCCCATCGTCAAGCCATGATAAGCATGATCGCAGCAAATAATACGGTTGCGCTTGGTAAAGTAACGCGCAAACTTGATCGCCGCTTCAACAGCCTCGGTGCCGGAATTGCAAAAGAACGCGCGTTCCAGATTATCCGGTGTCGTGGTCAAAATCTCTTTGGCCAGCAAACCGCTTAGAATCGACACATCCATCTGTACCAAATCGGGCAATTCGAGCGACAACACTTCTTTTAATGCATTGACGATGACTGGATGGTTGCGCCCAAACGCATACACACCGAAACCGCTCAATAAATCGAGATATTCGTTACCCTGCTCATCGTACAAATATTGTCCCGCCGCACGCTCATAATTGCGGTCATAACCGATCGTCTTCAGCACCCTGACCATCTGCGCATTCAGATAGTGATCGTGCAAATCAAATTTGTCGGTGCGATGTTGCGATAACAAATCGGCGATACTGAAAGACATGAACTACCCCGGTGTTGGAAAACCAGCCAGCAACGCTGGAAAAATGATTAATTGACTCCACCCAGAAAAACTACTGCAAAACCGTATTACGACAACAAAAATTAGCGCAGATCATACCATTCTTGCACATATTTTTGCTGTTAAAAACATGGGGTGATTTGAATGTAGGAAAAATCCCAGGACATAGCCGATGGATTTGAATGCGATTGATGTAATCCTTCGGGAAACAACCTATTTGAAGGAAATTTCATTCTTCCGGAAAGCCGCAATAGGCCCAAATGACAAGGATATACCAGTATCCCGCTTGAAAGTGCTAATGAATAGTTTTTTTAAGCCAAACATCTCCAACTTAGGGAAGTTGGATGACATGTCTGCGGATTTTTTACATTGAGAACACGGTACGATTTCATACCGGATTTGAACTTTACCGCAGCTGAGCGGCACAGCATAAAAAAATAGAGCATTTATTGATGCAAATGCTCTATTTCAAATTAACGATTACTGCTTACGAAAACGATTCCAATGTAATCAGCACAAACAGAATAAATATAACTGCAAAATAAGCATTTCCTAATCGTTCCAAGATTCTCTCCTCATTGATAGTTAGTTCAAAACATATGGTGAGATTATCAGAAATCACAAAAGTTCACAAATTATTCACAAAAAAATTACAAAAAATTCACGAAACTGATCTTGGATGCTGAAATCACTCGTTTCTATTCCCCAAAAAAGATAACAAATCGTTAATTAAAAAGCACCTACCTTGATATTCTTAAAAA
>SSFX01000047.1:0-7728 GCA_008015635.1 Nitrosomonas oligotropha
CATGAGGACGGACTTTACTCGTATCCGCAGTGGTGGATTGACAAGTTGCGGCAGCAATATCCGGAAAAATTCCACACAATACTGCAAGCTGGCAACAAACGCCCTCCAATGACGTTACGGGTGAATCAACGCAAAATTAGCGTGGCCGCTTATCGTGATTTATTGACGGAACAAGCGATGCAAGCGGAGTTACTCTGGTCCGGCGCGTTGCAACTGAGTCAGCCGGTCGCGGTTGAGCATCTGCCCGGTTTCAGCGCCGGGCTGGTGACTGTGCAAGATGCCGGAGCGCAGCTTGCCGCGCCATTCCTGGATGTGCAGGATGGTATGCGGGTGTTGGACGCGTGCGCGGCCCCGGGAGGGAAAAGCACGCATGTGCTGGAATTGGCCGATGTGGCATTGACGATACTGGATAATGAAGCAGCAAGATTGACTCAGGTGCAGCAGAATTTGCAACGCCTGAATATGACGGCAGAAAAGATGGTGTGCGGCGATGCGTCGGATCCCGATGCCTGGTGGGATGGCCGTTTCTATGACCGTATTCTGGCGGATGTGCCTTGTTCGGCATCCGGAGTGGTTTGCCGGCATCCGGATATCAAATGGTTGCGGCGTGAAAGCGATCTGGTCAAATTTGCAGAGATTCAACAAGCAATTTTGCATGCCTTGTGGAAAATTTTGAGCAAGGGTGGTAAGTTGCTGTATGTGACTTGTTCTGTTTTTGCTGAAGAAAATACCATGCAGATTGCAAAATTCCTTAACCATCACCCCGATGCAAGTTTATTACCGCTTTCCGCAGCGGCAATGGTGGATGGACAACTGTTACCTGATATTCGACATGATGGCTTCTTCTATAACTTACTGCAAAAAGCCTGATCCGCAAGTGCGCCGAATAAAGCTACCCTTCCTTAATCTTTTATTTTTGCTACTGATCTTGTTATCGGCAATGTCCGTTGTGAAGGCGGAAGGTATCCAGATAAAGTCTGTCAGTCTGGCGGCGACCGAGCAAGGCTATACCATCAGCATGGATTCCGAGATTACGCTGAACGAGACGTTGGAACAGACGCTTGAGAAAGGTATCGTGCTGTATTTCGTCACTAAATTCGGCTTGCTGGATACGCGTTGGTATAAGCTCAATGAAGAGGTGGCGCGCAGTAAGTTCGTGGTCGGTCTGCGCTATTATGCGCTAACACGGCAATATCACCTGAATCATCCGGTGTTTTCACAAAGTTATTCTTCATTAAAGGAAGCATTGCAGGCATTGGGGCGGATACGCGATCTTCCGTTGACAGCTAAAGCTGAATTAAAGCCGGACGCCGATTATGTGGCGTCGCTGCGAATCTGGCTCGATCTGACGCGGATGCCAAAACCGTTCCAAGTTGAAGCATTGGGTTCCAGCCAATGGAATTTGAGTTCCGATAAGATGGAATGGCACATGAAGCTGCCAACACCCGGGGAACCGGTACAGATTAAAGGTCATTGATGAAATACGTGCTCATTGTGGGTGCCGGTGTAGGGGCTGTGATGCTCTTTCTGCTGGCCACCGCGGGCGCCAATACCGAGTTTTTTGAGCGGAAGTACCGCTTATTGCTAGGCATCAATATCGCCTTTGTGATCTTTCTCATGGCGATCCTGGGATTTCTGCTGTGGCGGTTCAGGCGCCGACTCAAATCGGGTGTTTTCGGATCCCGGCTGGCGTTACGGTTGATGCTGGTTTTTTCCATGATGGCGACACTTCCCGGTGTTTTGGTGTACGCCGTGTCCGTTCAGTTTCTTGAGAAGAGTATCGAATCCTGGTTTGACGTTAAAGTGGATCGCGCCCTGGAAGGCGGCTTGAATCTGGGGCATACCATGCTGGATAATCTGCTGGAAGAGTTGCAGCGCAAAGCGCAGGCGACGGCGTTAATATTGTCCGATCCCGCTAATCCGCCTTTATTGGTGCTGAATGAGTTGCTGCTGCAATCGCAAGTGGAAGAAGCGACCTTGTTTAACCAGGATGGCAAAGTTATCGCTTTTTCCAGCGAGAGTAATCTGACGTTATTTCCTGGGATGCCGAATGCCGTCGTTATGCGCTACATCCGGATGCAGAAAGCGTATGGCGCGATTGAGTCGATTGCCGATAAAGGCTTGTATTTGCGCGTCGTTGCTCCGGTTAATGTGCTGAGTTTAAAAGAGGATATCCGGATGCTTCAAATGCTGCAGCCGGTTCCGCTGCAATTGGCAAAAGACGCCGAACGGGTGCAGGCCGGTTATCAGGATTACCAGGAACTTTCTTTGTCGCGCCATGGATTGACCCGGCTGTATAGTGTTACCTTGACGCTGGCTTTGCTGTTATCGTTGTTTTCAGCATTGGCGACCGCTTCTTTGCTCAGTGAGAAACTGAGCGCACCGCTCGGTATGCTGGCGGAAGGCACGCGGGCGATTGCGCAGGGTGACTACAGCCGCAGACACCTGGTGCAAAGTCGTGACGAATTGGGGGTATTGACGGAGTCCTTCAATTTGATGACGCAACAATTGGAAGAAGCGCGCGCAGCAGCACTGCATAATCAGCAGGCGGTCGAGAGCGCGCGCGCACACTTGGAAAGTATCCTGGCAAATTTGTCATCGGGTGTGCTGGTATTCGACGATCAGTTGATTTTATCCAAGGCCAATCGCAGTGCCGAGCAGATCCTGCAAATACCGCTGATCAGCCTGGACGGTTCGATTATCGAGGGTTGTGTGAGCAATGAACCGCAACTGAATACCTTGATTACCGAAATCAAGGAGGGATTTAATTCTGGAGAAACCGGCGTTTGGCAGCGCCAATTGACGCGCTCGGAAGATGGCCGTAATCAGGTTCTATTGTTGAGAGGAACGCGCTTGCCCAAGGTATCCAGCGGTGGTGGCGTGGTGGTTTTTGATGACATCACCAATCTATTGCAAGTGCAGCGCGCGGTTGCCTGGGGTGAAGTCGCGCGACGGCTGGCGCATGAAATTAAAAATCCGCTGACACCGATTCAACTGTCCGCCGAGCGCGTGCAGCACAAATTAATCAATAAGCTCAATGAAGAAGACGCCAAGATATTGCGGCGTTCTACTGAGACTATTGTCAATCAGGTGGAAGCCCTGAAACGGATGGTGAATGAATTTAATCAGTATGCGCGCGTGCCTGAAATGCAATTGCACCAACTGGATTTTAACCGGCTGGTGCGCGAGGTATTGTCGCTTTACGAAACCGCGAATATGGCGGCTGAGAATAGCAAACATGTGCAAATCCAGCAGCTATTGGGGGATGACTTACCGCTGATCAAAGGCGATTCGGCACAATTGCGCCAAGTGCTGCATAATTTGCTGCAAAATGCGCAAGACGCGCTGACTGATACGCCGCAACCCGTGATCGAGGTGAAAACCGAAAAAGTGCGTGGCGGGGTGCAACTCAGTGTGCGTGATAACGGTTGTGGTTTTTCGGATGAGATCAGAGCTCGGGTTTTTGAGCCTTATGTCACCACCAAGGCCAAGGGAACCGGATTGGGATTGCCAATTGTGAAGAAAATTGTTGAAGAACATGAAGGGATTATCCATATCGAAAATATTAAACCGCAGGGCGCGCAAATTTCAATTATCCTGCCGGCAGTGGAGAAAAGCGCAGCCACCAACGATAACCGGCTGGCGGCGCATTAGGGAATTAGGGAACAACCGGTGATAACAGAAAAGAGGCATGCAATCTTTCCTGGCAAGATATCCGTCAATAACTTGGAATTCATAGATGACCGTGAAATTTGACAGTTGTGGCTAAGCTGATTAGATTTCAGAAGTGGAGAAACACTCAATGATAACGAACAATACAATACTGGTTGTTGATGACGAAATTGGCATCCGCGAATTGCTATCTGAAATTTTGCGGGACGAAGGATATCGCGTGGCGTTGGCCGAGAATGCCGAACAGGCGCGGATCTGGCGTGCGCAAACGCGCCCCGATCTGGTGCTGCTGGATATCTGGATGCCCGATACGGATGGTATTACGCTCCTGAAAGAGTGGGCCAGCAATGGTTTGCTGACGATGCCGGTGATCATGATGTCCGGACACGGCACGATTGATACAGCGGTGGAGGCCACCCGCATTGGTGCATTCGGTTATTTGGAAAAGCCGATACCGTTGCAAAAGCTATTGAGCACGGTCAGCAAGGCTTTGCGCGGGGCGCAAAATAAGCAGCAATCAGCGCTGTCACTGGCCAGTCTGGGTAAAGGCACTTTGATTCTTGATCTGAGAAAAAGGCTGGAGCAAGTGGTGAACTTGAAAACACCCGTGCTGCTGATGGGGGAACCGGGCGCGGGCGCGGAAATTTGCGCGCGTTTTATGCATCGTCCGGGCACGCCATGGGTGGAACCCGAGACGTTGACGGGATTGGCCGAGTCGCCGCTGGATTTGCTGGGGCTTGCGCGCGATGGGCTGTTATTTCTTAAGGATGTCGGCGAGATCAGTAAGTTGGCGCAAAAAGGCTTGCTGTTATTGCTGAGTAAGCTGGAGAAGTATAACGTCCGGCTGGTTTGCGCTACATCGCAACCGTTGGCGGAGCTGACCGCGCAGGGTGCTTATCATCCCAAATTGTACGAGATATTGAGCAGCCTCAGCATCGGCATTCCGGCATTGCGGGCGCACCGGGAAGATATCCCTGAGCTAGCCGGCCAAATCTTGTCGCGTTTCGTTGAATCGGGAGAGGCTTCTTCCACGTTACAATTCAGTACCGCAGCGTTAAACTGCCTGCGCAATTACGATTGGCCCGGCAACCTGACGCAGTTAACCGGTGTGGTGCATTCGCAGGCATTGACTTGCACGTCTGACGAGATTTCGGTTGAAGCCGTGCAGCAAGCGATGGTTTTTCCGGAATCGGCCTCGTCATCAGTTTCGTCGGAGATTCCGCTCGATCTTTCTCTGCGCGAAGCGCGCGATTTGTTTGAAAAAACTTACTTTGAAAGATTGATCGATCAAGAAAGTGGCAACATGACGCGAGTCGCGGAACGCGCTGGATTAGAGCGCACGCACCTGTACCGCAAAATAAAATTATTGGGAATTAAACTGCGGGGCAACTGATTTTTTAAAGAAATTTTGCTGCTACCGGATTGGTTTTAGGCGCAAAAAATGAAGGTCTCTAGTTGTCGTATCCTCTATCTTAGGGGATAATATCGCATTAATTTATTTGCCGATACGATGTGTGTTCCTATTCAATTAGCGCACAGTTCGATCTTTTCTATTCGTTTAAAATATTAGGGAGTTAGTGTTAATGGGGACATTCAAGGATTTTGACGCGCCGGTGTTTAAGGATTTAACCAGCGCAATTCGTGCATTGGCGATGGATGCTGTGCAAAAAGCCAATTCCGGTCACCCCGGTATGCCGATGGGGATGGCGGAAATCGCTGAAGTGCTGTGGATTCATCATCTGCGTCATAATCCTGGTAATCCGGGGTGGGTTGACCGTGACCGGTTTATTCTTTCCAACGGGCATGGATCGATGCTGATTTATGCTTTACTGCATCTGACCGGCTACGATCTGCCGATGGAAGAAATTAAGAAATTCCGGCAATTCCATTCCAAGACACCCGGGCATCCGGAATATGGCTACACGCCAGGTGTGGAAACCACAACCGGCCCATTAGGTCAGGGTATCACTAATGCCGTTGGCATGGCGCTGGCGGAAAAAATATTGGCCGCTGAATTTAACCGTCCAGGTTATAACATTGTCGATCACCATACCTACGTTTTCTTGGGTGATGGTTGCCTGATGGAAGGTATTTCGCACGAAGCTTGTTCCTTGGCGGGTACCTTGGGTCTAGGAAAACTGATTTGTTTTTACGATGATAATGGCATTTCCATCGATGGTCATGTGGAAGGCTGGTTTACCGATGACACGCCGAAACGGTTTGAATCTTATGGCTGGCACGTAGTGCCAAACGTCAACGGGCACGACCCCGTGGCCATAGAAGCGGCGATTGAAGCTGCGAAAAAGGTTAATGATAAGCCAACAATGATCTGTTGCAAAACGGTCATCGGACTGGGATCACCCAATATGGCCAATACCCACTCGGTACACGGTGCAGCATTAGGTGACGCGGAAATCGCTGCCGCTCGTCCGCACATCGGCTGGCATCATCCGCCTTTTGAGATTCCGCAAGAAGTGTATAGCGCCTGGGACGCAAGAGCGAAAGGGCAGGCGCTGGAAACAGAATGGAATCAGAAATTTGCTGAATATGCGGAAAAATATCCGGCTGAAGCGGCCGAATTCAATCGCCGCACGGCTGGTGAGTTGCCAGCGAACTGGCGCAGTCATGTCGACGGCGTTATCAATCAAGTTAACGCAAAAGCAGAAACTATTGCAAGCCGTAAGGCTTCGCAAAATGCGATTGAAGGTCTGGCGCCAGTTCTGCCTGAATTACTTGGCGGCTCTGCTGATCTGGCAGGATCCAATTTGACTTTGTGGTCAGGCTCCAAAGGGATCAGCAAACAGAAAGGCGGTAACTACGTGTACTACGGTGTGCGCGAATTTGGCATGAGTGCCATGATGAATGGTTTGTCATTGCATGGCGGCTTGATTCCTTACGGCGCCACTTTCTTGATGTTCTCCGAATATGCGCGTAATGCATTGCGTATGGCCGCACTGATGAAGATTCGCAATATTTTCGTCTTTACGCATGACTCCATCGGTCTGGGTGAAGATGGTCCGACGCATCAACCGGTAGAACAGACTTCAACCTTGCGTTTAATCCCTAATATGGATGTATGGCGTCCTTGCGATACGGTTGAGTCAACCGTGTCATGGGCGCGTGCCATCGAACGCAAAAATGGTCCTTCGACATTGATATTCAGCCGGCAGAATCTGCCATTCCAAAAACGTGATGCCGCTACCATCAAGCTGATCGATAAAGGCGGTTATGTATTATCCGAAGCCGGTAATGGCAAGCCGCAAGCAATTTTGATTGCGACAGGCTCCGAAGTGGGGCTGGCCATGAATGCGCAAAAAGCGCTGGCCGAAGAAGGCGTTCATGTGCGCGTGGTTTCCATGCCGTGCACGAATGTATTCGATCGTCAGGAACCATCGTATAAAGACAGTGTCTTGCTGAAGGGTGTTAAACGCGTAGCGGTGGAAGCGGGCGTAACTGATTTCTGGCGTAAGTATGTTGGGCTGGACGGCGCGGTAGTCGGCATGGACACTTTTGGTGAATCAGCGCCTGCAGATGTGTTATTCAAGCATTTTGGCTTTACAGTCGAGAACGTTGTTAAAACAGTCAAAGGCATTCTCTGATCCAATTTATGATTAAAGCAACCGGATGATGAATTGCATTCATCCGGAAGTAATAGGTTTTTTATTTAAGGAGTTTTGGTATGACAATTAAGGTTGGTATTAACGGATTTGGTCGTATCGGCCGTATGGTTTTCCGCTCAGCAGTACAGAATTTTCCAGATATCGAAATCGTTGCAATCAACGATTTGCTGGAACCGGATTACCTGGCTTATATGTTGAAGCATGATTCAGTGCATGGCCGTTTCCATGGCGATGTTGCGATCGAAGGCAATACCCTAGTGGTTAATGGCAAGAAAATCCGTTTGACCGCAGTTAAAGATCCGGCTGAATTGAAGTGGAACGAAGTAGGCGCGGATGTCGTCATTGAATCGACCGGTTTGTTTCTAACCAAGGAAACGTGTGAAAAACACTTGGCGGCTGGCGCAAAGAAAGTCATCATGTCGGCGCCTTCCAAAGA
>SSFX01000031.1:0-20485 GCA_008015635.1 Nitrosomonas oligotropha
AACGGCATATCCGTGACGATCAGCGCTTTGCTGCTGCCGCGCGCGACACAGCGTGTGTGATAAATCATATCTTCGGGCGTTACGGCTAAGGTAGTGTCACTACCGTGCAATACATTGCCCAATGAGTCGCCAACCAATAACACGTCTACACCGGCATTTTCCAGCACGGCCGCAAAAGTCGCGTCGTAACAGGTCAGTACCGCGAATTTTTCACGATTCTCAACCATTTTTTGCAAGGTAAGGTGAGTAATTCTCATGTTTTTGTATCAATACCTGATAAAGACTTAGCTGTTACCGGATCATAGCGTATTTGCTGGCTTCCAATGGACGTTTCAATATCCGGAATGGATGTGCATTCCGCTGTGATTTTTCTCACTGCGATTCCGGGTCAATCGCGTTATCTTGAAACTGGATTGGTTGATAAATGCATTGGCAGCAGTTTTTGGCAGCGCCAAAACCTTATTTCAATCGCAACTTTGGGATCGATCAATCCGCCTAGTAATGTTTATTAAACCCTTCAAAGGAGAAAAATCATGTCTCATGAAATGAGCGGTTCTGAAAAACTGAAAGCCGAATGCCAAACCATGGCGAGCTTAACACCGGAAGAAATCAGTCAAATCGCAGGCGGATTATCCGGTTTTAGCGCAGTTAATTTTAACACTTTTCCATCCTGGCTGATCAGGGGTATCCCGGTCGATATTTCTCATTTTAACAATTCGATCAGTAACGGATTCTAACAGTTTATAAAGAGGGAGATAGCAATGGGACCAACCGGATCAGCCCGTATTTTGCAAATTCATCCAACACGGCAGTGCAATCTGAGTTGTCTCCACTGCTATTCTTCTTCTTCACCACGAGCGCACGGCGCACTTGCGCTTGATCTTTTGTGTGAGGCCATTTCGGATGCAGCCGATGAAGGTTTCAATTTTGTCAGTCTTTCCGGTGGTGAACCGCTGCTTTATAAACCGTTGGCGCAATTATTACAGCATGCCCACACGTGCGGTATGCGTACCAGCGTGACTTCCAACGGGATGTTGCTGACGGCGCCGAATATCGAGCTGTTGCACGGCAACGTCGATGTGCTGGCGATCAGCATTGACGGCATACCCGAGTCGCATAATCGCATCAGAGGCTCGCAACTGGCGTTCGATACCATGAAAGCACGCTTACCGCTGCTGCGCGCAGCGAATCTGAACTTCGGGTTTATTTTCACATTGACGCAATACAATTTGAACGAACTCGACTGGGTCCGGGATTTTGCCATCAGCGAGGGTGCAAAATTGCTCCAAATTCACCCCTTGGAGGAAGTCGGTAATGCCGCCACGATGCTGCAGGGAAGCGCGCCGGATGCGACGGAAAGCGCGTATGCCTGGCTGCTTGCCCAGCAAAGCAATAACAGTGCGTTGAGAGTGCAAATTGATCTCGCATTTAGCGAGAATGTGAAACAGCATCCTGAGCTGGTTTTTGCCAGTGCTGCGTCAGAACATAAAAATAAACGATTTGGCGATTTGGTTTCTCCGGTCGTGATTGAGGCGGACGCTACCGTCAGTCCAATTCAATACGGATTTGCGCGGGATTTTGCCATAGGTAATCTAACCCAGGCACCGCTGCGCACATTGCTGAAAGACTGGCAAGTACAGCGCCTGCCAGCGTTTTATGCGCTTTGCCGGGATGTGTACGATGAAATTGCCTGTGCGCCTAGACCCTATTTCTTTGATTGGAACAATTTGATTGGCAAACGGGCAGAAGAAACGAATCATCCGTTTCCCATGAAAAAGAGCAGTCAATCGAATGTAGTGCATGCGCACAGCGATATTTGACGTCATCCATCGATCCAATGAAACACAACCTCTTTCGCACAGAAGCCTTATCCCACCAGCAAAACCGCCTGCATGGCGATGTTTTGATTGCCCGGTCTCCGACGATCAGCGTGCTGGTTTGGGCGGCTGCGCTTTTTGCCATCGCGATCGCCGGTTTTGCATACTGGGGGGAATATACCCGTAAGGAACATGTGGTGGGTTATTTGTCGCCGACACAAGGCATGATCCGGATTTTCTCCCCGCAAGCCGGAACCGTGGTTGAAAAGCACGTCAGTGAGGGTCAACAGGTCAAACAAGGCGATGCGTTGCTGACCATTACCAGCGAACGGACCACGTTGAATACCCGCGAAGCGCAGGCGGCGATGCTCGCTGAACTGAAACAACGGCGCGATAGTTTGCGGCAGGAACAAGGTAAGCAGCAGCAAATCGATGTATTGACCGGCAGTAGTATTGCCGGACGGATCCGTGGATTGGAAACGGAAATCCGTGAAGCTTTGGCGCAATTGGCGCTTCAAGCCAGCCGCGTGGCGAATGCGGAACGCACGGTGGCGCGCTATGAAAAATTACTGACAGAGCATTTTGTCTCCGATGCGGCCGTGCAGGAAAAGCACGAGGCGCTGATCGATCAGCGTAATCAGCACGCGCAATTAAAACGCAGTATCACCGGCCTGAATCGCGAGCTGAGCGCGGCGCGCGTGGAGTTATCGGCTTCCGGTTTGAAACAGGCCAATAATACCGCCGCGATCGAACGGCAAATCTCCGAGCTGGAGCAGCAACTCACGGAAGCGGATGCACGCCGCAGCGTTATTTTGACCGCACCGGCCGATGGCACGGTTACGACCATTTTGGCTGAAGTAGGGCAGATGGCGAATCCGGCCATGCCGCTGCTTTCCATTTTGCCCGAGGGCGCCGAGCTACAAGCGCAGTTATTGGTGCCCACGCGCGCCGCCGGATTTATTAAGCCGGAACAGCAAGTTTCCCTGCGCTATCAAGCTTTTCCCTATCAGCGTTTCGGACATCATTTGGGTGAAGTGGCTGAAATTGGCCGCACGGTGATTCAACCAAATGAATCCAGTTTGCCGGTAGCGATTGAGGAGTCGGTATACCGCATCACGGTCCGTTTGCCCCAGCAGCAGGTGCAAGCGTACGGCCAAGCGATGCCATTGCAAGCGGGCATGGTGCTGGATGCGGATATTCATATCGACCGGCGGCGGTTGATTGAATGGGTGTTTGATCCGGTGTTGTCGATTACCGGCCGGATTTAAAGGACGGATGATGCTTAATTTTTCCTTACGCCACAAAACCCCGGTTATTCTGCAAACCGAAGCGGCCGAATGCGGTTTGTCGTGTTTGGCCATGATTGCCAGTTATCATGGCCATCGCATTGATCTGGCTACTTTGCGAACACGTTATCCCATCTCGTTACGCGGATCGACACTCGCCGATTTGATGAAAATTGCCGGTCAACTCAAACTCACACCGCGCCCCTTGCGGCTGGATCTTGTACATTTGCCGGAACTGAAGCTGCCTTGCGTGTTGCACTGGGACTTCAGTCATTTTGTGGTATTGACTCGCGTTCAAGGAGACCGAGTTACACTACATGACCCGGCTGCGGGCGAACGTGAATTGGCGTTAGCCGAATTCTCCAAGCATTTCACCGGGGTTGCGTTAGAGCTGATGCCGGCCAGCGAATTTACGCCGCGCGACGATACGCGCAAGGTAAAACTGACCACGCTGATCGGCCGTTTGCAAGGATTGAGCGGAACGGTTACCCAGATCCTGGTGCTCGCGCTGGTTTTACAGCTTTTTGCCATCCTCGCGCCCTTCTATATGCAGTGGATTGTCGATCAGGCACTGGTGGCGCAAGATTATGATCTCATCACCGTGCTGGGAATTGGATTTCTGTTATTTGCCGTAGTGCAAGCGGGTGTGACAGCATTGCGCGCCTGGGTGCTGATGGTGCTTGGAACAACGCTGAATTTGCAGATGATCACGAATCTATTTCGTCATTTGATCCGCCTGCCCATGAGCTGGTTTGACAAGCGTCATGTCGGCGATATCGTGTCGCGTTTCGATTCGCTCAATGTCATACAACGTACCCTGACAACCGGATTTCTGGAAGCGTTGATCGACGGTGTGATGGCCATGGTCACGCTCGGCATGATGCTTTTTTACAGTATCAAACTGGCATTGATCGCGCTGATTGCCGCTGTGGTTTATGCCTTGCTGCGGTTTGCGTTATACCGTCCGTTTCGTCTTGCCACGGAAGAACATATTGTCCGTAGCGCCAAACAACAAAGTCATTTTCTTGAGACGATCCGCGGCATGCAGAGCATTAAACTGCACGCGCATGAATCGCCGCGTACGGCAGCGTGGCAAAATCTGACGGTCGATCAGTTCAATGCCGGTATCCGGACTCAGCGTCTGGGCATTTTGTATCAGGGACTCAATGGTCTGCTGTTTGGTGTGGAGAATGTCATTACCATTTGGTTCGGCGCCATGCTGGTGCTGGATAGCGCGAACGGCAGCGGTTTTTCGATCGGAATGCTGTTTGCTTTCATCGCGTATAAAACCCAATTTGTGCAGCGTGTCGCGGGCTTGATTGAAAAGGGCCTGGAATTGCGCATGCTAGGGTTGCACACGGAACGTGCCGGTGATATTGCGCTGACGCCCACGGAACCGCCTGATGAATCGGGAGGTATCACGGCGCCGCTTGCCGGACGGATCGAAGTGAAACATCTGGCCTTCCGTCATGCGGAAACGGATCCGCTGGTGTTGCACGATGTCAGCTTCGATATCCAACCGGGTGAGTCGGTCGCTATCGTTGGCCCATCGGGTTGCGGTAAAACGACCTTGGTTAAATTGATGTTGGGACTCTTGCAGCCGAGCAGCGGCAGTATCGAAGTGGATGGTGTTCCGCTGGGCCGTTTTGGGATTGAACGGTACCGCAATGCGGTTGCCACCGTCATGCAGGACGATCAATTGTTCGCCGGTTCCATCGCGGAAAACATCTGTTTTTTCGATGCGCAAGCGGATTACGGCCGTATCGAAGCAAGCGCGCGGCTGGCATCGATCCATGACGACATTACCGCGATGCCGATGCAATACAATACATTAGTTGGCGATATGGGCGCGGTTTTGTCAGGTGGACAGAAACAGCGGCTATTGCTGGCCCGAGCGCTTTACCGCCAGCCCAGCATTCTTTTCCTTGACGAAGCCACCAGCCATCTCGATATCGCGCGTGAGCACAGCGTCAACGAAGCGATCCGTGCGCTGAAACTGACGCGCATCATTGTTGCGCATCGTCCCGAAACCATCGCCAGCGCGGATAGAGTCATTGTGTTGGAGGGTGGAAAAATTATCAGTGATACGCCGGGCCAAACGTCCGCGCAAATACTGGAGCTCGGTTCCACCGCGCATTCCCCGGCAGAACAGCCGGTTGCCGTTGCAGGTTAAAAGCCAGGTTAGGGCGATTCCTTGATTTGTTCCAGTTGTTGTTCGTGGCACGCGGCAAGCAGCGGTGCAATGGGTCCGTGACCTGGAATATCGCAATCCGGTGCAATCTCAAACAACGGTTTTAACACAAAGGCACGTTGCGTCATGCGCGGGTGGGGGATGGTCAGATGGGCATCCTGGTATTGCAGCGCATCGTACAACAGAACGTCGAGATCAAGCGTTCGCGGCGCGTTGAGCGATTCGCGTATGCGCCCGTGGCGTTGCTCGATGGCCAGCAAAGCATTGAGCAGATCGTGTGGCGCAAGCTGGGTTTCAATCAAGGCCACTGCGTTGATAAAGTCGGGCTGATCCAGCCTTCCCACCGGAGCGCTTCGATACAGCGATGAGCAGCTGATCAAGCGGGTGCCAGGCAGTCGTTTCAATTCATCAAATGCCTGTTGAATCTGAAAAACCGGATTTTCCAGATTGCTGCCCAAAGCGATGAAGGCCCGGCTCGGTTTTTTATGCATGCGGGGAGTGGATCAAGAGCTTTCCTGATCCGTTGCACTGCCGGACGGAGCAGCGGAACTGGACGAAGATTTTTTGCGGCTGCGTCTTTTCCGGGGTTTTTTACCGGATGTTTGCTTGGGCAGCATTTTTTCCCGTTCTTCACTATCCACGGACAGGAAAGTTCTCCACCATTCGCCCAGCTCCGCGCCCAATTCACCGCTTTCGCAGCGCAGTTGCATGAAATCGTAAGCTGCGCGAAAACGCGGATGGGCGAGTAAACGGAACGGTTGACGGCCGCTACGCGCTTCAAAGCGCGGTTGCATCGACCATATTTCCTGTATCACCGCGTCAAAGCGGCGGGGAATCGCTAGGTTCTTGTGTTGCCGTGCAAGAATTTGGTCCATCGCCTTAAATAAAGCGGGCATCGGTTTTTCGCCGGATGCTTTCAAGGTGTTCCAGTTTGCCAGCACTTCGTGCCACAACAATATGGCAAACAGAAATCCGGGTGACACGGGTTTGTTTTGCCGGATCCGTTCGTCGGTATTCTTCAGCGCGATGGTGATAAAACGCTCACCGAGCGGTTGTTCCAGGATCACATCGAGCATCGGCAGAAGACCGTGATGCAACCCGCGCGCGCGCAATTCGACCACGCAAGACAACGAGTGTCCTGACAGTAGCAGCTTCAGCATTTCATCAAACAAGCGTGATGGCGGAACGTTTTGCAGCAATGGCGCCAGATCGCCGATCGGTTTGGCGGTTTCCGCGTCGATTTGCATATCCAGTTTCGACCCTAACCGCACCGCGCGCAACATCCGCACCGGGTCTTCGCGATAACGCTGTTCCGGATCGCCGATAATGCGTAGCTTTTTGGCTTTAATGTCGTCAAAGCCGTCCAGATAATCCAGAATTTCTTCCTTGATCGGATCGTAAAACAGCGCGTTGACGGTGAAATCGCGGCGTACCGCATCTTCTTCCTGACTGCCGAAAACATTATCCTGCAACAGGCGGCCATGCTGGTCGGTTAACGGGACTGCTGCGGAATCTGCCTCATCGTCCGGTGATGGTCCGCGGAAAGTCGACACTTCGACCGTTTCCATACCGCACATCACATGAACCAGGCGAAAACGGCGCCCGATGATGCGTGAACGGCGAAATAGCTTATGGATTTCTTCCGGGGTTGCGTTGGTTGCGACATCGAAGTCTTTCGGTGTCAATCCCAGCAGCAAGTCACGCACCGCCCCTCCGACGATATAGGCGGAAAATCCGCCCTGTTGCAGGGTAGTGGCGACTTTTAACGCACACGGATTAATCTGGTTACGCCGGATGCCGTGGCGCTTGTTTGGAATGATACTCAGCCTTGCGATCGATTCGGCAGCGGGCGCTTTACGGTTGAATACTTTGCGGAGAAATTTACGGATCATTGCTAAACGTAAAGTATCAAGCGCTCATTGTGTTTTTGCATGATGGCTACAATTCAATTCGGGTCAATCTCATTAAAATTTTGTGAAGCCAGCCGGTAAGCCGGGTTCTGTCGTGGACAGTCATTCCTCTAGACGCACAGTTACCCGTGCATTCAAGCAACCTACCCGCAGGCTCTGCGAGCAACATCATCGCCTGCCTATTTGGTCTTGCTCCGGATGGAGGTTACCGCGTTTCACCGTAACTGAATACGCTCGTCTCTGTGGCCCTGTTCCTCGCCTCACGGCGGACGGCCGTTAACCGTCATCCTGCTCTATGGAGCCCGGACTTTCCTCCCCCTGCGTTCAAAAAGAACGACAGGCGGCGACTGTCTGGCCAGCTTCGGCGGTTATTCTATCACTAGCGGGATTGGCCGTTGGAAGATTGTCCGTTACTTGATCAACATGGCGTTAATTTGTATTAACGTATCTTCGTCCAATTCACCGGCTTCCGCGCTCAGGCGTAAGCGGGACATCAGGTAGCTGTGGTAGGCCTTGGCCAGATCGCGCTTGGCGGCATACAGTTGCTGCTGGGCATTGAGCACGTCGACTTCGGTTCTAACCCCGACTTGCTGGCCGAGAATGGTCGAATCCAATTGGCTTTGGCTGGAAACCAAGGCTTGCTTGAGCGCTTTGACCTGTGCAATACCATTGGTTACGTTCAGATACTGCTGACGCGTTTGTATCGTAATGTTGCGCCGGGTGTTTTCCAGATCGTGCAAGGCCTTATTTTGCAGCGCCATCGCTTCGCGTACTTGGGATTGCACCGAAAAGCCCTGGAATAAGGGGACATTAAGCTGTAAACCGATGGATTGCGAAGTGAGATCGATCCCGCGTCCGGTAACCGCCGCGCCGACGCCGATTTGATTGCTGTATTGCGCCACCAGATCCAAGGTTGGGTAGTGTTGCGCCCAGATTCTTTTTACGTTTTGATGCGCCGATTCATACGCAGCCTGCTGCGCTTTCAAGGTAAAGTTTTTTTCTTCCGCGGTGCGCACCCATTCATCCATGCTGCCGTATTTCAAAGTGGCCAAGTTGTTGGCGATTTCCCTGGCGCCGGAGAGATGCTCCGGGAGACGGTCGATAATGCCTTGCAACGCGCGCTTTTTGATTTCCAATGCGTTGCGCGCGGCGATTTCCTGCGACAGCGTCAAGTCATAACGCGCTTGCGCTTCATTGGTATCGACGATGGTCGAAACGCCCACTTCAAAATTACGCCTGGCTTGTTCGAGTTGTCTCAGGATGGCATTTTTCTGCGTTTCGATGACTTCGACATCGATTTGCGCGTCCAGTACGTCGAAATATGCTTGCGCTACGCGCAAAATGAGGTCTTGCCCGGCAGTGATGAATTGTGACTCCGCTTTGCTGACTTCGATTTTTGCCTGCTGGTAAATGACGATATTCTGCATGCGGAAAATCGGCTGCGTTGCGGAGATCGTAATCCCGCCGCTTTGAACGATATTGGCGCCGGGATTGATGGCCAGCCCGGTTGTCGAATTGACGATTTTGCCAGCATCAACTTCCTGTACTTGGCGCGTACCCGACAAGGTGATGTTCGGTAAAAAACCGGCCCTGCCTTGCGGTATTTTTTCCTGAGCCGCTTCATAGGCGGCCCGCGCAGACTTGAACTGGGCGTCTTGCGTTAATGCTTCCTGATAAATATTCATCAGGTCGGCGGCTTGCAGCGTGGCATGCGATAGCATCCCGATGCAGGCAACCCAAACGAATGGCATAAATTTCATAGCGATTTCCGGCAATTGCCCGGAGCCGGTGATACTTCAGCTATAGGTTGATTGCTGTGGCCAATGACGCGCGTCAATGCTTTGATACTCAAAAGCTGAACCTTACGGGTTGTTGGGCATTCACGAGTGCTACCGTGCTGGTTTCAAATAATTGTTCGGTGGTGAATTCACCGGGAGCCACGCAGGTAATCAATAATGCTTCCATGACGGGATCTTCGCCTACAATCGCAAACATACGTCCGCCGGGATTCAGGCTGTTTTGAAAAGCAGCCGGTAACACCGGGGTCGATGCGGTTAACACAATTACATCGTACGGCTCATGCTTAGCCCAGCCCCGTGCGGCATCGCCTTGCTCGATGGTGACATTGGTGATGTTGTGCGCTTTCAGATTGTTTTCCGCCATTGCTTTCAGTTCGGGTATGATTTCGACGCTGTAGACATGCGCGCCCTGATCGGCCAATAACGCAGTCATGTAGCCGCTGCCGCTGCCGACTTCGAGAATTTTATCTGTCTTCTGAACGTGAAGTTCTTGCAGAATGCGCGCTTCCATTTTCGGAGTCAGCATGACTTGGCCGTAACCGAGCGGAATTTCCATATCGACAAAAGCTGCGGCACGATTTTCCGCCGGCACGAATTCTTCACGTTTTACTTTATATAGCAGATCCAGCACGTTATCATCCAATACATACCATGTGCGAATTTGCTGCGCTACCATGTTAAACCGGGTTTGTTCAAGGTCCATTTCTATTCCGTATTCTTAAATTGACATAAGACTTGCAATTATTTCACATTTCCATTAGCTTCACAGCATCAGCTAGGGGTCCGTTTTCAGAATTGTCTGATATTTGGTGAGAAAGTCCCTTATTACCTGACGCGGATAATGCCGCCGTAGGGAAGCTGGGATTCATCCTCCCGCTCTTTATGGCATTTCTATTAAGGAGCATTTTATGAGCATTACAGTTTTAAATCAGAAAAGTTTTTCCAGTTCCACAGCCGAAGTCGACGCCGCCGCCATCAAGCCGCTGCCGAATTCGCGCAAAATCTACGTGCAGGGTTCGCGTGCCGATATTCAAGTGCCGCTGCGCGAAATCCAGCAGAGTGACACAACCACGAGCATGGGCGGGGAAAAAAATCCGCCGATCTGGGTTTACGATACTTCCGGTCCCTATACCGACCCGGCAGTAAAAATCGATATCCGTTCCGGATTACCGGCACTACGGGAAAAATGGATTGCCGAGCGTGATGATACCGAAATCCTGGCAAGTCATAACTCTGCTTACAGCCAAGCCCGTTTGAATGATCCGAAACTGGCGGATATGCGCTTTAATTTGCAGCGCCAGCCGCGCCGCGCCAAGACGGGGCTGAATGTCTCGCAAATGCATTATGCCCGCCGCGGCATCATCACACCGGAAATGGAGTATATCGCCATTCGCGAGAATCAGCGTGCGGAAGCGTTCAGCGCGCAGCATCATGATCTATTGACGCGTCAGCATCCCGGGCAGGATTTTGGTGCGTCGCTGCCGAAAACGATCACTCCGGAATTCGTGCGCGATGAAGTGGCGCGCGGGCGCGCCATCATCCCGGCGAATATCAATCATCCCGAATCCGAACCGATGATCATCGGGCGTAATTTCCTGGTGAAAATCAATGCTAATATCGGTAATTCCGCATTGGGATCGAGCATCCAGGAAGAAGTGGAAAAAATGACTTGGGCGATCCGCTGGGGCGGCGATACCGTGATGGATTTGTCCACCGGCAAGAACATTCACGAAACGCGTGAATGGATCATCCGCAACAGCCCGGTGCCGATCGGCACGGTGCCGATTTATCAGGCGCTGGAAAAAGTCGACGGCAAGTCGGAAGAACTGACTTGGGAAATCTTCCGCGACACGCTGATCGAGCAAGCTGAGCAGGGCGTGGATTATTTCACGATTCATGCCGGGGTGCGTCTGGCCTACGTGCCGATGACCGCGAAACGTATGACCGGTATCGTATCGCGCGGTGGCTCGATCATGGCGAAGTGGTGTCTGGCGCATCATAAGGAAAGCTTCCTTTACACGCATTTCGAGGAAATTTGCGAGATCATGAAAGCGTACGATGTCAGTTTTTCGCTCGGTGACGGGCTGCGTCCTGGGTCTATTTATGACGCCAACGACGAAGCGCAGTTTGCCGAACTGAAAACGCTCGGTGAATTAACGAAAATTGCTTGGAAACACGACGTACAGACCATGATCGAAGGCCCTGGCCATGTGCCGATGCATCTGATCAAGGAAAATATGGAATTGCAGTTGAAACATTGCGATGAAGCGCCTTTTTATACCTTGGGGCCACTGACCACCGACATCGCACCGGGTTACGATCACATCACCTCGGCCATCGGCGCGGCGATGATTGGCTGGTACGGCACGGCGATGCTGTGTTACGTAACACCGAAGGAGCATCTCGGTTTGCCGGACAAGGACGACGTCAAGGATGGCATCATCACGTACAAGATCGCCGCGCATGCCGCTGATCTGGCGAAAGGCCATCCCGGCGCGCAAATCCGCGATAATGCGTTATCCAAAGCGCGCTTCGAATTCCGCTGGGAGGATCAATTCAATCTCAGCCTCGATCCTGACAAAGCGCAGCAATTCCACGATGAAACCCTGCCGCAGGATGGCGCTAAAGTGGCGCATTTCTGCTCGATGTGCGG
This sequence comes from Nitrosomonas oligotropha, assembly GCA_008015635.1. Taxonomy (GTDB): domain Bacteria; phylum Pseudomonadota; class Gammaproteobacteria; order Burkholderiales; family Nitrosomonadaceae; genus Nitrosomonas; species Nitrosomonas oligotropha_B. The sequence continues at coordinate 11,657 of SSFX01000031.1, forward strand.
CCCGCATTTCTGTTCGATGAAAATCACTCAGGACGTGCGTGACTACGCGGCTAACCAAGGCATCGCCGAGGATGAAGCCTTGAAACAGGGAATGGCGCAGAAATCGGCGGAATTCAAGGAAAAGGGCGCTGAGATTTATAGCAAGCTGTAATTTTAATTTTATGAAGGCATAACAAAAACGCTTATGGATTTAGCCTTATTGCTAAAAGCGTTGATCCTGGGCGTTGTTGAGGGATTGACCGAGTTCCTGCCGGTTTCATCGACCGGTCATTTGATTCTGATTGGTGATTTGCTCGATTTCAACGATGAACGCGCCAAGGTGTTCACTATCGCGATTCAGTTGGGCGCGATTTTGGCGGTTTGCTGGGAATATCGTGCTAAGGTGATCGAAGTGGTTCGTGGTATTGGCCGCAGTGCGGCGGCGAACCGCTTCGTCATCAACCTGTTGATCGCATTCCTGCCGGCTGCGGTGATGGGATTGTTGTTCATCAAAATCATCAAATTCTATTTGTTTCACCCCATTCCGGTGGCTACCGCTCTGATTGTCGGCGGTTTGCTGATTTTATGGGCGGAGCGCAGAGAACATGTCATTGAAGTCGAGCAAGTCGATGACATGGATTGGAAGCATGCGCTAAAAGTAGGCTTGGCGCAGTGTTTGGCGCTGATTCCCGGCACTTCGCGCTCCGGTGCCACGATTATCGGCGGCTTATTTTTCGGTCTGTCGCGCAAAGCGGCTGCGGAGTTTTCTTTTTTCCTGGCGATTCCCACCATGTTCGCCGCCACTTTTTACGATCTCTACAAAAACCGCGAATTGCTGGATTGGAATGATTTAACGCTGATCGCAGCAGGTTTCGCTGCCGCCTTCTTCAGTGCTTTACTGGCCGTACGCGCTTTGCTGCGGTTTGTCAGCAATCACGACTTCACCATTTTTGCCTGGTACCGGATTGTGTTTGGCATTGTGATATTAGTGACGGCGTATACCGGTGTGATTGGCTGGTCGGAGATGTGAGCATAACGAAGTTCTTAGCGACCTATTAATTTGCGATTCCCCGTGGTCTTACCACGGAGTTATTTATTGATCCAAACTTGTTCGTAATGGTAGAGGTAATATCTATTTAGCTTTGTGCTTATTGAATCGGAAATTAAATAATTCATTCCAATTATTGAGATGTATACAATCATCAGGCTTTCAGAAAAATCTTTTCAGATGTGTCTTTGAGGGAGCGTAAATGCAGCTATCGACTCTGGGATTGAGATTATTGCTTAGGACAACGAGCTTAGTTGGCCGCTTGATTGCGTTGTTCACTTCCGCTTTCATGAATCTACTCACGGTAATCGCAATCATCGCCATTCTGGCAGCACTTGATAAATGGGGGATTTGGGTCGACAAATCTAACCAGCCTGATGCCTGGTTAACTGCAAATTGGGTACTCTGCATATGGGCATTGGTGCTGATCATTTGGTCGATTATTCAGCAGCGCTACCGATTATTGATTACACCTTTTGACGAACTTGGCGACAACAAAGGTACAAAACCCGAATCCGATGCACGCTTGAGTGTGTTATTGGCTAGCGAACTTGCGCAGCTGCGCGATCTCTTCCAAGAGTTCGAAGAAGGTGAAGCTCTTCAAACTACTGCTGACAATACCTTATTTACTGGTACTGGTCTCGCAGCGAAGGAATCCCGATTGTTCGAGTCCCCCATCCAATTTGATGCGCAAGGTTCTTTTATGGATAGGGTAGTAAGCACAGAATCAGTGCTTACAATTGGTACATTGAAAATCCCTATCAATATATTCCTCGGTCTAGTAAACCGTTTTGTCCAAGGCCCGCGCATATCCGGAAGAATATTGCATGAGAATGGGCGATGTATTGTGATTGCCGAATTTTCTATGGGCAGGATTTATCGTCACTGGCGCATCGAAGAATTATCCAATGTGCAATCACGCTCATTAGCCGATTTAGCTCATGAATTGGCTATTCGAATATTTACGGAGCTTGTATTCAAGTATCCTGCCCGGTGGACCGCACTCGAATCTTTGACAGAAGGAATTCGAGTCTATCGGCGGACTATGCGGACCACAAAGGATAAAAAGCTGAATCTGCTTGCGGCCGAGCAGCATTTTCTCAAGGCTATAGCGGAAGATAATAGCTTTGACCTTGCGTTTTATAACTTAGGTGTCGTTTACTTTGCTCTTGGTCGATTCCCGGCGGCACGAAATGCCTTTATTAGTTCGACTAAGCATAATCCGCAACGGTTTGACAGTCAGTATGGACTGATACGTACGTTGTACCTTGAGTACCTTGATTCAATAAGAAAAGAGAATGCAGAAGTGAGGCACCAAGGTTTGCATCTAGCGCTCGATCACTGTGATCGTGCGTTGTCTCTTGCTAGCAATGCCGAAGCCCGTGCCAAAGTTCTCAACCACAAAGCTGTCATAAAGATGGAATTGAGGGGGCGTGATTATTTCCCTGCTTCTAGATTTTCTCGCGGTGCTGTAAAAGCTGCATTACAGGCTTTGTTTTTCGCTGAAATTACGATATTCCGATGTCCTGAATCGAAAGAGCGGCAACGCATAAGTGCTTGTGCTTTGGCGAGCAGCAGTTTGCAGCAACTCTGTAAAATCAATTATCAAATCCATCGCTATTATAAATCTCATCGGCCACGATCACGCTTCGAAGCACTTCTCTTATGCTGGTCTCGATGGGAGTGGCGAAGTGCTGCGCACAAGCTGCATGGATTACTCCGAATGACGTAAATACTCACTATTTGCTGGGGAATTATTGGCTTGAACATAACAAGCCGAGTCGCGCGATTGATCCCTTTACACGTGCTGCACAGCTTGCACCCGAGTTGGGTATTATATGGTGCTATTTGGCTCTTGCTAACGCGAGGCTTTTCCGCGAAGATCAGGTCGATCTTGCTTACGAAAAGGTACTGAATGTAATTAAAACAGACGACGATCATTTGCTGACAATGCTAGCTCGTGCCTATAGGACTATGGCTGCCAGTTCATACTATGCCCGGCGGGAAATCGTGCGATTCAGTGACCAGTTGACGGCTCAAGGGCGGCTAAGTGTAAAATTCAAAATGATCGGACTATTATATTTCCGTTCGGGTCGCAGGCTGCATTTCTATAATTATCCAGAAGAGTTTTCGAAAAACACCGAACAACAAATTGCAAAGCTGGATGAGCTTATCAAAAAGCACCGTAAAAACTCAAAGCGTGTTCATCATTTAGCTCAACGCTTTGCCAAAGTAAGAGAGTTATTCAATAGTGACAGCGACTGTAGAACAAGTCTCAAAGCACACTATGATGAAGCGGCGAAGCAAGGGGAACCAAGGGAACAAGAGCCGCTAGAGAAGCTGGAGAAACATTGGGAAATAGGCAATATAGCTAATGCTTTGGGGGATAGTGCTAAGAAACACAACCATCCAGAGGAAGCGCGTCAATGGTATGAAATAGCAATTGCGCAGTTCGAATTGTGTTATCCAGATTATATTGGGCGGTACGATTTGTACACATGGAAGGCAATGGCATGCTTGGCAATGGAAAAGCGTGGTGATGCGCTTGATGCTGCGCTTCAAGCAGTAATAATCGATCCAATCGATTATTACGAACGAGGTCAACTGGCTGCTTGCCACTTTAAACTCGAGGAATGGACTGAGGCACGGAAAGAGTGGGAGGAATCGCTACGGCTTCAACAGGAGGAACCAAGTACGTATTGCAAGATCGCAGTGTGTTGGAAGCAGGAGGCCGATTTAGCAGATACCGTTGAAAAGCGAGGTAACTACCTCAATCAGGCTGCGGACAATTTCGAGCATGCGGTGAAACTTTTCACGTGTGACCATGATTCAAAGAGCGACAAACCGCTGTGGCATAGTAGTCAGTTCTGGCTTGGGTTGATCAGGTGGGAGCAAGGCAGAGTACAAGAGGGTCAAGCACTGTGGCTGTCACTTATAAACCGCGGATTTTGCCCGTTTTTTGTCGAGTTTTATTTAAGCTCCAACATGTTGTCATGCAAAGTTCTTCTGGGGGATGCACAGAAACGGTTTGAAGGTTTGGCGGAATCTATCGAGAATAAAATCAAAAAAAATGCAGATAGTAAGTATGAGTCGATCGACGACGACAAACATCCATGGGGTTGGTACAAGATGACATACATTGAAATGCTTGTATGGGTTCAATTAGGGGTGGCATCGGCTATCGCGCAGCGGCAGGTAGGATTTGAAAAAGCGCTGATGCATGTCGAAAAAGCACGTAAAGCGGTAACCGAAATCAAAGATGAAACCATGCAACAAAAATTATCTGGCGTATGTGATCAGGTCGAAGGTGAAGTACGATTACGCCAAGGTTTGGCGGCACAAGCAATCCCGTTCTTTGAGAAGGCAATTCTGCAAACGACCGATGCGGACAACTACCTATATCTGGCGACGGCATTGCTGGATCAACTGGAGTCGTCAGCCGCTGATGCTAATGCACGCACTACGGTGATGCGCATTAAATCTCTGCTTGAGCACGCTGAAAAGCTTGATCTCGACGAGAAGATCAAACAACCAATCGCCGATTTACGCTGTAGACTCAACAGTACTAGCACTGGAAAAACGATTGCACAAGTCGTTGAGTGATCATTGAATGTAATTTTATTGATCTAACAGAACAAAGAGTCGATGAACGAAGCGAATCCAAACCCTTTGTTTTTTTGCAAATTGAATCTGAATCAAGTGATTTTTTGGCTACCTATCAGTCAGTTTGACTGAGCATCCTGCTTTCAGTACATTTCCCTATGGGAATATGTTTTTTCCTATAACTTGGAGATAAAAATTATGAATATCAATAAACTACTCTTAGGCTTCTTTGTTTTTGCTAGCACAACACTACCGGTTGCAGCGCACGAGGCGAAATATGGCGCGTCTTTGCTCGGCAGCAGCGAAGTGCCTGCAAATGCGTCACCTGCCACCGGTTCGGTGCTGATTACGATCGATTTTGATTTAGTGACGATGCGGGTCGAGACCAATTTCAGCGGTCTGCTGGGAAATGTGACCGCGGCGCACATCCACTGCTGCACGGATCCGGGAACCAATGTTGGTGCAGCAACCCAAGTACCATCCTTTATCGGTTTTCCTCTGGGTATTACAGCCGGTACGTACGATCATACCTTCGACATGGCGCTGGCTTCCAGTTATAACCCAGCGTTTATTACCAATCACGGTGGTTTGGTAAGCACCGCTTTCAACGATTTGGTCGCAGGTTTTGATGCCGGAAAGGCTTACCTGAATATTCACACGGATCTGTTCCCGGGCGGTGAGATCCGCGGATTATTGAGTCCTGTGCCGGAGCCTGAAAGCTATGCGTTATTGCTGGCCGGTCTTGGAGTTTTAACAATATTCGCGCGCCGTAACAAGCGTGAAACTGCTCACGGTTGAGTGGTTTTTGACGGAAGCCAATTCGGCTTTTCGTTGCTTAATAGAAAAAAGCTACCCAAATCTAGTACAAATATACTAGTAAACTAGGAAGATAGTCCATTGCGTAAAATTGCTCGCACCGATATTGTCATTAAAAATTGTCTGGTTATTGGCATTTTTTATAAAAGAAACATCTATCGGGAGCGTCTTTTATATAGTTAGCTCAAAGAGGAAATTTGAGCACTACATGGATGGAATCTAAAGCAGGATTCGTCCGAATTGGATCAATGACAAAAAGGAATAATAAAATGAATAAAATACGATTTACTGCGCTATTCGCGCTAACTGCCTTTATCGGCACATCAGCCATGGCTGCGCCGGTGCTGTTTGGACCCTCTTCCTATCTTTCGGATGCCGATATTCCCGCCGGCTTTTACCAAAGTGGCGCACCGGCATTTCTGGATAACTTTGAGGATGGTCCCGGCATTGGCGGTGGCTTGACGGCTAGTGGTGGTTCCCGGATTGGAGTGGGAGTATTTGACGGCATCCGTGATTCAGTCGATAGTGATGACGGTGCTATTGACGGATCAGGCGTAACTGGTTCAAGCTGGTTCAACGGCGCAGGTGCTGTGCAATTCACCTACACAGGTAGCGATCTGCCGACGGCCTTTGGATTGGTGTGGACTGACGGTGCTGGCTCTATTACATTCGAAGCCTTTGACGGTAGTGACACGTTGCTGTTTTCACAGACTTTCAGTGGCATACCTGACGGTAGCTTTGCTGGTGCAACCGCAGAGGACCGCTTTTTCGGCCTAACGTTCGATGGCGGTATTAAGTCGATCTTTATATCGAACAGCAGTGGCGGCATTGAAGTGGATCATGTGCAATACGGCGCAATGTTTGCTGCACCGATACCTGAACCCGATACCTGGGCGTTATTGATAGCTGGTTTGGGGTTGATTGGTGTTGCTGTACGCCGGCGCAGTTGAGTCTTTAAGTTTCAAACTGTTACTATCAGCCGCCTGCCGTATTAAAGGCAGTGCGGTTGTATTGCTAAAATCACCGTTTTCTTAATTCTTAACTCTGCACCCACGGCAAACCGGCGGCTTTCCAGCCGGAAGCCTTGCCACGCTGGCCATTCTCATCGCGGTCGCCTTCGAAACCTTCCAGAATGTTGTAGCAATCGGCAAAATCCATATCCGTTGCCATTGCCGCCGCTTGGTTCGAGCGTGCGCCGCTGCGGCAGATAAACAGCACCGGCAGTGTTTTATCGGTTTGCTGTGCGAGTTGATCCAGGAAGTTTGGATTGGGTTGCATATTGGGATATGAGCGCAATTCGATTTCCGTTGCGCCGGGAATGCGCCCGACCCAATCCAGTTCGGCGCGCGAGCGCACATCCACCAATTGTGCTTGCGTATGTTCCTGTAACACACGGTAAGCTTCCATCGGAAGCAATGCGCCTTTGTAGGGAAGCCCCAATTCTTGCGCGCGTTGTTGCGCTTTTTCCAGTATTGCTGCGGTAGTTTCCATAAATGATCCTAGCGATGTTATTAAAAATGATCGATTGATTACCTTTATAATAGCGATAACGCCTATTTCTCATTCCTCGTATTGCCCATATTATAGCGCTTCATGGAAAAAATCCGCTTATCCAAACTGATGTCTGAGCAAGGCATTTGCTCGCGCCGCGAAGCAGACCGGTACATCGAGCTGGGTTGGGTATTTGTTGACGGCGAACGGATTTCCGAGCTCGGCACCAAAATTTTCCCGACGCAAAAAATCACCCTGAACAAAGCCGCGCAAGCGCAACAAACCCAGCAGGTGACGATATTGCTCAACAAGCCGGTCGGTTACGTATCCGGGCAGCCGGAACCGGGCTATCAACCCGCTGTGGTGCTGATTAAGCCTGAAAATCAGTTCATTCCGAAGCAACCGGCGCAACCTGCCAAAAGATTTCAGCCCGCGCACCTAAAAAACCTCGCACCTGCGGGGCGGCTCGATATTGATTCGCAAGGCTTACTGGTGCTGACACAGGACGGCCGCATCGCCAAGCAGTTGATCGGTGAAGAATCCCGCATTGAAAAGGAATATCTGGTACGGGTTGAAGGCGGTTTGCCACCGGCCAAACTGGCATTGTTGAATCATGGTCTGAGCTTGGATGGTAAAGCTTTAAAACCAGCGCAAGTGAGCTGGCAAAATCAGGATCAATTGCGCTTTATCCTGCACGAAGGCAAAAAGCGCCAGATCCGCCGCATGTGCGAGCTGGTTAATCTGAAAGTGACCGGCTTGAAGCGCGTGCGCATCGGCAAAGTCAAACTGGGCAACCTGCCCGAAGGCCAGTGGCGCTATCTGGAGGATGGCGAGAAGTTTTGATGGTGTTTCCTGATTGAGGCTGTTTATGCATCAACACCTGCACGTTGTGCTTAAAATTCCTGCGCATCAATTGCTGTACTACTACGAAGGTGCAGTGGATACCGTGGCGGCCGAGGCAATCGATGGCCGCATCGTTCATTTTCCGGCCAATGTATTGCGCTCCGTAGTACGGAACAACGGGGTGTACGGCACGTTTGAATTGGTTTTCGACGAAAACAATAAGTTTGTATCGATCAACCGCATGGGCAGTTGAGCAAATCCCTTCCATTTGGCTATCATTGCCGCGAGACGTGCGCTAAACTCACCGTCTATTCGTTTCATAATTTTTTTCATATCAAACAAAGATTAAACCCATGGCTCAATATGTAATGTCGATGCTCCGCGTGAGCAAAATCGTTCCACCCAAACGTCAGATTATCAAGGATATATCGCTCAGCTTTTTTCCCGGTGCAAAAATCGGCCTGCTCGGCTTGAACGGCTCCGGCAAGTCCACCGTACTGCGTATCATGGCCGGTGTCGACAAGGAATTTGACGGCGAAGTACAGCGCCTGCCGAATATCCGCATCGGTTATTTGCCACAGGAGCCGCAACTGAACCCCGAGCACACCGTGCGCCAGGAAGTCGAGGAAGGCATGGGCGAGGTGATGCAAGCGCAGAAGAAGTTGGAGGAGGTGTACGCGGCGTACGCCGAGGAAGGCGCCGATTTCGATGCGTTGGCGGAAGAACAAGCGCGTCTGGAAGCGATTATCGCTACAGCGGGCAGCGATACCGAGCATCAGATGGAAATCGCCGCCGATGCGCTGCGTTTGCCGTCGTGGGATGCGGTCGTTAAAAACTTATCCGGCGGGGAGAAACGCCGCGTGGCGTTGTGCAAATTGCTGCTGGAAAAGCCAGATATGCTGCTGCTCGACGAGCCGACCAACCATCTGGATGCGGAGTCCGTGGCTTGGTTGCAGAACCATCTGGTCAATTATCCTGGTGCCGTCATTCTGGTGACGCACGACCGCTATTTCCTGGATCAGGTCACGGGCTGGATTCTGGAGCTGGAT
>SSFX01000018.1:0-7116 GCA_008015635.1 Nitrosomonas oligotropha
ACCGGACACCCGGCAAGAAGGGATTGTTATTCCACGGTAAGTGGGATCATCAAAAAGCGCTGGAGAGTCTGTCGTTGAAGTAAATCAGTTGGTTGTAAGGAATGGAAGCGCTGGCGGATGACAAAAAAGCCAGCGCTTTTTATTTATCTGCTTCCGCAGGATCGGAAAAAAACTTTTCCTTGCGTTTTTTCTCGTCGAAGTAGAGCGACTCATTCGGTTCAAGTTGATTGCCCAGTTTCTGGATTTGCTGCCAGATATCGGGGAATTCACCAAGCCGTTTAAAGCGGCGGGCGTTCTTCTTGAAATCTCTTTTGTTGTTGGCTTTGTATAACAATTCGAATAGCAGCAGCCAGCCCGGAATGTCTTGCTGGTTTTTGGCGAGCTGTTTTTGCAGCATTTGAATGGCGGCTTCGGGATTTTCCTGCTCGATCAGCGTGCGTGCCTCGGATACTAGTTGTCCAGGCGGTTCGGGCGGATTCTGCGGTGGTTCGGTTTTTTTCTCGTCACTGCGGCGCAGCAGCAGCGCTTCATATTGATGCCGCTCGGAAGGATCGAACGGTAGCGCTGCGTCACGGGATTTCGCGAGTCTTTCCTTGATTCTTTGATAGTTGCGCGCGATCAGGAAAATAATCAGTAGCGTCAGCAAAATTCCGAGAAGAAAGGCATTATCCAAGAGCAGGTCGGATTCCGGCGCGGCTGGATTGGTTTCAACCGGCGCAATTGGATTGGGCAGTTGTTGCGTGCCGGCGGGTGACTGCGGCGCTGTGACGATATTCTCCGCGGGTTGCGCACTATTACTATCAGCAGGCGGTGTTGCAGCTACTTCCTGGGAAGGTTGCGCAATTTCTTCCGGGGGAATAGGTGATGCACTCTCGCTGTGGCGCTCGTTGCTGCTTGCCGGAACATGGGTCATGAGTATGGCTTGCATCGCGACGATCTGCTTTTCAATGGATTCAATGCGCTTTAACAGAATATTCAGTTCGTTGGTTTCATTTTCAGCAATTTGTTCCAATTGCGCGATCAGTTGCAATGCTTCGTTCAAGCCGGATGTTGCGCTATCCGGAGCCGATGCTTGCGGTGGACGCTTATTCGCGCCGCGGCTTGAGTTGGATGGATGCGCCTTGGTTGCCGGTTTTGCATACTGGCCGATCGTTCTTAAATCCGGGATGTGAATAACGGTGCCAGCCGTTATGGGGCGATAGGTCCCATCGGGAAAGTGCTCGGGATTTGTGCGGATAACCGCGCGAACGAATGCGTCACGTGCAACCGCATCGTGCGGGAACATCAAATGACCGATCTGCGGAATATCTTCCCCTGGCAGGATTTGCCACTGCATTCCTGGTCTGGCTGCGTTACTGGCAGGATTTCTGGTTTTCTGCTGAGCGATATGATCGCGTTCTGAATGTGAAACAGGTACTTCAGCCGAAACCGAAGTACCTGTCAAAAAGAGAAGAATGACAATGAGTAGTTTGCCGCGGGATACAATCATCTAGTTCAAGAAGGTTTTCTATTTACAGTAAGTTGCAATCGTCTTGTTGGCATCGGCTATTTTTCTTTGCCGCAAATCATCATCCACATAAAGCATACCACCAGCTCCATCGGGAATGGTCAGGCGCGGTGAATCGGTGTACATTCTAAGCTGAGTTTGCGCATCTATACATTTTTTTTTGTTTTCTTCCGATTTGCCTTGTTGTTTAGTTTCTTCTTCTCTTCTAAGTTGCCGCCGCTTGTCGAATTCTTCTCTGTCGTCGGATAAATTCCTGGAGTTGTTTTGATTTCCAGCGACCGGCGCGGATTTGATATTTAATCGTTGTTCATCCTGGGCGGCATCCGGCGGAGGTGGCTGATCGGTGTATTGCGTTTTGCCGTTTTTATCGACCCATTTATAAATTTGCGCATTTGTACCGGTGCTGATCAGCAGAATAATCACCGTAAATACAAAAATTCTCATAGCGTGCTCCAGAAAATGAATAATCTGAAATACATCGGTTTCGTATTTATGCAACTTAAAGATTTTTCGCATTAAATCATATCTGCTGGAAATATGCTGTATTCTCGATTGATTTGGCGCGAAATTTGCTGCCGAATTTGGCTATAATGTCGCTTTGCCAAGGATTGTTATCATGCAATTGATTCAAAAAGCGCTTACCTTTGATGATGTTCTGTTGATCCCAGCCCACTCGACGGTTTTGCCGCGTGACGTCAGCCTGGCAACGCAATTGACGCGTACTATCACCCTCAATCTTCCCGTGTTGTCGGCGGCTATGGATACCGTAACCGAAGCGCCGCTGGCGATTGCTTTGGCGCAGGAAGGCGGTATCGGCATTATTCATAAAAATATGCCGATCGAAGCGCAAGCCGCGCATGTGGCGCAAGTCAAACGTTTTGAAAGCGGCGTGGTTAAGGATCCGGTGACCATCCATCAGAATATGACCGTGCGCGAAGTGCTGGAACTGATACGCCAGCATAAAATCTCCGGATTGCCGGTAGTGAACGGCAAAAAAGTCGTTGGCATCGTTACCAACCGCGACCTGCGCTTTGAAACCAATCTCGAACAAATCGTCAAGCACATCATGACGCCGAAGAGCCGATTGGTGACGGTGAAGGAAGATACGCCGCGCGCCGAGGTGCTGGCGTTGTTGCACAAACACCGGCTGGAACGCGTGCTGGTGGTCAACGATCAATTCGAGTTGTGCGGATTGATTACCGTGAAGGACATCATTAAAACTTCGGAGTATCCGCTGGCGTGTAAGGATGAGCAGGAGCGATTGCGTGTGGGGGCGGCGATCGGCGTCGGAGAGGGCAGCGAAGAGCGCGCCATTGCATTGGCGGAAGCCGGTGCCGATGTGATTGTCGTCGATACGGCGCATGGCCACTCGCAAAGCGTACTGGATCGTATCGCGTGGGTCAAAAAGAACTTGCCGTCGGTGCAAGTCATTGGCGGAAACGTGGCGACGGCAGCTGCGGCCAGAGCGCTGGTCGATCATGGCGCGGATGCGGTGAAAGTAGGTATTGGTCCCGGTTCCATTTGCACCACGCGCATCGTCGCAGGTGTCGGGATTCCGCAGGTCACTGCGATTCATAATGTTTCCGAAGCGTTAAAAGGGAGCGGTGTGCCGATGATCGCCGATGGCGGTATCCGTTATTCCGGCGATATCGCCAAAGCATTGGCGGCGGGCGCGAATACCGTGATGCTTGGCGGATTGTTCGCCGGCACGACGGAAGCGCCGGGCGAGATTGAATTGTTTCAGGGACGTTCGTACAAAAGCTACCGTGGCATGGGATCGCTTTCCGCCATGCAGCAGGGATCAAGTGACCGCTATTTCCAAGACAAAGAACAGAAAAACAACGACAAACTGGTTCCCGAGGGCGTGGAAGGGCGCGTGCCGTTCAAGGGCAGCATTTCTGCCGTGATCCATCAGTTGATGGGGGGCGTGCGTTCGAGCATGGGTTATCTGGGCTGTGAAACCATCGCTGCGATGCACGAGAAAGCGGAGTTTGTCGAAATCACCTCAGCCGGTATCCGTGAATCGCATGTGCACGATGTGCAGATCACCAAAGAAGCGCCTAACTATCACGTCAAATAAGAACTCTCTTCAATGCATCAGAAAATCCTCATCCTGGACTTTGGCTCTCAGTACACGCAATTGATTGCGCGGCGCGTGCGCGAAACGAATGTATATTGCGAATTGCATCCGTACGATGCCGATCCGGAATTTATCAAAGCCTTCGCACCCCAAGGGATTATTCTTTCCGGCGGCCCCGCTTCGGTCATGGAAGACGAGACGCCGCGCGCGCCGCAAGTCGTATTTGAGCTCGGCGTGCCGGTGCTGGGTATCTGTTATGGTATGCAAACGATGGCGGCGCAATTGGGCGGTACGGTTGAAAATGCCGCGGTGCGCGAATTCGGTTACGCCGAAATACAGACGACGCAACACGGCGCGTTATTTAAAGATATTAAGGATCGCGCAAGTACGGACGGAAGCAACCTATTGGACGTCTGGATGAGCCATGGCGATGCGGTGATAGCATTACCAGCCGGATTTAAGGTGATGGCGTGTAACGCAGCCACGCCGATTGCGGCAATGGCGGATGACAAACGCCGTTTTTACGGCATCCAGTTCCACCCTGAGGTGACGCATACGCTGCAAGGCAAAGCGATGATCGACCGCTTTGTGCATGGCATTTGCGGCATCGGGCACGATTGGAATATGCCGGATTATGTCGAGGAAGCGATCGGTAAGATTCGCGCAACGGTCGGTAGCGATCAGGTTATTCTGGGTTTGTCCGGTGGTGTTGATTCCTCGGTGGCGGCGGCATTAATTCACCGTGCCATCGGCGATCAGCTGACTTGCGTGTTTGTCGATAATGGCTTGTTGCGCGCCAATGAAGCCAGGCAGGTGATGGAGACTTTTGCTAAAAATCTCGCGGTTAAAGTGATTCATGTCGATGCCAGCCGTGATTTCTATCGCAGTCTTACCGGTATCACCGATCCGGAAGCCAAGCGGAAAATTATCGGCCGGGAATTTGTCGAGGTATTTCAGTGCGAATCGGCCAAAATCAGCGATGCCAAATGGCTGGCACAAGGCACGATTTATCCCGACGTGATCGAATCCGCCGGAGGAAAAACCAAGAAAGCGCATACTATCAAGTCGCATCACAATGTTGGTGGGTTGCCGGAGACATTGCATTTGAAATTACTCGAACCGCTGCGCGAGCTGTTTAAAGACGAAGTGCGTGAACTGGGACTGGTGCTGGGTTTGCCGCGCGATATGGTTTTTCGCCATCCGTTTCCCGGGCCAGGTTTGGGGGTGCGCATACTGGGTGAAGTAAAATACGAATATGCGGAGCTGCTGAGACAGGCCGATCACATTTTTATCGAAGAATTGCAACGATCCGGCTGGTATGAAAAGACCTCACAGGCATTTGCGGTGTTTCTGCCGGTCAAGTCCGTCGGTGTGATGGGGGATGGGCGCACCTATGAATACGTCATTGCCCTTCGAGCCGTGCAAACGCAGGATTTCATGACCGCCAATTGGGCGGAACTGCCGTATTCATTACTCAGCAAGGTTTCCAATCGCATCATTAACGAAATCCGCGGTATCAACCGCGTCGTCTACGACATTTCCGGCAAACCACCGGCCACCATCGAGTGGGAGTGATTGAATGTCTTGCATTGCCTGGCAATGATTTGTAAAAACGACCACGGAACCCGCTTAAATGCGGGTTTTTTGTTATTTCTGCCTGATAATATCGTGTAACACAAAGCAACTCCAAGCGATTTTCTTACTGGGTATTTTATGAGTTGCCAGGAATCTCAGGATTGTTTATAGAGAGATTGCCTGATTCTTAATAGCATTCGAACCTAACAGCGCCTTGCGATGTGGTATAAAATCAAGCCGGGAAGCTGCTTATTTCCAGACTGTGGCTTTGTGATCTAATCATTAGAAGGAATCAACATGTCTCAACCCCTTTCTATACTTATTGTCGTTATTGCACTGCTTCAAGGTTGTGTTACCTCTAAGGAGGTGTTTCTAGCCGACGGTACCAAAGGGCATAACATCAACTGCGGTGGTTCCGGAATGAACTATAGCAACTGCCTTGAGAAAGCGGGCGAAGTCTGTGGCACGCGCGGGTATCACTTGTTGAATCAGCAGGGTGAAGTTGTTCCTTTCTCTCAGGCAATCCGTGAGCTTGGCGCAAACACACAATCATCATCGGTTGGATATTCGACAACTTCCGGCGCAATAATCACTCGTAATCTATTGATTAAATGTAAATAAATGGGGGTAATTTATGAAAGTCGAAGTGACGGTTGAGCTCGAGATAAGTCTGCATAAAACCAGTATTGCAGATATCAAGAAATTACTGGAAGAAATGATGGACCCAAAAAAGTTTGACGCCTTGGAAGCGATCAGAATAAAAGATGTAAAAATAGGCGGGTAGATTTTCTTTCAGTCGCAATGGATTGAGATGGGTTTCGCTGCTTTTATCCAGGAGTGGGAAATATTAATGAACCAAGCGAATTACACTCTGCGTGAATAGGCATGATGGGTAATAATTTTTGCTAAGTTATACTGGTTGAGTGCCTTTGCAGGCATATCTCCTTATCAAAAACAACTCCGTAGAGTGTGTATTCATTCTGCGGGGTTTTTGCTTGATAAGCGACAGAATTGATTGTTGCTCGTTTCTTGTTTGTTAGCTCTCGTCAATGGGGGAAATCCTTTGATAGAATCCAGGAAGGGAGATTTAATGATGATAATAAGTACAATAGGGTACGAAGGCTTAAATATTGATGCATTTATGGTGCTGCTTGCTGAAAACGGCATCGAAACTGTTGTTGATGTTCGCGAGATGCCGTTGTCACGTAAGCCTGGGTTTTCTAATATGTAATTGCATTACTTTCCTTATCAAGCGCAAACGGCCCCGTAGAGCAGTTGTAACGTTCTACGGGGTTTTTTTATTTGCGATTAGTTGGCAATAAAAAAACCGCCGGAGCGGGTTTGGGTGGTGACTTCGGCGTGGCATAAGATCAGGGAAAGAATTGACGGTATACCAGGTCTTGAGATATGCGGATTCAGCATAAATCAGCTGCCTCGTAAAGCGGCCGTATTTCGATTTCGCTCGGTCCCGGCATAGGATTGGGGCAACGTTTCACCCAGGCGATTGCTTCGTCCATATCCGTGACTTCCCAGAGCCAGAAACCGGCAACTAGCTCGTTGGGGTGAAAGAAAGGTCCATCGATAACCGTGCGGCTAGGACCATCGAATGCAATACGTTTGCCCCGTGAAGAGGGCGTAAGACCGTCGCAACAACTTACATCTTTCATGATGCCCGCCTTGATAAGATCGCTATTAAATCTGTCCATTGCTTCCATCATTTTTAGCGTCTCGGGCGTTGGGGCAAAGCCCTTTTCGCTGTCTTCGGTAGCCTTCACTAATATCATTACACGCATCGTTTATCTCCACATTTGAGTCTGCTTAAAAGTTTAGCAAGCAATCAAGCAAATGGTTATTGGGGTTCTTGAAAATTTCTTTGTCGGTTAAAGCATTGCACTATTGGCGATTGAGAAACGTCACGCCACTTTTATATTGAGACGCTGCCGATTTTCCGGTA
>SSFX01000102.1:0-22487 GCA_008015635.1 Nitrosomonas oligotropha
ACGCCAGCATGTCGGTGCCGTCACGCATCGTGCACCTGCCGCTATCTTGGGACGATGCGGCGACACGCCTGGCGATCGAGAAATACATGCAATCGGTGCGCAGCGACGCGCCGTGGTGCCCGAGCAATATCGAATTCATCCGCCGCATCAACGGGCTGGACAGCATCGAGGATGTGTACCGTATCGTGTTTGACGCCAGTTACTTGGTGCTCGGCTTGGGGGACGTGTATTTGGGTGCGCCGGTCGCCGTACCGGCCGATCCACGCCATCGCCTGGTGACCACCAAGTATAATCCAGCGCGTACCTGGACACCGGAAAATGCCGTGGGTATCGGCGGCGCATATTTGTGCATTTATGGCATGGAAGGCCCGGGCGGTTATCAATTTGTAGGGCGTACGCTGCCGGTATGGAACCGCTACCGCCAAACCGCCGATTTCAAGGATGGCAAACCTTGGCTGTTACGTTTCTTCGACCAGATCCGTTTTTATCCGGTCAGCGAAAGTGAATTGCTGAAACTGCGCAAGGATTTCATCCGCGGACAATTTCAACTGCGCATTGAAGAAACCACGTTCAGTTTGCAGCAACATCACCTGTTTCTGCAACAGAACCAAGCGGCGATCCATGACTTCAAAACCCGGCAGCAAGCCGCCTTTGAAGCCGAACGCGAGCGCTGGAGAATCAACGGACAAATGGAATTTGCCAGCGAATCGGATCTCGATGAAGCCGATGCGCAAAGCGAATTGGATTTACCCGAAGGCAGTCACGCCATCGCTTCGCCGGTCACCGGGACCGTATGGAAAATACTGACCCAGGAGGGCCAGCAAGTCAAAGCGGGTGACATCCTGATCGTCATTGAAGCGATGAAAATGGAAATTGCCGTGGAAACCCCGGTCAGCGGCACCGTTGAACGCATTCTGTGCCGCCAAGGGGATGGTGTCTCCGCCGGGCAATTGCTCGTCGTACTGCAGAAACATCAAGCTGCGCCATGATTGACGATAATCCACAAGCACAAAGCAGGAAAGCCTACTGGCTGGAGCGGTGGGAACGGAATGAAACCGGTTTTCATCAGACCGGAATCAATCCGTATTTGCTTGAATTCTGGCACACGTTGCAACTGAACCGCGACAGTACCGTCTTCGTGCCGCTGTGCGGCAAGAGTCACGATATGCTGTGGCTGCGTCAACAGGGACATACTGTGCAGGGTGTTGAATTAAGCACTACAGCGGCGCAGGCATTTTTCAGCGAAAACGGTTTGATACCGCAGAGCCATGCGCACGGCCGGTTCATGCACTGGGAAGCGAATGACATCGCTATTTTATGCGGCGATTTTTTCGATCTAGGCACACAAGATATGCGCAATGTCAGCGCCGTGTACGACCGCGCCGCGTTGGTGGCGCTGCCACCGGATCTGCGTCAGCGTTATGTGGATCATCTGTTGCGGATTGTTCCGGAAAATACGCAAATCCTGCTCATCACGCTCGACTATCCGCAGCATGAAATGACCGGTCCGCCATTTGCGGTATCTTTCAATGAAGTAACCGCGCTGTTCCAGGCACACGCCAGAATCACCCTGCTATCGCAGCACAATGTGCTGGCACAAAATCCGCGTTTTCAGGCGCGTGGAATCAGCCGCTTAGAAGAAAGCGTGGTTCTGCTGAAAACATTCGCGCGATAACGTCGTGGCAGCCGCGCCAAGATTGCTGACGAACTTACGCTGTATTCCGGTTTTCCTGGTCGATTAATAATTGCTCAAATTCTTGCTGGGGAACCGGAACCGAATAAAGAAAACCTTGTACATAGTCACAACCGAAATGCGTCAGCAAATCCTGCTGCGCTTCAGTTTCAACGCCTTCCGCGATGGTCTTGATATCCAGTTTATGCGCCATGACTATGATCGCTTCCACCAGCGCGCGATCAGTTGCATTGCCCATTAACTGATGCACAAAGGAATAGTCGATTTTAAGAAAATCGATATCGAATTTTTTCAGATAAGACAGCGAGGAAAACCCGGTGCCGAAATCATCGATGGAAACTTCAATCCCATTATTGCGAAGTTCCAGCAGATTCTGCTGCACCACGGCAGAATCCTTTAACAACAAACCTTCGGTAATCTCCACGTTGATGCAATCGCCGGGCAATCCCAGCTGGATCAGACTGTCGAGCCAGCGGTAATCATTCATGTGTTTAAACTGAATCGGTGAAATATTCACACTGATTTGTATGATATAACCCAGTCTCCGCCGCCATTGATCGATCAGATCGATCGATTCCCGGAATACCATTTCGCCGATTTCCAGGATTAAGCCGCTCTCTTCCGCCAGCGGAATAAAGATGGTGGGGCTGATCATGCCGCGTTTCGAATGATTCCAGCGCAGCAGCGCTTCGGCCTTGACAATGCGTTCGCTGGACAACTCCAAGATCGGCTGATAATAAACACGCAGTTCGTTCTTGACGATGGCCTGCCGCAAATCTTGCATCAACAGCATTTTTTCATGCGCCGCTTGCTGCATGGAAGGAGTGAAGTAGCAAAAACGATTACGCCCTTCCAGTTTCGCTGCATACATCGCCTGGTCCGCATGCTTCATCAGGCTTTTTCTGTCGGCGCCGTCTTGCGGATAAAAAACGATACCGATACTGGTGGAGATGTAATGATCAGCGCGGTTATGCCGGAGTTTAAAAGGTTTGTTCAGTTTTTGTGTAATCTGCTGCGCAATCGCTGCAGCTGCTTTATTATCGCCACACTTCGATAAAATAATCGCAAATTCGTCCCCGCCCAAACGGGCAACGATATCGGTTTTGCTGGCGCAGGATTTAATACGCGAAGCGACTTCTCTCAGCAGTTCATCCCCTTTGTCATGCCCCAGCGTATCGTTGATATCCTTGAAGTGATCCAAGTCCATCAGTAATAAAGACAACGGTGATTTGCTGCGCTGCGATTTCTTGATTTCCTGATCCAATAGTTCTTTAAACAAATTACGGTTGGGCAGTCCGGTTAGTGGATCGTAATTGGCTTGAAACAGAATGATTTCGTCTTTTTTCTTTTTTTCGGTAATATCGGAAAACTGCGAAACATAATAATGAACATCCCCGGATAGATGACGGATCACACTGATATTGAGCCATTTGGCATAAATCGAGCCATCCTTGCGCAGATCCCAGATTTCTCCCTGCCAATGACCCTCATCCAGAAGCTTGCACTTCATTTCCTGATAAAAGGCTTCTTCATGCCGGTTCGAGCGGAACATCGCCGGATCTTTACCCAGAACATCCGCCATCTCGTACCCGGTCATGCGGGTAAAGGCCGGATTAACCTGAATAATCCGGTTGTTCTCATCCATGACCATAATGGCTTCATTGCTCGACTGATAAATCGCGGCCGCAAGGCGCATCGAGTCACTCGCCTGTTTTTGCTTGGAAATATCCTGATAAATTCCGAGTACGCCGATGATTTCTTTCCGGGTACTGAGCAGCGGCACCTTGGAAGTCTCTATCCAAAGCGTTTCACCGGCGGCATTATTCAAGGCTTCTTCGTAATACAGCATGGACGTTCCCGAACTAATCACCCGCTTGTCGTCATTACGGTAGTGGTCGGCTTGATCCTTTGTCCAGCTCAGATCGTAATCAACTTTACCGATAATTTCCTGCGGCGATGTCATCCCGGCATCTCGGGCAAAAATAGGATTGCAACCGAGGTAACACGACTGCTTATCCTTCCAGAAAATCCGCGCCGGAACAGTATCGACGATCGTTTTCAACAAATTGCGCGATTCCGCCAATTCGGCTTCCTTCATTTTCAGATCACTAATGTCGGTGATCGTGCCGACGAACCCCTGCACAGTACCATTCTGATCGCGTTCCGCCTGTGCCTGTCCCAGAATCCAGGACGTTGTCTGTTCTTTAGTTTGAGAACGATACTCGCACATAAACGGCTGTTGCCACTGCACTATTTCATTCCATTCCGCGATGACTCTTTCCCGGTCCTCCGGATGAATGGCCGCAACCCATCCATGACCTGCCGCTGCAATAGCATCCAAGCCAGTCATATGGCACCAGCGTTCATTTACATATAAATAGTTACCCGCTGCATCCGTGCGAAAGATGCCGACTGACGCAGCTTCGGTCAAACTGCGGAAAAGCTGCTCATTTTCTCGTAATGCAGTCTCCATTTGCTTCTGCGGGGTAGCATCAACTAACACACCGTGCCAGCGCGTGTTGCCATCGGCTTCCCGCTGCGGTATCGAATAGCCGCGCAGCCATTTCATCCCCATGGGCGTTTGCACGGGAAACTCATAAAACCAGAGGGTCAGCTTTTCCATGGAATCCTGGATGGATTTTTCCAAAGCCGGTACAGCATGGCTGGGTATCATTTGAAACAAAATTTCAACATCCGCCATGCATTCAGCCGAAGTACGTCCAATTAAGTTTTCTATCCCTTCACTCATGAAGGGAAGTGAACGGTATCCGGCGGCATCGACACAGAATTCATACACCGCGCCCGGTATGCTGGCGACCAAATTACGGAAACGCTTTTCACTGGCTTGCAGCTCGGCAGTCCGCTGAATTACGGTGTGTTCGAGATTTTGTTTCAGCGCCAAGCTTTCCGCTTCGGCTGCTTTACGCCCGGTAATATTCCGGAAAATGCCGCGCGTCGCAACCGGCTGGCCGTCTGCAATGTACAGGCTGACATTGCCTTCGACCATGATGGTTTGCCCATCCTTGGTCTGAAAAGGGACCTCGATTAATCCGGCATTTTCTCCCGCCATGATCCGCCGAATGAATTCTTGACACTGCACATGGTGGCTGGGATGAACGATATTGAAAATAGTCAATGTTGCCACTTCGCCGTCTGTATAACCAAGCGCTTCGCGCCAAGCGCGATTCACAAAAAGAAGACGGCCATCCGGTGCAACGCTCTGAATTAAATCTTTCGTATCATCGAACAATTCTCTCAATTGTTTTTCACTCAGAATAATCGAAGCGGGAATTGCGGCATCGCAATCTAAAGGATCCTTCGGAACAAAACCATCACTATTCATGCAATGAACTTACAATAAGAAAAATTCGGAGTCGTGCTGTTGCTCAATCTTCGATATTGAGAGATAAAATTTCTCTCTAAAATACAGATGCCTGCGAAGTATAGCGTATATGCAACTATTAAAAAATAGGGAATATATCCTATAGAAATGGGTTGAATTAACGGCCACTATCACTTGCCGCAAAAACCAACGACCGGTATTAAAGCAGAAATAGCATGCGTAGCCGCACGGCATAAGTGTTGCGTAAAGCTGGCCAGCGCTGAAAATACACCGCGATAAGCGTATTTAACAGTCAATCATCCGGCGTACAAATATTCAGATACAAATACTTTAAAATTAATAGGTTAATGAATCTACGCATTGAGGTTACACCCGTATGTGACAAAAGTCACAAGCATAATTTGAATATAAGGGTATATTCCCTCTCTGTTTTCATCTTCAAAGGTACTCGGTAGGTATTAAACTTAAAATCAGTTATCGCAATATCGATAGAAATATCGAAGCCGGAATGTAAAAATTGTCGTGATACTTTTACTGAGGAAGATGTTTTTACATTCGACCGTAGCTTGTGCGATGAATGATTTTATGACGAGGCCCTTTAATCCCTATTGCTTGCAATAGGGATTTTTTTTGCCCCGGTTTAGTCGGTCACCAGTACGGGTGTTATGGCCAGTTGCTGGCCGATGGTGTTGGCTGCCAGCTTCGCAACCGTTTGATCGGGATAAGGACCGGCGTGAATTTTATATAAGCCGTTATTTTTTGTAATACTGACGGCATCTTTGAGCGATGGAAGCTTCTGCCGGACTTGCGTGAGAAAATTATGCGCGTTATCGGATGAGCCGAATGCGCCCAATTGCAGGTAAACCATATTCATCACCGCATCGCTATCGGTTGCAGGCAACGATACGGATGGTCTGGCGCTGGCCAATGCGGCCGAACCTTCCGGCACGATGCTTTCGACTTCAACGCGGCCGCTGCCGCCCGCCAGAATACCCAATTTATAAGCTGCGGTATACGACAAATCGATCAAGCGGTCGGACAAAAACGGCCCGCGATCATTCAAACGCACGATCACGGATTTGCCATTATCCAGATTGGTCACCCGGGCATAACTGGGCAAGGGCAAGGTAGGGTGAGCCGCGGTCATGGCATACATGTCGTAGACTTCGCCCGAAGCGGTATTATTGCCATGATAACGTCGGCCATACCAGGAAGCGATTCCGCGTTTTTTATATGACTTCAGTTCGGTCATTGGTTTGAAGTTTTTTCCCAATGCGACATAGGGCTGCATATTGGCCTGCCGCAACGGTTCAGCCCTGGGCACGGCATCCGGAACCAGATGCAGGTCATCCGGCGGGTTATCCTCCGGGCCATCATCCAGATAATATCCTCCGCCTTTTCTGGCGGCTGGACCCGAACTCTTGCCGCTATCCGGTATGGATGCAACCCATTTGTTCTTTTGCTTCGATGCGGCAGTACCCTGATATTGCGGCGTAGTGCTGCAAGCGGTCAATAACGCTAACACCATCACCGAGGCCATTCCAGCGCTCGGCGCAGTTCTTGCGGACAAGTAGTGATGCGCTTTGTGAAATCTAGAATACAGGTTTGTCATGTCTTTACAAGTTTAGGATGTGTCTGAATACTCATCAAAATACCAAAACCAAGCAACATTGTCACCATCGACGTGCCGCCATAGCTGATCAACGGCAGCGGAACACCGACGATCGGAAGGATACCACTAACCATACCCATGTTAACGAAGATATATGTACAGAAAGTCAGTGTAATTGAACCGGCAATCAATCGCGTAAACTGTGTCGAGGCATTGGCGGTAATCACCAGGCACCGCCCGATCACCAATAAATACAGCAGCAGCAATACTGTATTCCCCATCAAACCGAACTCTTCGGAAAAAACAGCAAAGATAAAATCAGTGCTCTGCTCCGGCAAAAAATCCAGCTGCGTCTGCGTGCCGTTCTGCCACCCTTTGCCTACAATCCCGCCGGAACCGATGGCGATGGACGATTGAATGGTGTGATACCCCGCACCGAGCGGATCCTGTGAAGGATCAAGCAGCATGATGATGCGCCGCCGTTGATAATCATGCATGATTGTCCAGAATACCGGCAAACTGCCCGCCACCGCCACCAATAATCCGGCAATGATGCGCCACGACAACCCCGCCAGAAACAGCACGTAAAAACCGCTCGAGGCAATCAGAATGGCGGTGCCGAGATCAGGCTGGCGCAGAATCAGCAATACCGGCAACAATAGCAGCACCGTCGCACCGATATAGTCCTTCAGACGCAACGTAATCTCATGCTTGTCGAAATACCAGGCCATCATCAGCGGTATGGCGATTTTCATCAACTCGGACGGCTGGATGCGTGTCACGCCGATATTCAACCAGCGTCTGGCGCCATTGTTGATTTCACCGAATAAAGCCACGCCGACCAGTAAAACCAGCCCCAGGATATACATGGGCAAAGCCAGCCGCATAATCTGCTGCAACGGAATATTCGCAACCAGCCACATGATCACTAGCGCGATCAGCATGTTGATCACTTGATTGCTAACCCTGGCCATATTCGCCCCAGTGGCGCTGTAGAGCACGATCAATCCGACAGCCATCAATGCCAGCAGCCCGATCAACAACAAACTATCGATATAGCGTGTTAAAAAATGCCAGATTTTTTTAATGTCGTCCATGCTGGAGAGTTTCAATATAGTGACGGATGCATCATCCGTAATCGCCTGCCGGTTTGTATTACCTATAAATGTTCATGTTGATGATCATGATCCGCGGCAGGTTCGGCCAATTGCGCAATCGCCGCCTCGGACGGTTTTCCCAATAGAAAATAATCGAATACTTGCCGGGCTATCGGCGCTGCGGTAGAACCACCGGTTCCGGTATTTTCCACCAATACCGCCAGCGCAATCTTGGGATTCTCGGCCGGTGCATAGGCGATAAACATTGCATGATCGCGATGCCGCTCGTTGATCGCTTTTTCATTGTAGCGCTCCCCTTGTTTGATGGCGATCACTTGCGACGTGCCGGTTTTACCGGCGAACGTATACGCCGCATTGGCACCGGCTTTTGCCGCGGCACCGCCGGGACGGGTAACATCCACCAGCGCGTTCTTGACGATTTCCAAATTCTTCGGTTTGAGATTCAGGCTGTACAGCAGCTTCGCCGGGATATCTTCAACTTCCCCGGTCTGGCTGTTCTGAATCTGTTTCACCAGACGTGGCGCATACGCCTTGCCATTATTCGCAATGACCATGGTGGCAAATGCCAGCTGGAGCGGCGTAGCCAGATTATAGCCCTGACCGATGGACACGGAGATGGTATCGCCAGCGTACCACTTCTGTTTATATTGGCTCATCTTCCAGGCGGACGAAGGCAGCAATCCGGCCACTTCGCCTTCGATATCAATCCCGGTTCTTTTTCCCAAACCGAATTGACCAATAAAGCTGTGGATATTGTCGATGCCGAGATCGTTGGCGAGACTGTAGTAATAGGTGTCGCATGAAACAACCAGCGATTTATGCAAATCGACCCGGCCATGCCCGCCCGGTTTCCAGTCGCGGTATCGGCGATCGACGCCCGGCAGGGAAAAGAAACCGGGATCGCTCATGCTGTATTCCGGCGTGCGTTTTCCCAGCTCAAGCGCTGCCAGCGCCATGAATGGCTTGAATGTCGAACCGGGCGGATACACACCGCGCAGCGCCCGGTTGTTGAGCGGTCTGTCAATCGATTTGTTGAGCAAACTCCAGTTTTCCTGATCGATACCACCGATAAAAAGATTGTTGTCGTAGCCCGGCTTACTGACAAACGCGAGCACTTCTCCGTTATTCGGATCCAACGCAACCAGCGCGCCGCGGCGGTCGCCGAATGCTTTTTCCGCAGCTTCCTGTAACCCGAGATCCAGCGATAAAATCAGATTACTGCCGGAAAGCGGCGGCGTGCGTGACAATACGCGAATGGAACGGCCCGCCGCATCGGTTTCAACTTCTTCGAAACCGGTGATGCCATGTAATTGTTTTTCATAGCTCTGTTCAATACCGATTTTACCGATGTGCTGGGAACCGCGATAATTATGGAGCTCGTCGTTGCGTTCCAGTTGATCGAGATCCTGATCGTTGATGCGGCTGATATAGCCGATGATATGCGACACAATCTCCTTCTCCGGGTATTGCCGCAGCACGCGCGCCTTAATTTCAACCCCCGGAAAACGGTAACGGTTAACCGCAAAGGTGGCGATTTCCTCATCGGTCAAGCGGCTTCGAACCGGCAGGCTTTTAAAGCGCTTACTTTCCTTCAGCAATTTTTTGAAACGCTGGCGATCAATCGGCGTAATCTCGATAATGTCAGCCAATTCATTCAATGTCGCTTCAAGATCCTCGATCTGACTGGGTACGACTTCCAGCGTGTAAGCGGAATAATTTTGCGCCAGTATCCTGCCGCTACGGTCATAAATCAGACCGCGATTGGGCACCAGCGGCGAAATGGAAATCCGGTTCGCTTCCGCCAGCGTCTGATAGTGTTCCTGTTGCGTAACCTGTAAATAATAGAAACGCGCATACAAAATCAAAAACAGAATCAATACAAACCCCGCGCTGATACTGAGGCGAAGACGGAATTTATGTAATTCGGCCGGATGATTTCTCAGTTCAACGTGCTGCTTCATAATGCATCAGGATCTGGTTTTTGCCGCAGCAGCAGCGTAAACAGATAAGAAACAGGCACCCAGAGTAGCGCACCCGCAACTGTAGCTAAATAATATTGCCAATCCGGCAATAAAGAATCCGTCGATAGTGCAACCAAAACAATGGCCCATTGCATCATCAGCAGCACCAAACCAATCTGCGGCGCTTGTTTTACCGGAGTAAACAGCCGCAACCGGCGGCCAAAAACCAGGGTGAGATAGACCACGATACAATAAGCCAAAGCATGCTGCCCCAATATACCGGCGTTACCGACATCCATCATCAATCCTAGGCCGAAAGCAACGCTCATTCCCATTTTGTGCGGATAATTAATATTCCAATAGGCGATCGTAATCGCTAAAAAATCCGGGCGTAACAACAGAAATTCGCCCTGTAGCGGCAAGAAATTCAGAATCGACGCAGCAATCAAACTGGCAGCGACAAACCAATTACTAGCAGGCACGAATACATCCTGTCTGATGTAATGGTCCTTGTTGACATGACCCTCTTTAATTTTTCCCGGGTTCAATTGCAGGTATCTCTTGAGATTCGTTGGATTCGGGTTGCACCAAAGCCAGGACCAAAACTTGCCGGTTCCGGTCCACACCGGCAACGGGTGTGCTGATAATCTGCGCGAAATCACCGGTCGGGTCGCGCTCGATTCTTAACACCGCCGCGACAGGAATACCGGGAGGATAAACCCCGCCGATACCGGAGGTGACCAGCAGATCGCCTTGCTGAATATCCGTGTTCACGGATAAATAACGCAACTCCAATTCATCGTTTCTACCGGTACCGGACACCACCGAACGTAAACTGTTGCGCACCACTTGTACCGGCACCGAGTGATCCTTATCGGTCAACAGCGTGACTTCCGATGACCAAGGATACAACTGCGTAATCTGCCCGACGATGCCTTGATCGTCAATCACCGCTTGACCCAGCTGGATATGATGCTGACTGCCTTTATTCAAAGTAATTTTATGACTGAACGGGTCGCGCGGCGTGGACAGAATTTCCGCCAGAACTGCTTTGGTTTTAGTGGCTGTTTCAATCTGCTGCACCGCGCCCAGCAGTTTGCGCAATTGCACATTCTCGACTTCCAAGGCATGCAATTTCAGCAGTTGTTCACGATTGTCGAGATAGATCCGCCTGAGCTTTTCATTTTCTTCCAGCAAATAGAAACTGGCGATGAATTCGCCGATTTGGTCGTAAATGCTAGCGGGAATATAAGCGATTTTCTGCAATGGAAAGATGATCACCCCGATGGTCTGGCGGAATTGCGGGAAATACTTGAGACGCGTATCTTCAGCGATGAGCAAACAGGACAGCAAGATGAATACAAACAGTCGTGTGAAGGGGCCAGGGCCATGTCTGAAAAACTGAGGAACTGTTTCCATTACGCCCCGTATTCAAATATCGTTTTATTTTTCAACCAATAAGTAAAGAGATAAAAATAATTAACCCGCCAATTGATTAATCACGGGCAAAAATGCCGATGGACCGATCCATATTCTCCAGCGCGATACCGGCGCCGCGCACCACACAGGTCAGTGGATCATCGGCGACAATAACGGACAATCCGGTTTCCTCCATCAATAACCGGTCAATATCGCGCAACAACGCACCGCCACCGGTCATCACCATGCCTTTGTCGGCAATATCCGAGCCCAGTTCCGGCGGCGTATGTTCCAGTGCCGATTTAACCGCACTGACGATGCTGTTCAACGGTTCCGCCAGCGCTTCCAGAATTTCGTTACTGGAAATGGTGAAACTGCGCGGTATGCCTTCCGCCAGGTTGCGGCCTTTCACTTCAATTTCGCGCACTTCCGAACCAGGAAAAGCCGAACCGATTTCCTTTTTAATGATTTCCGCGGTGACCTCGCCGATCAGCATGCCATAGTTACGGCGGATGTAATTAATGATCGCCTCGTCAAACTTGTCCCCGCCCACTCGCACCGAATTGGAATAAACAATACCACCCAGTGAGATCACGCCGACTTCCGTGGTGCCGCCACCAATATCAACCACCATCGAACCGGTGGGTGATTCAACCGGCATATCCGCACCCAGCGCCGCCGCCATCGGTTCCTCGATCAACTCCACTTTACGTGCGCCTGCGCCATACGCCGCTTCACGAATGGCGCGGCGCTCCACTTGCGTGGAGCCGTACGGAACGCAAATGACAATACGTGGATTAGCGGACAGCAGGCGCGGCGGATTCACCCGGCGGATAAACATCTTGAGCATCTGCTCGGTCACGGTAAAGTCGGCAATCACACCGTCTTTCATCGGACGGATCGCAGTAATGTTACCCGGTGTGCGGCCCAGCATTTGCTTAGCGGCGAGACCCACTTGCTGGATCATTTTTTTGCCGTTGGCCCCGCTTTCTTCACGGATTGCAACTACAGAGGGTTCGTCCAGCACGATACCTTGGCCGTGGACATAAATCAGCGTATTCGCCGTGCCCAAATCAATCGCCATATCTGTTGAGAAATAGCTTCCAAGGATATTGTTGTTCAAGAAATTAAACATAGTGGCAGAATCCGTTATTAATAATTATGATGAGAGCGAATAATAAATAAAACCATCAAAAAATAATACGCCGGTTAAAACGGGGCATGATACTCTAATAGTTATTTGAATATAAGGTTACCGATTAAAATGACTTTATCTGTTAGCGACGTAAAACGCATTGCTGATCTGGCGTATATCGAAATTGACGACAATGAGGCCAAAGAAACTTTGACTCAGTTGTCCGGTATTTTCAATTTGATTGAATCCATGCAAGCAGTTGATACATCGACAGTGGAACCCATGTCTCATGCGCAAAGTGTCGTGCAGCGTTTGCGTGAAGATGAAGTTACTGAAACCGACCAACGCGAATTATATCAATCAATAGCACCGCAAGTCGAAGCGGGACTCTATCTCGTTCCACAAGTTATTGAATAAACCAGGAACAGCAGTAGCGAATTGAATCAAAGAAAGCAATAAAATTTAGAAAACCGCCATTATACGCAACATTTTATTTTTCTCTCATCAGTAAATCCATGTTTAACGCCAGCCTTAAACAGCTCTCGATTCAGCTCGCCGGAAAGAAAATTTCCAGCACTGAACTGACCAGCGAATTCCTGAAACGCATCAAGCAGCTCAACCCGGAATACAATGCTTTCATCACCGTCAATGAAGAACTGAGCCTGGCGCAAGCGCGGGCAGCGGACCAAATGATCGCCGCGGGACAAGCCGGTCCGCTCACCGGCATCCCGATCGCGCAGAAAGACATCTTCTGCGCCAAAGGCTGGCTGACCACGTGCGGTTCAAAAATGCTGTCGAATTTCGTCTCACCGTACGACGCCGGGGTTATCGAGCGCTTCAACCAAGCCGGTGCGGTCAATATCGGCAAGACCAACATGGATGAATTCGCCATGGGGTCGAGCAATGAAACGTCCTATTACGGCCCGGTGAAAAATCCCTGGGATCACGCTGCGGTACCCGGCGGCAGCTCGGGCGGCGCAGCCTGCGCAGTGGCAGCCAGATTGGCATGCGCGGCCACCGGCACGGATACCGGCGGCTCGATCCGCCAGCCCGCCGCCTTGTGCGGTATCTCGGGAATCAAGCCAACCTATGGACTAGTGTCGCGCTACGGTATGATCGCCTTCGCTTCCAGCCTCGATCAAGGAGGCCCGATGGCCAAATCGGCGGAAGATTTAGCGCTGCTGCTGAATGTCATGGTCGGGTTCGATCCACGTGACTCCACCAGTCTGCAACGCGAAGCCGAAGACTATGCGCGCGATCTGCAAAAACCGTTAGCGGGCTTGCGTATCGGTCTGCCGAAGGAGTATTTCGCCGCGGGCATGAGCAACGACGTTGCCAGCGCAATCGAAAAAGCACTGGATGAATACCGTAAACTGGGCGCGCAAACGGTCGAGATTTCCTTGCCGAATGCGCCGCTGGCAATCCCGGTTTATTACGTGCTAGCGCCCGCCGAGGCATCGAGCAATTTATCCCGTTTTGACGGTGTGCGTTACGGTCATCGCGCCGAGTCGTACAGCGATCTGGCTGATATGTACCGCAAATCGCGCGCGCAAGGTTTCGGCCCTGAAGTGAAACGGCGCATTCTGATTGGCACCTATGTACTGTCGCACGGTTATTACGATGCCTATTACATCAAAGCGCAAAAGCTGCGCCGCCTGATCGCGCAGGATTTTGCCGACGCTTACCAGCAATGCGACATCATCATGGGGCCGACAACGCCGACCGTCGCGTTCAATCTGGGCGAAAAAAGCGGCGATCCGATCCAGATGTATTTATCCGATATCTACACCAGCGCCGCCAATCTGACCGGCATGCCGGCCATGTCGATTCCGGTTGGCTTTGGCGACAAAAACCGTCCCATCGGTTTGCACATCATTGGCAATTACTTCAAGGAAGCGCAAATGCTCAACGTTGCGCACCAATACCAATTGGCTACGGATTGGCACAACCAATCGCCGGTTTAAAATCAACCTTCATTTGTGAAATAAATATTTAGCTGGAAAATTCATTATGCAGTGGGAAATTGTCATCGGTCTTGAAGTTCATGCGCAACTTTCAACGCACTCCAAAATCTTCTCGGGCGCTTCCACCGCCTACGGCGCGCCGCCCAACACGCAAGCGAGCGTGATCGATCTCGCGCTGCCCGGCGTGCTGCCGGTGCTGAACAAAGGCGCGGTCGAACGGGCGATCAAATTCGGTTTGTCGGTCGGCGCGAAAATCAATTCGCCGTCCATTTTCGCGCGCAAGAATTATTTCTATCCTGATTTGCCGAAGGGCTATCAAATCAGCCAATACGAATTGCCGGTGGTGCAAGGCGGCACCATCGCGATTCAAATCGACGGCGCTGAAAAAACTGTCCATCTGACGCGCGCGCACTTGGAAGAAGACGCCGGCAAATCGCTGCACGAAGATTTTCACGGCATGAGCGGCATCGATTTGAACCGCGCCGGTACGCCGTTGCTGGAAATCGTCTCTGAACCGGACATGCGCAGCAGCGCGGAAGCGGTGGCGTACGCCAAAACACTGCACGCACTGGTACGCTGGATCGGCATTTGCGACGGCAACATGCAAGAAGGCTCGTTCCGCTGCGACGCGAACGTTTCGGTGCGCCCACGCGGCACGGAAAAACTCGGCACACGCTGCGAAATCAAGAATCTGAACTCGTTCCGTTTCCTGGAAAAAGCCATCGACTACGAAGCCCGGCGGCAGATCGAAATCCTCGAAGACGGCGGCGCGATCCGCCAGGAAACCCGGCTGTACGACGCCAACAAAGACGAAACCCGCACCATGCGCACCAAGGAAGACGCCAACGATTACCGCTACTTCCCCGACCCGGATTTGTTGCCGGTGGAAATTTCCGCGAGCTGGATCGAGCAAGTCAAATCCGCCCTTCCGGAACTACCGCAAGCGCGCCGCGACCGTTATGTCGCCGAATTCGGGCTGTCTGCTTACGATGCCGCCGTGCTGACCGCTTCGCGCGAAACCGCGGATTACTTTGAAGCCGTTGTCAAACAGTTGCCCGCGCAAGCCAAACTGTGCGCCAACTGGATCATGGGCGACATCAACGGGCAATTGAACAAGGAAGGCATCGACATCAGCGCCTGCCCGGTCAATCCGTCCCAGCTCGCCGCGCTGCTGACGCGCATCGGCGACGGCACGATTTCCGGCAAAGCCGCTAAAACAGTGTTCGAAAGCCTATGGAACGGCGAATTGGACAAGAATGTCGATGCCATCATTGCCGCCAAAGGCTTGAAGCAAATTTCCGACGACAGCGCCATCGAAAAAATCGTCGACCAAATCCTCGCCGCCAACGCACAGCAAGTCGCCGACTATCGTGCTGGCAAGGAAAAAGCCTTCAACTCGCTGGTCGGCCAGATCATGAAAGCCACCCAAGGCAAAGCCAACCCCGCGCAAGTCAACGCCATATTGAAGAAAAAGCTGGACAGCTAAAGCATAATCTAAAATCAAGCTTTTTCAGGCGCTACGAGAAGACATGCAGACCGGTATAATGGCAAGCGGTTATAGTGCTATACTCGAGAGCCTGTTGTCAGGGTGGAAGAAATAACCGCCGCGCCAGTGGCATCAAACGCTGCATTAAATAAACGGGGCTTTTTCTTTTATTCCGCTTATTACAATCTTCTAACGTTAAATATAATGCTGACATCCGTTGTAACCACGTCTATCAATCATGTATTACGCAATGAGCGGTGGGCATGCAGGCGATTGCAAACCTATACTGGCAAAACAGTCGGTATCCGGGTGCCGCCTCTGGTTAACTTCAGTGTGCTCATTGACGCGGCGGGAGAAATGCAACAAGCCAGCAACGCTATGTGCGCAGACACGACGCTTACTTTTTCACCGTTGATTGTGTCCAGGCTGCTAACACGGGAAGCCAGCGCATTCGATGCGATCGCCATCAGCGGTGATCAATCGCTAGCGGATGAATTGATCGCTATTGGTAAGCAAATCGATCTTCGTGTCATTCTTGAGCAGGATCTGAGCAAAACGATCGGTGATATTCCCGCCCATCGTGTTGCCCAAGCAAGCGAGCATCTCATACGGTGGCCGGTTGACAATGTTGACCGCTTGTCGCAGGCGCTGACTGAATATTGGACCGAGGAAAGCGGTTTTCTGACAAAACCTGCGGGTATCGAACACTTTGCACAAGAAGTGCAAAACTTGCGATTCGATGTCGAGCAATTGGAACAACGATTAAACCGGCTTACCCGGTAAAACATCTGAACAGTGAAAAATCAAATGCGCCTATATGCTTTCTCTCGCAGCAAACGGAAAATACCCATCAGACATGAATAACAAACTTTTGGCGCTGCTTTAACGGCCCCGCCAGGCTTTTCTCACCACCGCTTTCTCATCATACATGCGCCTATTCCGCCTCTTAAAAATTCAATACGTCGCGTTCCAATTCGGATTGGACGAATTTGTCCTGAGCCATAGCCGGTTAAGGTTCCTGCGCGTCATTGTCAAGACATTAACATTCTGGCGGAATCTGGATAAACCACGCGGAGAAAGGTTGCGCCTGGCTTTGGCAACTTTAGGTCCGATTTTTGTGAAATTCGGCCAAATGCTGTCGACCCGGCGCGATATATTGCCACAGGATATCGCCGACCAATTGGCCAAGCTTCAGGATCAGGTGCCGCCTTTTGCTTCTGACTTGGTATTTACCATCTTGGAAAAAGAATACGGCCAGAAGGTTGAAGAAGTTTTTTTCAAATTTGATTCGACACCCATCGCCAGCGCATCGGTCGCGCAAGTTCATCTGGCGGTGTTGCATGACGGCACCGAAGTCGCTGTTAAAATATTGCGCCCCAATCTCGCAGAAGTCATTGCTCATGACATTGCGTTGATGGACACCGGCGCCTGGCTGGCTGAAGCACTATGGTCCGATGGCAAGCGTCTGAAATTGCGCCAAGTCGTGTCGGAATTCGCCCGGCACCTGGACGACGAACTGGATTTAATGCGCGAAGCGGCCAATTGCAGCCAGTTACGCCGTAATTTTCTCGACTCGCCGTTGCTGCTGGTTCCCGAGGTGTACTGGGATTACTGCCGCAACAGCGTCATGGTGATGGAGCGCGTCAAAGGTATTCCGATCAGCCATGTCGACGAATTAATCGCGCAAGGCACCGATATCCCGCAACTGGCGCGCGTTGGCGTGGAAATATTCTTCACCCAGGTATTCCGCGATGGTTATTTCCATGCCGATATGCACCCGGGAAATATCTTTGTCGGCAAGGATGGACGCTACATTGCGGTCGATTTCGGCATTATGGGAACGCTCAGCGATGAAGACAAAAATTATCTGGCGCAAAATTTCCTGGCCTTTTTCCGCCGCGATTACGCGCGCGTTGCGCAAGCGCACGTCGAGGCCGGATGGGCGCCTAAAGATACCCGGGTGGATGATTTCGAATCCGCCGTCCGGGCTGTCTGCGAACCAATTTTCGACAAACCGCTGAAAGAAATTTCGTTCGGACGGGTTCTGCTGCAATTATTCCAGGCATCGCGGCAATTCAATGTCGAAATCCAGCCGCAATTGGTATTGCTGCAAAAAACCCTGCTCAATATCGAAGGCCTGGGACGCGACCTAGATCCCAATCTGGATCTATGGAAAACAGCGAAACCCTTCTTGGAAAATTGGATGTCGGAACAAATCGGCCTACGCGGATTTGCCAGCCGGGTACAAAAAGAAGCCCCCAACTGGGCTGTCATCCTGCCGGAATTTCCCCGTCTGGTCCATCAGATGCTGTCCGAGAACCGCAATCACGAACTGGAAAAAAGAATGACCGATCTGGTCATTGAAGAGAAACGCCAGAACCGCCTGCTGGCACTCATCGCAATTCTGTTGGCCGGATTGCTGGCCTGGCAGATATTCCAATAATCTCAAGTGCTATTAATCCAAGTCCAACGATATCGTCTCAGTTCGTAACCTACCCCATGCTCTGTTACGAAAGCAAAAAATTTATAGCACATCCGGAAATTGCAGACACCGGAGTCTGACCACAGCCTTAAGATACACACGCTTTTCCCCTGTATCGACCCTCAGTCCTGCTCTCTCCCCGTTCGCCATAATCATTAAACCAATTACATAGCGGAATCTAGCGTTGTAAGTTTATTTTCCGGACACGGGGCTTCCGGACCATTACTGTGTTACAGTCCATGCTATCGCTATGGCAAATTCTATTGATAAAGCCGAGCTGAAAGCACTTTATCAGCATCGTTGGCAACCCAACCTAAAAATTCCTCTGTTTTACGGCATATGGATAGGACTTGGTATCATCGCCTGGCATGCCCCGCATTGGGCCATCGTTTGGCTCTGTTATCTGGCGATGGGTTACATGCAGATGGGCATCGTGACTTTTATGCATGATTGCACACACAGCGTGCTGTTTAAGGCCAAGTGGAAGAACTGGGCATTCGGTGTTTTTACCATGATACCGCTGGTCATTTCATTCACCGCTTTCAAAGAAGATCACCTCCTTCATCATCGTTTTAACCGTTCCGCCAAAGATCCGGATGCATTCACGATGGGCAAGCGAGGAATTGGTGATCACATTCTCTTCTATGCCTATGCTGTCATTGGCGTAGTGCTGACAGCCGTCCAGTTCGTCATTATTTTTCCCATCCAAAAATTACGGGGCGCAAAAGCACTCGCGCACTGGAGTGAAATAGCACTGCATGCGGTGGTCACCGTCAGTATTTTTGAATGGGCCAGTAGTCAGGGAATTGCAGCTGAAGTTTTTGCACTGTGGTTCTGGCCGCTCATTTTCTTTGGATTTTTCAATAGCATCCGTTTTGTGGCGGAGCACTATGGAACACCCTGGAATGCCGGTCAGCTTGCCGGTACGCGTACCATTATCAGCAATCCGATGAATTCATGGTTCTGGAACAATATTAACTATCACATCGGACATCACGTATACCCTGCGGTGCCTTGGTACAATCTTCAGAAACTCCATGTATTAATGTTGCCGGAAATTAACCGCCAAAATGCCATTGTCGATAAAAGCTACTGCGCGGTTTTCTTTGATGCCATGATCAATGGGCCGGAAAGTCTCAAGCGGAATATCGTGCGTAACGGAAAACGGAACGCCGCAACAGCAGGCCCTGATGCACCCTCTGCTTCCAATGGCACATCCGTAAATGACGAATCGGTTTAATTATTCCTAATCCGGGTAATCAGGAAAACTGCCACATGCTTGCTGGTTTGATGCATGCTCCATAAATTGAACCAGCACGATCAACCATTGAATTTATACATTCAGTACGTCAATAAACTTTGATAAAGTGTCAGTTTTCTCACCGAAAAACATAATGGCGCTGCTCGAAATCCGCAATGTAACCAAGCGGTTTGGCAATTTCAATGCCGTCGATAACGTCAGCATCGCCATCAAAGCCGGTGAATTCTTTACATTGCTGGGCCCATCCGGTTGCGGCAAAACGACATTGTTACGCATGATCGCCGGTTTCGACGCGCCCGACGGCGGGCAAATTTTGCTGGATGGGAAAGACCTCGCCGGTCTACCGCCGGAGCAACGTCCGTTTCATACGGTTTTCCAAAGCTACGCGTTATTCCCGCATATGACGGTCGCGAGCAATATCGGATTCCCGCTGAAGATGGCCGGTAAAACGTCGGCGGAAATTAAAACCCGGGTTGCCGAGACCTTGGCGGAAGTCGAGTTAACGCCATTCGCCGATCGCTACCCGCATGAGTTATCCGGCGGGCAAAAACAACGCGTGGCATTTGCCCGGGGACTTATCAATCAGCCGCGCTTATTATTGCTCGACGAACCACTGGGCGCACTGGACGAGAAACTGCGCGAGAATATGCAACGCGAGCTCATCAAACTGCAAGCCGAAGCCGGTGTCACGTTCATTTACATCACGCACGCGCAGAACGAAGCCTTGGCGTTGTCGCACCGCATTGCCGTGATGAATCAAGGCAGGATCGAACAGATCGACGAACCATCCCGAATCTACAGTTTTCCGGCCAATCGTTTCGTGGCCGATTTCATCGGCAAAATCAATCTGCTGAGCGCCCGGGTGCTGGAAGTCTCCGCTGCGCATTTAAAATTAACCGTCACAGGGCTGGGAGAAGTCACAGTGCCGGTCAGCGGTCATGTCAAAGCGGGCGATGAAGGCGTTTTCGCCGTGCGCCCGGAACAAGTCCGGATCGTTGCGCAATCACCGGACATCGCAGTTGAGTCGCAATTACTCGGGAAAATAAAGGATTTTCTGTATATCGGCGATGTCACGACGTATATCATCACCCTTTCCAACAACACGTTAATCGAAGCATTGCTTCCCAATTCCGTGCCGGGTCATGCGAAGCTTTTTGAAATAGGCGATCCTGTCATTGTGAGCTGGCAAGAGCAATCCGCGCAGTTTTTGCCTGACTAACCTGACTCCGAGTTTATTCCTTGCAAGCACAAGAATTCTGAGTGATGGAGACCTCCTCCCGGCATGATTCTGTGCAGGTCAGACTACATCTGACCACAATCCTATTCGCTCTTATTGTTTGCGATCGCAATCAGGCTCAATGGATTCGGTAAAAAATGATCGAAACCACAAAGCTTCAAATCCTCCTCAGTCCAATGCGATCGATGATCCTCCAGGGGATTTGCCAGGACTTCTTGTTCAATAAATTCCTTAGGTGTGCTGACCAGGACAGAACCCTTGCATACACGCTGACATTCTCTTAGAAAAATGACACCCTGCTCTTTATCAAAATGCTCCAGAATATCTATCGCAAGCACTAAGTCGTAAATTTTATCTCCCAGTGCCGGCAGCAATTTCAGCGCCTCGCCGATGAACAAATTGGTGTACGAATACTCGTGCACCGGAGTAATGTAGCCTGCAAAACCTTCAATCCCGTCGATTCTAACCTTCCATTGATCCCTGCCGCGTTGGCGTCCATTTGAACCATCAATTTCAAAAAGATTTACGTTTTCCAAATTTGTGCGCAGCAAAAATCCATACTGTCCCATTCCAATGCCAATATCGAGAATTGATTCCGGATTCTGCTGCTCAGCGAAACCAATGATAGTGCTGAGCTGATTACTATAGCTAAATGGCATTTCTTCTTCCTTTGATGGGATTGACGTCAATTGATTGGTAAGTTTTCACGGGGTCTAAGTATAGGGGAAAAATAAATGCGTTTTTACCAAAAAATGTACAGACCAGGGCGCTGCGCATCGAATCGATGCCTGTATCAATTAAAAATCTCTTTCATGACCCTGGTGTAAAATAACCGCACGAAACTTCAAGTTTCATTCCACTGGATCAATAGCCAAATTAAAAGCATGCAAACATCCAGCCGTCTCGTCAAATGGCTCATCAGCGCGCCGCCGCTCGCTTTCTTGCTGATATTCTTTGCCGCGCCGAGTTTGATCATGATCTTTACTTCATTCCGCCTTCCGGGCGAATTCGGCGGGCTGGCACCGGTTCATATCCTGCCGGGGAATACAGGTGAAGATTCCGGTTTGACGATTGAAACGTATCGAT
Source organism: Nitrosomonas oligotropha (assembly GCA_008015635.1). Lineage (GTDB taxonomy): Bacteria > Pseudomonadota > Gammaproteobacteria > Burkholderiales > Nitrosomonadaceae > Nitrosomonas > Nitrosomonas oligotropha_B. The sequence continues at coordinate 21,798 of SSFX01000102.1, forward strand.
TCTTCTTCAGCGATTTCATCTACTTCGAGATATTCCTCAAATCATTCACGGTGGCCGCACTCACCACGGTCATTTGCATCGCTATGGCTTATCCGCTGGCGTTGCTGATCGCCCGCAGCGGGAAAAAATTCCGTAATCTGATGATCATGCTGGTGGTGCTGCCGTTCGCCAGTAACTTTCTGATCCGTATTTATGCCTGGATGATCATCCTCGGCCCGGAATCGGCGCTCAGTCACTTGATCAACAACGTGCTGGCTATTTTCGGCATGGCGCCGGTAACACTGCTGTTTTCTCCTTTTGCGGTGCTGATCGGGATGATCTATGTCCACCTGCCCTTTATGATTCTGCCGTTGTACACCAATCTGGAAAAGCACGATCCGATTCTGCTGGATGCCGCACAGGATCTCAGCGCGAACCGCTGGCAGCGCTTCCGGTACGTAACCTGGCCGCAGTCGCTGCCCGGCATATTTTCCGGATCGGCGCTGGTTTTCATTCCTGTTCTCGGCATGTTCGCCATTCCCGACATTCTGGGTGGAACGGGCGATATCATGATTGGCAACCTGATCAAGGATCAATTCCTCGGCACACGCGATTGGCCGTTCGGTTCGACACTTTCTATCATGCTTACGCTGGCGGTACTGGGCATCGCTGGATTATTTTCCTGGCTTGCCAAACCGGTCACCCGAATTA